>CAIRMR010000048.1 GCA_903879715.1 uncultured Bacteroidales bacterium
CAAATCCATACTCCAGCGTCCTCCATGAAAACCCACACCAATACCAAAGATATTTCTGTCGGAATCAGGCAAAACGAAATCTATTGTTTCATCGGGAACGGGGTTCTTGTCGTATACATAGCTAAATCTTAAATCAATATAATCGTTCACATTATATTCCACACCAGTCTGGAACCTCCAAGTATCGACCCAGTTTTTATCGATAACTACAGCTCGTTTTGTCCCAACTGGACGCGCAAGATCGATACGAAGTCTTTCATAGGAGCTCCAACCGTACCTAACGCCACCGATTTCCCAAGTTAAACGCTTGGCTGGCTTAAAAGAAACACCCAAAAACAGTTCATCGGGTAGTGTGACTTCACCCTTAGCATACACGTCAGACGGTATATGCGAGATTTGATCACCTGTGAGAAACCTAGTGCCCCAATTGTTACTGGTCATACCAGAGAAGTGCACACCACCGTTCACCTGCTGTAATACCCGGCTGCGATAGCCGAGACCAATCGCTATCCGGTCAGTTGCTTGATAATGTAGACCTAGGTTCCAACCGTATCCAGTGGAATTACCCTTGAATTGTTGATCAATTTCATTGTTATCATTGACAGGCCAAGGAAGAAGAGCACCGGGAATTTTCTTCTGCATTCTGATATCGAAATACATGGCAGAAACACCGGCAGACAACGAAAGTTTATCCGTGAATCGGTAGGCTATATTGGGGTTAACCTCGAAACTCGTTGCTTTTGAATAATATGAACTACATCTGCCCGGCCATGCTTGAGAAAATTCCGTTCCGAGGCCGAATCTGGAGAATGTACCCAAGCCAAGCCATAGCTTATCGGTGGCTTGATAAGTTATGTAGGTACTGGGCACCACAAAAATATGATCATCCATGCTGGTTTTAGATACTGGTTCCTCCTCTGAAAACAGAGGAGGAGTACCAGAAGTTATAATATAACTCTTCGGCTGAAGCATAATACTACTGAACCCAACTTGAAGTCCTGGTAGCCGAGCCATCGCTGCTGGATTGGAAAACAGAACAGACGGATCTCCCCCTTGCGCAATCGTTGCACCTCCCAAGGCATTTGCTCTGGCACTTGGCTCGTATAGAGCAAAGCCTGCCGCATATGCCGAAGCCGTAAGTGCAATGCTGAAAAGCATGGACAAAAACACAAAAAATAATTTATTCATTTTGATACCCCCCTCGCTGCACCATAATATTTCCTAGTTAACACGTTACGTGATACTATACCAAGGATACACACAGAGACACCGCTAAACTCACACCACCCAATATTGATGAACTCGTAAAAAGTCGTCATTCCGGTAAAAACCTCAATCCATAGATTTCAATGCGTTACACAAGCACTGGGAACATGAGATTATTCACAATAAACTTACGATTTCGATACAATATGATCAGCCACCATAATTATTATCATGTACGACGAAATTATACGTATGAAAACAATCCAAATTGTCCTGCATCTTCTTGAAGGCAATAAAAGTACGTCCATCGGTAAACGTAACATGTGGCTTTGGTTCTTGAGACAGGGCACAGGGTTTTACAAGTGCCGAAGATGCCCCAAGTTGTGATGTCCATACCGCAGCCTGTTTCTGCGCTAGTGTGTTTAAGTAAAGCATATTTGATGTCATGTTGTCAAAACGATTCATCAGTGTCCGGGATACGGACCAATAAACTACCCCGCAGCTTGCTGCGGGGTATCTAAAAACACAGGGAACGAAGCAAGCTTCGGGGAATTAACCCTGAGAGATTAAATCATTGAACCTGATTCTTGTTGTTTCATCTACGAAATTGTCCGTTTTTGTGTCATTTTTCGTTGATTGTTCATGGAATTCAGACCATTGTTTGGCTCAATGATCATTGGTATGACCAATAACATGTTAGCGGCGCCGGAGCTTAACTACAGAAGGAATCTGCGCCAATGGGTATGGATCGAGTTGAAAAATCGATCCATACCCATTGGCGATGCCGCAGCATTTGTCTGCTGTCATCGTGCGTAACAGGTTCTTTCCAGTGAAGACCAGAGTGAACAAGACCCGGAACACTACAACAGGAGAACCCCCCTTCTCCATTTGTTGATGTTGCTGCGCTTTAACAGACCGCCTATTTTCTGATTTTGAAAGAACTGATGAATCTGCTGTTCACAGTTAACGATGTCTGATACAATCTGGCTCATGGCGTCACCTCGAGCGTTGATGGGATTTTGTTGAGGAACAAAACTCATCTATCACACCTTCTGACGCTTTAATACTAATCATACAATCTTATGTTACAAGTATTTCCCCCCCTACGAAAGTTGAGAGAGAAAATTTTATCGTTGTTGGCGGGATTTGGACATTACGATTGCGGAGGGCATTGATAAACTTTAGTCCTTGCTGAGAGTGAATATTAGGATCGGCAATGTCGTTTACAAAGAAATACCTCAACCTAGTGTGATATGCAAAAACTCCTTCAGGCTATCGGTGTCCGACTTCCTGATATCCTTACCTCAAAAAATATACTTGTAACCACCAGAAAAAACTGCCAACCGAACGGAAAAGAAAGCATTGTCAATCTCATACAACATATCCCTCTGAATTAATCTGGAAGATCCATTGAAAGAGTGGTACAAAGATACTACCTTTGGGACATCGAAGCGTGAAGACTTCCTTGATTCGGTAATCAAAGCGTTCCCAATAGTGGATTGGGGGGAATATACACCAATTTAAGGCAGCAGGGGAAGGTAAATCAAAGTGGGACACAACATAATTAAAATATTCAACATTTACTGTGACGAATCGTGTCATCTGGAAAACGATGGGCAGAAAATTATGGTGCTGGGCGCCGTTTGGTGTCCATTGGATAAGACACGGGAAATCGCAATACGTCTGAGGGAAATCAAGAAAAAGCATGGCATGCCGTCACCATTTGAGGTGAAGTGGAGCAAGGTATCACCTGCAAAGAAGGACCTATATCTCAATCTTATTGACTCTTTCTTTGATGAAGATAATCTTCATTTCCGGGCGCTGATCGTACCGGACAAGAAAAAGTTGAGACACGATGCCATTCCCGGCCAAGACCACGACATCTGGTATTATAAAATGTACTTCAATATGCTCAAGGCCATCCCACGGCCGGAGGCTCGATACAGGATCTATCTGGACATTAAAGACACAAGGGGAGCAAGAAAGAGTAAAAAACTGCATGATGTTCTCTGCAACAACATGTCCGACTTTTCCCGCGAGGTGATGGGAAACGGCTCACGATGAAATGTCATCCGGTGACACAAGGCAAGGACGAAGAAAATAGAATCCCCGATTTCAGGCGATGCGAACGAATACGATGGCCGAAGCCAGTTCTCGAACATGAGAACGATCCAAAGGTAAAGTCTTGGGTATGCGTCAAAAAGAACGAGAATAGAATTCACATTTGGCTGGAAGAGGTCGATTACCTTGTTGTGCTTGCAGTTCGAAAGGAGTTTGTGCTGCTATGGACTGCGTTCGAGGTAACCCGGCCGCCGGCCGCATCGTAAGAAAAAACTGATGAAGGAGTACGAGACGTACGGGAGCGAAATACCATAAAACGGCTGAAGCCGCCTCAAAGAAAAAGACGGCTTATTAACTCCTTTTACACATGTTAAAGGAGCTAGCGGTAATCTAGTCCGTATAGATGAAAAAGTCAAGCAATAATTACTGTTTTGTTATATTAATGATTCATACTGTCAGTTTTTTTCATGGAATCATTACTCAAAATGGGGCGGGAGAAAGAAACCCGAGCTCGGCCTGCCTTATTTGTCGGTTATCGATGGACCTGTTCGTTCTTCAGGATATCCCAGAAACTCTCCATGGGGG
>CAIRMR010000049.1 GCA_903879715.1 uncultured Bacteroidales bacterium
AATTACTCGTATTATGCTAAGTTTAGCAATAAAATCGCATAATTTTATTCACAAAATGCAAAATTGCTGATATTCATTAGTTTAACTTTAGTGGGAAAGTAAAATAAAATTACATATAGGGTTTGAGGGAGTGAATAGTGTTGCTTTGCTTTGCTCGCAATGACAGTAAAGAGCGCTGAGCGGAGGCGGCTGAGCGGAGGCGGCTGAGCCGAGGCGAAGCCAGGCGAAGCCAGCCGAAGCGTGAAAAGTGAAAAGTGAAGAGTTTTGAAAGTGAAAAGTAAAAAGTGGGTTTATCTTTATTAGGCCTTATTTTTCGGACAATTTATCTATCATATCAAGAGCGTCGAGTCCGATTTTGGAAAAGGCAAACCACTTTTTACCCAGATCCTTCAATGAGGCTCCAATGTGATAAACGATGTCATTATCAATTATCAGAAAACGGTCGTGTGATTTAGTAAACGTTTTAACTTCAACATTGGGGTATTGAGCATTAAATTTTTTCAAATCCAGTTTAAATTGTGCCGAAACATTTGCCGTATATATTGTAGCTTCAACATTTGAATTTCTTTTTGACATCAGAAGCAGAACGCTTTCGTCCACATAATTATCAATCAGTATAATTGATTTGGATGCTGACTTGATAATATCCGATACAAACAGGTATGCATCGAAGATTTGTCCGTCGAAGAAAATACCTTCTGAAGGGGGTAGATTGGTTTTGATCTGAAAATCAATGTCATCTATTTTGCTTTTTAAGTGATAAACATCGTTTTCAATCTTTTCCAGGCGATAATTGACTGCATGACCCTTTAAAAGATATTCTTTCAATACTTTGTTAGCCCATATTCTGAATTGAATTCCCCGAAGCGATTTTACTCTATATCCGACAGAAATAATCATATCTAAATTATAGAACTCAACCTGATAAACTTTTCCATCAGATGCAGTTGTCGCATAATTTGCGACAACTGAAACTGAACGCAACTCTTCTTTAAGAACATTTGAAATGTGTTTGCCTATAGTTTTAACATCTCTATCAAACAATAATGCAATTTGATGCCGATTAAGCCAGACGGTTTCATTTTCAACCCTAACTTCAATTTGAAATTCAGTGCTGTCAAATGCTTTATATATTACAATTTCACCTTGTTTCATGTGTCATTATTTATTAATTCATTGCTTATTTTCAGCGGTATTAATGCTTGCTTCGCAGGTATTTTTTACGGGTCACATGGAACTCCATGACAAAATAATATCATCCGCCTGTGTGTCAAAATTGGCTGATTTTGTCATGTTCGTTTCATCGAAAAAATCAATTTTAACTGTTTTACTACAAGTATTTCCTGATCAATATAAGTCCTACTTATGCGGCAGGATGAAGTAGAGGGTAGTAACCACTATGAAAAAGAGGGCGAAGTGGACTGAATTAAAGAGCATTATTTAAGTGAAGAGTGAAGAGTGAAGAGTGAATAGTGAAGAGTGTTGCTTCGTTTCACTCGCAATGACAGTGTTGCTTCGCTTTGCTACCAATGACAGAATTTTGTAAATCACTGGCTATGAGACACTTTCAAATCTAGTTCATTAGCTAGTTTCATGACAGTTTTTAGTTTTTGAATCATTATTTGTTCTTCATACTTTTTTATTCCTTTTTCAGCATATTCTAGTCCTTTTTGGTTTACCCGCCAATAAAG
>CAIRMR010000050.1 GCA_903879715.1 uncultured Bacteroidales bacterium
AAAAAGCTCACCGCATCTCCAAAGTCTTGTTCAACAACAACCAAATGACCACCGAATGACAACTCAAAAACTCAATTTTTCTCCATTCCCTCGTTCAACAACAACCGAATGACCACTAAAAACTCACTGCATCTCCAAAGTCTTGTTCAACAACAACCGAATGACCACTAAAAAGCTCACCGCATCTCCAAAGTCTTGTTCAACAACAACCGAATGACCACTGAATGACAACTCAAAAACTCAAATTTTCTCCATTCCCTTGTTCAACAACAACCGAATGACCACTAAAAAGCTCACCGCATCTCCAAAGTCTTGTTCAACAACCACCGAATGACCACCGAATGACCTATTAATTTCCGCTTAATTCCAATTATTCAAACCCAATGAAACCTGAAACCTTTAACAAATATTTGAATGATCCGACTCTGCTGAATACCCAGACAGTGCGCGAATTATCGATTATGGTTGAAGAATTTCCTTATTTTCAGGTTGCCCGGATGTTGCTGGCAAGGAATCTATACAATATCCAAAGCGAAGCATATCCACTCTCGCTCCGCCTGGCTGCTGCTTATGCCGGCGACAGGAAGAAACTGAAAAGTCTTATTGAAGGGAATCCTGAAATATCTTATACTGCTCCTGAAATTGAATTACATCCAAAGCAGCAAACAGAAACTCCGAATTTAGCATCCGGGAATGAATCTGCTGGTAAACATCTTGAAACGATAGAAAATAAAGAAGAAATTTTAAATGAAACACTTGTTGAAACTCCTGCAGATCAACTTAAGAATACAGAATCTGCCGAAATAAGTGATATGAAAATTATAGATATAGCGAGTGATGAAGAAAACGATTCTTCTAAAGCAGAGGTTGAAGCAAATTTGACTGGTGAAATGGACATCAAAATTCCTGTGGAGGTGCGGAATGAACAACCATTGGTTGTAATTCACAATCCGTTGATCGACAATATCTTTATGAGACTAAGCACGGTTCAGATAACCGAATCGGAAGATCCCGATAAAGGTCTGCCTGGTGCGAATTCGGAATTAAATGAGATTACAGACAAGAAAGTCACAGCTCGTAATGAATTGGTTGAACGGTTTATTCGTGAAGAACCCAGGATTAGTGCACCAAAACATGAATTCTTTAATCCCGAAGAAATTGCCCGGCAAAGTGCTAACGTTCCTGAAGATATGGTAAGTGAAACATTGGCAAAGATTTATGAACAACAAGGGCTAAATGCAATGGCAATAAAAATTTATGAAAAACTCATGTTGCTTATTCCCGAAAAAAGTAGTTACTTTGCAGCCCGAATTAATGAAATTACAAATAAGCTTAAGTAACACATTTATAAATACATAAAAATCAAACGAGTATGAATGCTTTTATTTTTGTTTCTGTTTTGATCCTGATCGCTTGTGTGCTCATGATCCTGGTTGTTTTGGTTCAAAACTCAAAAGGTGGTGGATTGGCATCGAATTTTTCATCATCCAACCAGTATATGGGTGTTCGTAAGACTGCCGATTTTCTTGAAAAATTTACCTGGGGATTAGCAATAGCAATGTTTGCGCTTTGTTTGTTTTCGATAGTTGTTATTCCTCGTGGTACAGGCAAGTCGGGTAAAGCTGATACTGAACTTCGTCAGAATATTGATGAAACTGCTCAGCCGGTTCAGGATTTCCAGGCTCCTCCTAAAGAAGAGAAGTAGAGATACTATTAAAATATTTTATAGGATGTCAGAATGTCACGTGCATTCTGACATCCTTTTTTTTATGTGAATTTATAGCGCTTTATTATTGGCTCAATTCGCATCCATTCTCTTGTCAATATATTTAAAATCAGTATTTTGCATAACATGCAACAAAGGTGCAAACTACTGCCATTTATAAGTTTGGCACGAATTATGACTATAGAGTCATCATCAATCTAAAATTATTTAATCGTTTAACATAAAAATTAATTCAAAAACATGGCACAGGTAAATGTAAAGCCTTTGGCCGACCGAGTATTGGTTGAGCCGGCAGCAGCCGAACAAAAAACAGCAGGTGGTATCATCATACCCGACACCGCTAAAGAAAAACCACAGAAGGGCATAGTTGTAGCCATCGGAAATGGTAAAAAAGATGAGCCACTCACAGTAAAAGTTGGTGACCAGGTGTTATACGGCAAGTATTCAGGCACTGAGATAACCGTTGAAGGCAAAGATTATCTGATTATGCGCGAAAGTGATATTCTGGCTGTTATATAATTATTAACATAAAAAATACTTCAGAGATGAAAGGCAAAGAAATATTATTTGAAAGCGAAGCACGCGACCGAATGAAAAAAGGGGTTGATGCTTTGGCTAATGCGGTTAAAGTTACCCTCGGCCCAAAAGGTCGTAATGTGATTATTGAAAAAACTTATGGCGCACCTCAGATCACTAAGGATGGTGTTACTGTAGCCAAAGAAGTTGAAATGAAAGACCCTGTTGAAAATATGGGTGCTCAGATGGTGAAAGAAGTGGCTTCCAAAACTGCTGATGTAGCTGGTGACGGAACAACTACTGCTACCGTTCTTGCTCAATCCATTATCACAACCGGTTTGAAAAACGTTACTGCAGGTGCAAATCCTATGGATTTGAAACGTGGTATTGAAAAAGCTGTTGCTCTTGTTGTTGCTGATTTGAAAAGACAATCAGTAGCAGTTGGTGAAAGCATCGAAAAAATTCAGCAGATTGCAACAGTTTCGGCAAA
This sequence comes from uncultured Bacteroidales bacterium, assembly GCA_903879715.1. GTDB lineage: Bacteria > Bacteroidota > Bacteroidia > Bacteroidales > UBA4417 > UBA4417. The sequence continues at coordinate 2,733 of CAIRMR010000050.1, forward strand.
CAACGACCAAACCATTGGTAAATTGTTAGCTGAAGCTATGGAAAAAGTTTCCAAAGAAGGTGTTATCACTATTGAAGAAGCTAAAGGTATTGAAACAACTGTAAAGGTTGTTGAAGGTATGCAATTCGACCGTGGATATATTTCACCTTACTTTGTTACCGATGCAGAAAAAATGGAAGTTGTTTTCGAAAATCCGTTAATCCTGATCCACGACAAAAAGATCAGCAGCATGAAGGATTTACTTCCGGTACTGGAAAAAGCGGTTCAAACTGGCCGTCCTTTACTTATTATTGCTGAAGATGTTGACGGGGAAGCTCTTGCAACATTGGTTGTAAATAAAATCCGTGGCTCACTCAAGATTGTTGCTGTAAAAGCTCCTGGTTTTGGCGATCGCCGTAAGGAAATGCTTCAGGACATCGCTATCTTAACCGGTGGAACTGTTATTTCAGAAGAACAAGGATACCGTTTGGAAGATGCTGACCTGAGCTACCTCGGACAAGCTGAAAAAATCAATATTGATAAGGACAATACTACTATTGTCAGCGGTAAAGGCGCAAAAGAAGGTATTGTAGCACGTGTCAGCCAGATCAAAGCACAGATCGAAACTACCACATCGGATTACGATCGTGAGAAACTTCAGGAACGTCTTGCTAAATTAAGCGGTGGTGTTGCGGTTATCTATGTTGGCGCAGCCAGCGAAATCGAAATGAAAGAAAAGAAAGATCGTTTCGTTGACGCTTTACATGCTACCCGCGCAGCTATCGAAGAAGGAACTATCCCTGGGGGTGGTGTTGCTTACATCCGTGCTATTACAGTATTGGAAAACGTAAAGACCGACAACCAGGACGAAGAATTAGGTATCAAGATCGTGAAACGCGCTCTCGAAGAACCACTTCGCCAGATTGTTGCTAACGCAGGTCTTGAAGGTTCAATTATCGTTCAAAAAGTTAAAGATGGTAAAGACGATTTCGGATTCAACGCACGTACCGAAGTTTACGAAAACCTTTATTCCTCAGGTGTTATCGATCCTACAAAGGTAGCCCGCGTAGCTCTGGAAAATGCAGCTTCAATTGCCGGAATGTTACTCACTACTGAGTGTGTGATCTTCGAAGCAAAAGACGATAAAGAGCCAGCTATGCCAAATCCTGGTATGGGTGGTATGGGCGGAATGTACTAAGCTACAACCCAATCAAATATATTTTGTTTCAAAGCCCTGCTTCGGCGGGGCTTTGGCGTTTTGCGAAAAGTAATTCAAAAGGCATAGATTAAAAAGTGAAATGTGATGGTTTCTTGGAATTTAGAATAAGACTGCAAAATCAGTCTTATTCTTTTTATACTTGCACTTTTCATCTTACGGCCAAGTTCTTTGATTTCAGTATTACGATTTTGTGGAGACTATTTTCTATTTTCCATTAACCATTTCCTAGTTCCCTCAGGGAGAGTTATCAACCATAAGCGGCGGGCTTTTATACATTCCGTACCTTTACCAAAAATATATACAATGGATCAACGACTGATAGAATTTGAGCGGCTGCTGAAAATAATGGACGAACTCAGGGCGCAATGCCCATGGGATAAAGAACAGACTTTTGACTCATTACGACATCTCACCATTGAAGAAACTTACGAGCTATCGGATGCCATCCTCGAAAAGAACCTGGACGAAATCCGTAAAGAACTGGGCGACATGATGCTTCATATTGTGTTTTATGCCAAACTGGGCGAAGAAGCCGGTTCTTTTGGTATTGCCGATGTGCTGAAAGGAATAAATGAAAAGTTGATCAGCCGTCATCCACATATTTATAGTGATGTAAAAGTTGCCAATGCTACGGATGTGAAGGACAACTGGGAAAAGATAAAACTAACCGAAGGCCGTGAATCGGTGCTCGAAGGCGTTCCTATGTCGTTGCCTGCAATGGTAAAAGCGTACCGTATTCAGGATAAAGTCCGCGGGGTTGGATTTGATTGGGATAATGTAACACAGGTTTGGGAAAAAGTGGAAGAGGAAATTGCAGAGTTGAAACACGAACTCAACAATGGGCATGACAAAGATCGTACTGAAGACGAATTTGGCGATTTGATGTTTGCCTTAATCAATTATGCCCGGTTTATTGATGTAAATCCCGAAACAGCCCTCGAACGTACTAACCGAAGGTTTATCAGCCGCTTTAAACATCTCGAAAAAGCTGTAAATGCCGATGGTAAAGATCTGCATAAAATGAATTTAGCTGAAATGGATGTTTACTGGGATAGAGCAAAAGAGAAGGTAGGCTGAGAAGAGTAGTGCAAACAGCCAGCATAGTGCAATTTATTGCCTTATACCGCAGATTTGAATTATACATTTTCCCAAACAACCGTCTCATTACACCTTATTACCGTATTCCTTCTCCTGGCTTTTTTCTCTTTACCTCTGGTCATTTCATTTGATTATCTGAATTTTCTGATTTTCACTACCGAAGTCTAAAAAATACAAACCTGCTGGTATTCGCGATATATCAATGGAAGTGCTTTTCCCTGTTATGCTGCCAGTCATGACTTGCCTGCCTTGCAAATCCATAATGGCAAATGACTTATTGGTAGGAATAGAATTCAATTCAATGGTAATCATTCCTTTACCTGGATTTGGATATACTTTTAATGATGCAGTTTTAGCGGTTGTATGTTTAATTCCGACTGATGGACCATCACTATATTTCCAAAGTTCATTTCCTGCCGTTTTTGCAAAGGTGCTGCGAAACCAAAGAGCATCCTGAAAAACGATATACTCATAAGTGGAATTCAATGGATAGTAGCCGGATGTGGAATCACAGACCATTCTCATTGTGCCCGCATCGGTACCATCCGTCCTCCAGAGCTGATTGTCAAAGGTGCCATCACTTGCCCGGAAGTACAGGTTGTCGTGGTAAGCTTTGAAATAGACAGCGGTACTTCCAAATGTGCCAGAACGAATATCTTTTAACATTGATGTTCCGGAAACAGTTCCGTCCGAAACCCATAATTCATCTCCATAAGGTGTCTGGTTTGCGCTGAAATATAATTTTTCGTTAAAAACATACATATCTTCATCGTGAGGATCAGTATATCCATTGTGGCTGCTTCCGGTGCCGGGTTCAATATCCATAAAAATACGGGTTCCTTCTGTTGTTCCAACGGTTACCCACAATTCAGTTCCATTAACGCCATCATCAGCCCTGAAGAAAACACTGCCATTATAAGCTATAAAGTTTTTAGGTGAACCGTTGGATGTTCCCGGTCTTGTGGCCTTAAGCAATTTTGTTCCGGCAATTGTTCCTTTTGTTACATAGAGTTCTTTGCCTTCAGCAGCCGATCGTGCAACAAAATATACCATGGTATCGCCCACAGCGTAAAAAAGTGCCGGATCGGATGGATTGCTGCCGGCATAAATGTCCATTAATTGAAATGTTCCGGGAACAGTTCCGTCCGTTATCCATGGTTCGTAACCTTGTATCCCTTTTGCAACGAATAAAAGTTTATTACCAAAAGTTATTGATTCGAGGCCATTGTATCCTCCGGCAATCCCTGCAATAAAGCTGTAAAACATACTTGTTCCATCCGGGGTTCCGTCCGAAGACCAAAGCTCATATCCGTTTATACCATCGGTTGCGCCAAAATATAGTTTACCATTTAAAATATTAAAGTCACCAGGTTTGGAATCTGATGATCCTGCATTGATATCTTTAAAAAGCTGGGTACCTTCAGGAGTGCCGTCCGTAACCCAGATTTCTTCACCACGAGAGCCATCACGGGCATTAAAGAAAAGCCGGTTTTTAAAAATAATAAATTGCGCAGGATTGGAACTGCCTGTTCCTGGCCTGATGTCTTTTAAGACTTGTGTTCCGGCTTGAGTTCCGTCAGATACCCATAATTCTTCGCCATTTACATTATCGTAAGCCGCAAAGTACATTTTCCCGTTATACTCGGTAAAATACCTGGGCATGCTGCTTGGGTCAGGCACTTTAGCAGTAAATAAATCGAACAATTCCCATGTTTGTGCAAAGGATCTTCCGGTAAAGAAAATCAGAGATAGACTTAATGCAACCGATAGACTTTTTTTCATAGTTATTTATTTTTTATTGATTTGATTACATAGTTGGAAGTCCGAGTAGTTTCATTCATTAATATTCTTAGCCTTAAACAGATCACTTTAATTACAGATTCGGAGTGTCGTTTTTCAATTGCGAAGGACTGATGCTAAGGGCTGTAGATGTGTGTATCAGAATTTCCAGTAGCCCAGAGTTTTACTTTAAGATCAACACTGATAATAAATTTCATTTACTTAGAAATGAATGTAATCACCTATTAGTATGTAAATATACAAATAAATAAATATATAGATATTTGTTATCAAAAATAAAATGAAAGTTCACTTTTTTGCCGATTTCAGTTTTATATGCGCTGAAAGGAACTTTTTAACTGATACGACGGCTAACTTGAGTGTCTGATTTATAGTCAGCCTATTAGTTTCAACAATAAAAAAATCCCCGCCACTTTTCAGGAGGGCAATGAAAAAGTCCCTTCAAAGAAAATGGGATAAAAAAACTTATAGAATTAGCAAATTAACGTTCTGCGAATTGCTTATTTGCGACAAAGAGTTTATTGCTTTTAAAATATTGCAAGGAAAATGGCTTGTACAAACATAATTGTACAAGCCATTAATTTATCAGTCAGTAGTTTTTCAGTGCCCTCCCTTTCAGTTACGGGGATTTTTATTGCAATCTTTATTATTCACTTTTCACTATTCGTTATTAACTATTTATGATTCTTGTCCAGCGAATTCTGCTTTAATCCCGATGCAACTATTAACGCAAACAGCGAAAGAATTATACCCCAAGCCCAAAGCGGGAAAATAGGTGTATCACCAGCCCCATAACTATGCATTCCTTTGGATAAATAATAGTTAACGCCGACAAAGGTCATGATCACACTGCCAAATCCCAGCACTGAAGCTACATTAAAAGCGTAAGCGCTGCTCATTTTTGGTATGAAGCGAATATGAAGTACCAGTGTGTATGCTATCACAATAATCAGAGCCCAAGTTTCCTTTGCATCCCAGCCCCAGTATCGGCCCCACGATTCATTGGCCCATACGCCGCCCAGGAATGTTCCTATGGTCGCCAGCACAATTCCGACTGTGATGTTCATTTCGTTGATATAGGTGAGTTCGGTTATGATTGGATCTAAAAGTACTTTATTACGGCTGGTTTTAAATAAATTTATTGTCAGATTCATTAACCCGAGAAAGAATGCCAGACCCAGGAAACCATAACTGATTGTGAGTGTAGCCACATGGATGATTAACCAATACGATTTTAAAACAGGTTGAAGATTCGTTAATTGCGGATCGTAACTGCTGTGACTGGCTGTCATCAGCATGAAGAAAGCCAGCAATGCGGTAGCCGCAAGCGTGATTTTCGAATAACGAACAAAGCAAAATCCGGCAAGCAAACCGCCCCAGGCAATCAGTAACAACGATTCGTAACCGTTACTCCATGGAGCATGACCGGTTAGATACCAGCGGAGAATAAGGCCAAAAGTGTGGTATACAAAACCTAAACCCAGAAGACCGATAGAAATATTCAGGCTCCATGCAATGAATTTACTTTTTTTAACCTGTAGGTTATCAATAAAGGCAAGCAACAGCAGAACCACACTTAGCAATGCGTAGAAATTCCGGAGCACTATAAAAATCTGCAGTTTGTTGTAAAGGATCTCAGTATTGATCTTTGCATCCGAGGCGAGTAGTTCCGGTCCGGCAGAAGTTCTCTGAATACTGCTTATAAAACCCAGTATTTTATCCGCTTTGTTGAAATCACCTGTATTAATTCCATTGGCAGCTTCGGTAACATAGGCAAAAAGTATGTTCCGGTAATTGAACTGGCTAAGTTGCAGGTACTCATTAATAATGCTGATGGAACCGGAAAGTGGCATTGAGGCAACCTTATCGTCAATACTTATCCATTTATTATTTGTTGAAGTCTGGTCCGGGAATATTCTGAGCATACTTCCGTTGATTGTCATTGCAAATATATTCATGCGCTCATCCACTTTAATAATTTCCTTATCGAAACTATTTTGTTCGGATTGCTTTTTCCGGAATGCTTCTTCAACAAACTGCTGAAGTTTATACTCGTTGTTACTGGTAAAGAAATCCATAAATGAGGCATATTTAGTATTTATTCCTATCGCATCCTGGACCGATTTTTCGCGCACGTAAACAATTTTCTGCTGTTTCCAGAAGTCAGGGAAGAGCAACATATCGATCATTACCTGCATGGCATTCATTTTGCCTCTGCCATCGATTGTAAACTCATCTTTCCTCGATATTTTGTGCATCACATCATACGCAAGCGAATGTGCCGGCTCAAAACGGCCGTCGAAAGTCTGACTCAGCAGATGTCCGAATTTATCAGCATGTTCAGGTGAAACCGGTTTTTGAGGTGACTGCTGGCCAAAGGATAATATTGTGAATCCAATCAGGAAAACGGATATCAGGGTGCCCGCTTTCCTTTTGTTCTTTATTTCATTGATCTTGCGGGCGAGCATATAAAACCGGGAATTTTTATTGAATAATGTAAGTATAAAACCAACAATAAGTAAAAGGTATCCGAGATACGTTATTTTGGTTCCGTAATAATCATGGTTAACGGATAAGATTGTGCCTTTCTCATCCTGATCATACGATGACTGGAAAAACCTGTATTTATTGTAATCCAGTACATTGTTCATGAAAATCCGGTGATTTTCTCTCAGGTTCTTCCTGTTGTCGATCAGCGTAACTTCGCTGGCATAGGATGAAGGGCTCATGGAACCTGCATAGCGGTCGAGGATGAAATCGTTCAATTGAATTGAAAACGGCAATTCAATGGCTTTTTCTCCATAGCCAATCTGCACCGGCAGATTTCCGAAGGTAAAGTTTTGCATATTCATCCTGTACCCGGCACCACCGAAAATGCTGGCCTCGTGCTTTTTGCCGTTCAGGGTTACTTCCATTACCAGTACATCAGTTCCTGTTTCTTCCGAAGTTCCGGCAACCCATTGTGTTTTGGCATTTTTATGAAATGCAGTAAGATGGAAAACAGAGCCGTTGACAACATATATTTTTTCGTTCCCGAAATCGGTTTTCGTGTTCCCGGCAATGGTATCTTCGGGCTTCATATTCATATCGGCAACAATAATATCCAACTGAGAAACAAACTGCAGAACACCGTTTTCTTCACTTATTTCAACCAGGTTAACACTGTCTTTTGTGTTGAAACCTACAGTGAGATTACCTGAAGTTTTAGCATCTCCGTTTTCGATGAACAGATTTTGCTGGCCATTGGAACTTGCAACAATAAGTTCAATCATGTTTTTCCCATCCGGCACATTATCCTGTATTTGCTGAACAGCATTTTGCAGATATGCTTTATAATCAATCTCAATTTTGCCTTTGGTTTCAGTTTCAAACTCAGTATGAAATGAGTTTTCAGAGAAACTGCTAAGGTTGAAAGGCTTGTCGTATTCTAGTTTTCTGGCTGCATCCTGTATTGATATTTTAAGGTAAGGTTCGGAACTGTAAATAATATTCGAGGTTTCGCCTTCGCGGATGGGCATAGAACCTTCAAATCCAAAGTAACGGGTAACTCCGGCACCGATAATTATGATAATGAATGCGCTGTGAAAAAGCAATCCTGCCCATTTTTTACGGCTCAGCAGGTTATACTGTTTTATGTGCCCGAACAGGTTGAGGATGAGTAACAGAAAAATAAATTCGAACCATTTTGCCTTATAAACCATATGCATGGCAGTATCAGTGTCGTATACCTGCTCAATAAAAGTAGCCACCGCCAGCACTAAAGCAAGAACTGAAAGCAATATGATCGTCATAGGTGACGAAAAAATAAATTTTAAAACACGTTTTATCATTTGGGATTTTTAAAAGTCAGTTTTAATGATTTGTTGGTTGAGTAATCATTCATTCAGAGAGCATTATCCGAAATAAACAATTTTCGGCGCCGAATTGAATGACGGTATTTGTACCCATTTATTGAGGGCGCAAAATTACATATAAATTGCTACATATGAGCCTGTACTTAATCGTTAAGTATAAACAAACTGAAATTTGTCGTAAGTTTGAAAAATCAAAATTTAGGATGCTTTCTCATGCAAACCAAATCACTGAAAAAATTTATTTACCTGGCAATTGCTGCTGCAGTAGCAACAATAGCTCTTAAGCTTTTTGCTTATTTTCTTACCGGGTCGGTTGGATTGTTTTCCGATGCCCTTGAGTCGGGTGTTAACCTGATAGCCGCCGTTGTTGCTCTATTTATGATTACCCTGGCGGAAAAACCAGCGGATGAGGAACATGCTTACGGTCATTATAAAGCAGAATATTTTTCCAGTGCGATAGAAGGCGGATTAATTGTTCTTGCAGCATTCAGCATTATCTGGTCAGCTATTCCGCGTATTATTCACCCGCAGCCTCTTGAGAATGTGGGAATCGGACTTCTCGTTTCCTTAGGTGCTTCAGCTATTAACCTGGCTGTCGGGCTGGTTCTGATTAAAAACGGAAAGAAAAACCATTCCATTACGCTCGAAGCCGATGGAAAACATTTAATGACTGATGTTTACACTTCAATTGGTGTTTTGATAGGGATTGGTATTGTAAAAATATCCGGATGGCTTGTTCTGGATGGTGTTGTCGCTATTGGTGTAGCATTAAACATTGTATGGACAGGCTACCAGCTGATGCGCCGTTCAGCTTTGGGGCTGCTCGATTCTTCGATACCTGAAGATGAAAGGTTGAAAATTACCACTGCCCTGGATGCCTATAAAGAGCAAAATCTGGAATATCATTCCCTTATGACCAGGCAGGCCGGCCAGCGGAAGTTTGTTTCGCTTCATGTGCTTTTACCCGGGAAGTTGACTATACAGGAAGGTCATGATATGGTAGAAAAGATTGAAAGAAATATTCGTGATCTTTTTGATGCCCCGGTTACGGTTTTTACTCACCTCGAGCCTGTTGAAGATCCTCTTTCAATGCAGGATATCGGAATCGACAGGCATGATCACTAATGAATGCATGGTGGGAAATGAAAAGGCTACTGTTAATGTGAAGTATAAAATAAGCCTAAATTCAACGCTGAATCAAATCTGTTCCATCTCCGCTGATCCTGAATCCCACCCTCCACCATTGAATGATTATTGATTGACCTTTTAATGATACTCAAAACGGTACATTCACTTCAAGTACTCATCCTTTCTAAATTAAAATCCGTCCTGTTCCCCGTTCTCCCCATTTCCTGTATCTTTCGATAGTTTCTTGTTATAGTTATTGATTTTTAATTGTAATCCGGCATACAATATCCTCGATTCGCGGTAGCGCCTGCTATCGGTGGTAAAATTGTTTCCGGTTGTTGTCTCATAGAAAGTCCGGGTGTTGAAAATATCAGTCAGACGAAGGCTAAAGGAAAGTTTGTTTTTCAATAAATCCTGCCTGAAAGAGGCATCAGCATAATACTGTTCCTTATGATATTCCTGCACTGAACGGGTTGGCGCGTTATAATTGGCAATCAACTGAAACGAGGCATCTTTCCATGGGATAAAGGCCAGATTCAGCCGTGTATTCCACGAGAATAGTTTGGAACCTTCAATATTGTATTCAGGCAGTGCGCTCATCACATCCCTGAAAAAGGAAACATTCGCGTTTATCTTTACCCATTTTTTAGGGCTGGCTGAACCTATCAACTCCATGCCATATTTAGTGCTGGTGTTAATATTCATCGGCATTGTAAGAGTTACCCCATTTTCCTGCAGCTGGCTGATATCTTCTACCACATCTTTAGTGCGGTTGTAAAAAACGTTTGTGGTCAAAGAACTGCTTTTCCAGTATTTCTGAATTCCAAGTTCTAGAGAATTTGCATATTCAGGTTTTAAAGCCGGATTGCCTTTTTCAATATTTAATGAATCCGTAAAATCGACATAAGGATTCAGTTCCCGTGGCGAAGGTCTTTGAACACGCCTGCTATAGCTGAATTGCAATTCGCGTTCCTTTCCCAGGTCATATTGGGTATGAAGCGACGGGTATAAACTGGAATAGGAGCTATTGTAATCGGTCTTTGTATTAGTACTGGTTTGAGATACCTTAGAGGTTGTCCAAACCTGTTCGAAACGCAAACCTGCCTGGTATTTTAATTTACCGATTGAATTGCCATAGATTCCATACACAGCGTATAATTGATCAAAATAATCGTACTGGTTCTTCAGAACATCCTGGCTTACCCAATCGTTACCATCTAAATTGCTATAATCGTAGCTCATAGTCATATCCCGGAAAGCAGCCTTGTAACCTGCTTCAATCCTGCCATTTTCATTCATTGGATAAACGTAATTTCCCTGAAATGTTAATGACTTGTTTGTGTTTAACGCCGTATTTTTTTGCTGCAGAGCAGTCCCTACAGGAGCTAAACCCAGGTTAATATAATCTTGTTGAACGATATTAGTTCCGTTGTCCATAGAGTTAGAACTGAAAATGATGTCATTTGTATATTCTCTTCCTTTCTGTGGGAAAAGATGTTTGTAGGAAAGCGTATAATCAAAGGCATTTACACTGCGGTCACTTACACTTGTTCTTTCAAAATAGCGGAGAAGAGAGTCAGCCCCGTTTGTAATTCGGTTATAATTGCTATTCTGAGTGGTGCCTTCGGAGTTAAAAGCCATGTTGCGGTTAACCACTCCCAGGGTGAGCGTATTACGTGTATCGATATAATAATCAATGCCTCCGCTCAGGCTGTACATATTACGATCCATAGCGCCGGATTGTGATTGCTTCAGTACACTTACAACATCTCCAAAAGTAGTTGTCCGGGTGCTTTCCATGGATGTTTTCATATGGTTCATGCGGGCATCAGCTCCAACAAAAACATTAAATTTTTTCTGACGGTAATTCAGGTTGAGAGATCCGTTGTATTTGTCGCCTGTTCCGGCATTTCCTGAAATAATTCCGCTGAAGCCCTGCAGCGCTTTCTTTTTTAATACAATATTTATGATACCGGTTGTTCCGTCGGGATCATACCTGACTGAAGGATTGGTGATTACTTCAACGCTTTCGATAGCATTTGCAGGTATCTGGTTTAGCACATCGCTGGCTGAAACCCCGGTCTGGCTTGAGGGTTTTCCGTCAATCAAAAGAGTTATATTCGGGTTACCGCGAAGACTTACATTGCCGTCAGCATCAACGGATACCGAAGGTACATTTTCCATTACATCGGTTGCCGTTCCTCCGCCTATAGCCATATTTTTATCAACCGTTATAACTTTTTTATCCAGGTTATTGGTGATCATTGCTTTTTGCGAAGTTATCACAACGCCCGAAAGTGAAGAGGAGCTGGGTTTAATAGAAATGTCACCAAGCTTTATATCCGCATTTTGATTGGATATATTTACGTTCGGAATTATTTTGTTATCGTACCCAATAAACTGAATCCGGATGTAATATTTGCCAGGTTTAATTTTATCGATAAGAAATTTCCCTTTGGTATCAGAAAGAGCGCCGGTAACCATGGCGCTGTCGGAACTGCGAAATAGAACAACACTTCCATATTCCACGTGTTCATTTGTAGAAGCATCGTGTAATGCACCGGTAATAACGCCGAAACCTTCTTTCGGGCTGTTTCCCGCATTGTTGGGTTTGCCTCCGGTGGGTTGGGCATTAGCTATTATTCCGGAGATGAAATAAGTAAGAATAAAGAGTAGGATTGTGCGACTGTAAGCTTTCATAATTAGAATTAGATCGAAATAGGACAGTTGAAATACGGATAAGTTTAAACCCATATTACTTTTTAACAAATTTTATTTTTTAACGGAGTGCGAAAGTAGACTTTTGAAAGTCATGGCGGTTTTTTAACAATTTTTTAACAGAAATTAATAATTTGAACAATAAACAGTCCTATTAAAAGCTGTTTTAGCCACAGATTCCGCAGATTACACAGATTTCAGATTGCTTTCATCAGTTTTAAATGAAATTAGAGTTAAATAATTCAAATTTGTCGGTGAAACTTAGCAAAGCGTTCTCACCGAAGGTAATTTGTGAAATCTGCGGTATATAAATGTTTGTCAATACTTTAATTGAACTGATTAATCACATAGTTAGAATAAATGGCAACACGTTCTGAAAGGAGTGGCAGACCATATCTGATTGAAGAAAATCTTATGTGAAAACTATATCCGGGGCAAACCGAATACTAAAAAAAAATACTATCATCCCATAACCGAAACCCCGATTAACCTGCCAATTCCAAAAGTTATGGCAGCAGCGGCCAGCCCAAATAAAACCTGTCTGAATCCTGAATACCACACACTTTTCCCGGTAAACAAAGTAATAGCAGAACCTATCAGGAAAAGCCCGAGTCCACTCAAAACTGTACTAAATAGGATAGCTTTCATGCCATTGGTAAAGAAAAATGGAATAACAGGAATTATAGCACCAACTGCAAATAATAAGAAGGATGTTACGGCTGCTTCCATAGCTGATCCTTTTAAATCATCCGGATTTATACCTAATTCTTCTTTTACCAGGATTTTATGTGCCTCATCTGTATCAAGCATTACAAAAGCTGCCATTTTCTTTGCCTGTTCTTCCGGTATTCCTTTTGACTGATAAATCAAAACCAGCTCTTTTTCCTCTCCTTCCGGGTTGGTTACCAGTTCATCCATTTCCAGCTGCATCTGATTTTCCGAAAGTTCCTGCGAGCTTTTCACCGATATCCATTCACCCAGGGCCATTGATAACGCGCCTGCCAGCAGGCCTGCCATACCGGCCAATAAAACACCCTGTTGCCCGCTTGTAGCACCTGCAATTCCCATTACCAGGCTGAAATTGGAAACCAGTCCATCGTTACCACCTAATACCGCAGCGCGCAGCGCATTACCTCCAACAGACCGGTGTCGTTTTTCGAATCGTGCCAGGTCAGAGCCAGCAACTTTTGGGTGATTATTTAAAATATTTGTCAGGATAGAAACATGGGCTGTATCCGAAAGCGAAGGGATGGAATTGCTTTTCTTCCTCGCGCTGATAATGGATGAAGAAATGCTTTTTTCTGTATCCAGCAGCACGCCTAACAGGTAATTGTATCCTAATACTTTGCCAATGGTTTTTAAAATCTGGGCTCGTTTTGAAGGGGCCGGCATCAGAGAAATGTCAATATTGGCATTCTTCATAAAGGCTACTGCATGGCTCTGTTCGATTTCGCTCATCTGAAAAAAGACATCCTTAACATTGGGATCTTCTTCATTCTCAGCCAGCACTTTATAGAGAAAACTTGCGTCAATTTCGGTTTGAATATTTTTTAAATTCATCTTAATTCAGTTAAAATTTAATGATAATTTATTCTCAAACGGAAAGCTAAAAGCCTTCCGTTTCAGCCAAGAATGGAACTATTTCTCCATAAAATCTTTCAAAGCATTTTCGAGATCATGGATAGGTTTAAGCGAAATTTCGGTGCCGCTTTCGCCGTGAAGTGAATAATCAAAAGGGTTATCGAGATCTTTTATCAGTAAGAACATATAAAATATCAGGAAAGTAACCAGAAGTGTGAAAAACAAGGAGGCATAAAAAGGTTCAATACGAATAATTATTAACCCGAATGCAACTAAAAATCCCATGGCTTCAAGAATAGCGTATGCCGAACCCACAAAATTGGTATCCCTGATCGTGTCAATCCGTAATATCATTTTTCTCAGGCTGTTCTGTTCATTTTTAAGCTTAATAATATAATTAGCCTGAACGCCTTCCTTATCGAAATCAACGAAAAAATCATTCATCATACTGATCTTCTTTAATATGGATTGAGTCTTTTCTCTTTTGTAGAACCAATCATTGAGCGAAATTATAAACGATTTCTGAAATTCAATAAACTCCAGAGCTGTCTTGGAATCTTTCGTTTTGTAAATTGTGTAAGTATCATCAAATAAAGTTTTGATGGATGCCGAAAGTTCACTGGGAATTTTTTCGCTTTCCTTATAATCTGAGAGTACCCCGCTGATCAGAAACCCGATCAGGAAAATTGTGCCGGCTACCAGACTTGTGAAAAGAGCATTTAGTTCCATGATCTCAAAACCCATTTTATGCGCGATGAACTTTAACAAAGCGACAAAAAGCACCATCGGCATTATTTTAAAAGCAATTGACCATTTCTGCCAGATTCTTTTTGACGATTTGCTGATTACTTCAGGTGTTTTCATGAGTACCAGAATTTATTATTTTGGTGAAAGTAGTTATTAATACCAGGATTTATGATTCCAGCCGAAATTCAGGAATGATGTGAAACGCTATTTCTTCATGCTATCAATCCGAATCCTCGTCTTCATCCTCATTTCCCTTCAGTTGCTGCTCGTTGTTTTCACTCTTAACGTCTATCTTTTGGTTAATCTCTGAATAAGGGAATATGGCAATGGCCGAAACAATACCAATCGTTGCAAGGATTTTTTGAAAAGTACTCAGTTTAACACTTTCTCCCTCAATGTTCTTATAACCCGTAAACATGGATTGCAATGTGCCGACCTTCCTGTTATAGATAAAATCGACCAGGTTGCCAAGCAAATGGAAAATCACCAGGGCAATAACTACATTAACTGATATTTCATGTATTTCTTTCAGCGTACCGGAAGATAAACCTATACTTACTGAGCTGAAAAATCCCTGTCCTTTTGAGGCCAGTAGTAAGGAGCCTGAAATAACAATCAGCAAGCCAAGCAGTATAATTCCCAGCATAACAAGCGCTGCTGCCGGATTATGGCCCGGTGACTGGCTTTTACTTTTCTTCATATCTGTAAAAAACGATTTTAGCGCGGTGTACCCGATAGGGAAATCGGAAAACCTTGAGTATTTCGGGCCTGCAAATCCCCAGATAATCCTGAAAATCAGCAGTATTCCAACAGCATATCCAACGGACGAATGGATATGAAGCAGTTCTTCCTCTTCGGATACGATGTAAGCGGCAACCATTCCAATGACCAAAAGCCAGTGGGAAATTCGTGTTGGTAAGCTCCAGATGTATGTTTTCATGGTTAAATTTTGGTTGTTAAATTAATGAAAATAAGTGAATTATACTAATTGTTTTTTTTGTAGTTCTTCAGGTTCATAATGAATCTGCACCTGGCATCGGTCAATTTTTTTACAGATATTCTCTTCTACTTTGTGTGATATCAAATGAGCTTCCCTTATGTTTAAATCAGGATCTAAGTGTATGGTTACATTAACAAAAGTGTATGCCCCGGCTACGCGGACTTTTAAATCATGAAAATAGCTAACCTCGGGAACTGATTTGATTATGACAGAGATATCTTCGCTTAACGCAACAGGGCTGCTGTCGAGTAGCACATTTATTGCTCGTTTGCCGAGCCGGAATGAGACGGATAATACTATGATTGCAACTCCCATAGCTGCAATTGAATCAGCTGCGTAAATTCCAAAATTAGCACAAATCAACCCGATAAGCACAACCACGGAACTCCAGATATCTGTTGAAAAATGCAAGGCATCAGCTTCAAGAGCCTGGCTGTTATATTTTCGGGCAACTTTGTACAAAGCGCGCGACCGGGTTACATCAATAGCGATAGACGTAACTACAACAACATAACTCCAAACAGTAATCTGAATATGTGTATTTCCTGAAACAAGCCTGTTTATTGCCTCATAAACTATCCATACACAAGTGATAACAAGTAACAGCGTTTCGATAAGAGCCGAGAAATTTTCAATTTTGCCATGACCGAAATGATGTTCCTTGTCTGCCGGCTTATCCGATATACGTACTGAAAAGTAGGTTATTATCGCAGCTATAAGGTCCAACCCGGAATGCAATGCTTCTGAAAGAATGCCTAAACTTCCCGTTAGAATTCCAATCACAAGTTTGAATCCTGTTAAAAAAATGGCAGCAATTACTGAAATTCCTGCTACTCTCTTTTTTTCTTTTTCCATTTGTTAAGCAAACTGTTTTAAAGCCTGATAAAAGTTAATTTGTTCCACAATATGCCTGAAATGGCAGAAAACTCAGCCAGAACTGTTTAATAACCTAAGTCGAGCTTAGCTGGAAAAGTAAGAAATCAACAGCTATGTTTTGGCGGTTGCCAGATACAACAGTAGTAGTGGTCGGAAAATGACTGGACTGTAGGGATTAATCTGAAATTTGAGGAGGTAGAAACTCCTGAAACGGAATTAAGATTTTTAAAGAAAAAATGATCGGATATGGAAAGATGATGGTGCGATACGCCTGAACAATCAGATTGCACTGGAATTAAATCTTTATTAAAGCAGGACGAGAAACTATCATCAAAACTCAGGAGCAATGAGATTGTAACAGCTAAAATTGTCGAAATATATTTTAACTTCTTCATACCCCGGCAAAATTATTAAAAAGAATCATTAGTTTGCAATAAAATCGGGGATTAAGACCCGGTCAATTTGGATGTCAAATCTGGATAGATTTATTATTAAAAATGAATTTTGTGTTTTGTTCTTTAAAAAGGAATAAAGTGATTGGGTAGCTTACTTTTAGATTTTTATTTGAAATGAGTCATGAATTTGGCTTTTCGGTAGCAGTAAATATCATAAGAATTGAAAACTGTAAAGGTTTTTTATAGCTGGATGCAGCTGATTTTTAGTTTTAAAGGATATATTTATCAAAATTAGACGTATGAAGGCAACATATGCAGGATTTACAATATTACTTAAGTTGGCAGCGTTTATTAATGTATATGGCAGAAATGTTGAAAGCTTAATTTTTTTACTCATTCAATTACAAGCTGTTATAAAAAAGAAGAAAGTTAATTAATTATTATCCTGTTGTGCTAAAAGTTGTAAAATGGTATTCATTTACCTGAATAGGAGCGCTTAGCTATAAAAAATATGAAATTTAGAATGTTTCCAAATAACAATACCAGTCAATACAACGACTCATTTGAAGTAACTTTGAAAGACCTCGTTTAAGCAGTTTCAGTTTAAATACTGAAACAAATACAATAAAATGATATGAATAAAACCGCCCATCATATTTACCTTACTGTTTTGACATTGATAGTAATGCTTGCATTGGCAGCGATTATCAATTACGGCTATTCATATTATAAAATCAGTTTGGAAGAGCGGTTCTTTAGTCCCGATCATGCTTTGCTAAAACCAAGTGGCATCTTGGGACATGGAATGGGCATACTTGGATCTATATTTATGATTCTGGGTGTTTCAATGTATATGGCCAGGAAAAGATACAGGATATTTTCCCGGATTGGTATTCTGAAACACTGGCTTGAATTTCATATTTTTCTATGTACGCTTGGACCAATCCTGGTACTTTTTCATACTTCCTTTAAATTCGGAGGTATGGTGGCAATCAGTTTCTGGAGCATGGTAGCGGTTTTTGTGAGTGGAGTAGTGGGACGGTTTATATATATTCAGATACCACGTAGCATCGAAGGACGCGAACTAAGTTTAAATGAAATCAGGGGCTTGAAAGGTAATATTGGTGATACATTAATAAATGATATTCAGTTGGATGTGGAAAGTCACAGGGTAATTGTTGATTCAATAAAAGTAAAGTCCGAATACGATCAAAGTAATTTCATGGTACGCACATTCAAAAAATATTTTGATGACCGTAGATCACTTCGGAAAGTGAGGTCTGTCATGAAAAAGAATAATCTCCCCAAATCGCAGCGAAACCAGGTAGTAAGCCTGGTAAAAAATGAAATCTCACTCAACCGGAGGATTGAACGTCTTACGCTTATGCAGAATATGTTCAAATACTGGCATGTGGCACACTTACCGTTTGCGCTGGTAATGCTTGTAATTATGGTAATACATGTTGGGGTTACCATTGTTTTTGGTTACAGATGGATCTTTTAATTATGAACGAACTACTCCTCGAAAAAGTCGTTATTTACTCTGCGGTAATTCTTTTTTGCCTCATTATTGTATTTATCTACCTGCGCAAGCAAAAACGTGAGTCAAAAGCTGTAGAAGAAAAAATTGTAATCGCAAAACGGGATGGTATGTACGAGCCTGTTTCTCTCCATCCGGTGATAGATGAAGGCAGTTGCATCCGCACAGGAGCATGTATTGCCGCCTGTCCGGAGAAAGATATAATAGGAATAAAAGATGGAAAAGCCGTTACAATAAATGCATCCAAATGCATCGGGCATGGTGCCTGTTTTCATGCTTGCCCTACTATGGCAATTACACTTGTAATAGGAACCGAAAAGCGCGGTGTTGAATTGCCACACGTAAACCAGAATTTTGAAACCAACGTCGACGGGATATTTATTGCCGGTGAATTAGGCGGTATGGGTTTAATTAAAAATGCTGTTGAACAAGGCAAGCAAGCAGTTGAAAATATTGTAAAATCATTACGGAAAGCACATCAGGCTTCGTATGATCTGGTTATAGTTGGTGCAGGCCCTGCCGGAATTGCAGCCGCCCTCACTGCCAAAAAACATAACCTTAACTTTCTTATTCTTGAGCAGGATTCACTGGGTGGAACAGTTTTTACTTTTCCACGGCAAAAAATTGTAATGACTTCAGCCATGGATCTGCCCTTATATGGCAAAGTGAAATTATTTGAAACCAGCAAATCCGCACTCCTTGATCTGTGGAATGCTGCTCTCTCAAAAAATGACATTACAATAAAGGAACACACCAAAGTAGAATGCATTACACCGGAAAATGGATATTTTAACATTGAAACACTTAAAGGTGAGCATATTACATCAAAAACCGTTTTGCTGGCGATAGGTCGGCGTGGTACTCCGCGAAAACTTGGCGTTGATGGTGAAATTCAGGAAAAAGTGGCTTATCGCCTTTTGGAGCCCGAAGACATTAAGGGTAAGAATATACTGGTTGTTGGCGGTGGTGATTCAGCCATTGAATCTGCTTTATTGCTGGCTGATCAGAATAATGTTACTCTTTCATACAGAAGCGATGCGTTTAGCAGGATAAAACCCAAAAACGGGGAAAAAATTAAAGATGCGATGATTTCGGGCAGGGTGAAAGTGCTTTTCAGTACAAATCCACTCCATATAAATAAAGATTCGGTCGTGCTCACTACCAGCAAAGAAGGTGAAGAACTTTATATTGAAAATGACCTGGTTTACATCTTTGCCGGGGGAGAACTTCCAACTCAGTTTTTGCAGAAAGCAGGTGTTGAAATCACCAAAAAGTTTGGAGAAGCCATACTGAAGCATCAAAATTAATATTCAAGGTAAATCATAATGAAAATCCGGTTTGGACATATTATAGGTGCTTTTCTGATAACTGTATCTTTCAGTATTTCTGCCTTTGCACAGATATCACCCGGAGCTTTATCCAAATTTCATACCCAGTTGGAAGGCTTGTCCAATTGCACGAAATGCCACACATTGGGCGATAAAGTTTCAAACGATAAATGTCTGGCCTGTCATACAGAACTGAAAGTGCGCATCGATCAAAAAAAAGGATACCATTCATCTGCCGAAGTAAAAAGCAAACAGTGCGCTTCGTGCCATAACGACCATCACGGGTTAACGTTTCAGATTGTAAGATTCGATAAAGATAAATTTAACCACAACCTCTCCGGATACAAACTAACGGGCGCGCACAGCAAGAAAAAATGTGAGGACTGCCATAAGGCTCAGTTTATCAATGATACGAAAATCAAAGCTAAAAAATTCACCTACCTGGGACTGAAAACTGAATGTTTAACATGCCATGCCGATTATCATCAAAAGACACTTCCGGTTACGTGTGCCGATTGCCATAACGACGAAAAGTTTAAACCGGCATCAAAGTTCGATCATCAGAAAACCAAATTTAAACTGGCAGGTAAACATGAGCACATAACCTGTGAAGAATGCCATAAAACCTCTGTGGTTAATGGAGTTAAGTTTCAGCAATTCAAGGGCGTAAAGTCTACCAATTGCACTAACTGCCATAAGGATCCCCATGCAAATAAATTTGGTCAGAACTGTGCTCAATGCCATAATAATGAATCATTTATCGTTGTTGGAGGTGTAAAAAACTTCGACCACAGCAAAGCTGATTTTAAACTGGAAGGCAAGCATGTGAACGTAGCCTGCAAGTTGTGTCATAAACAAAAACTAACCACTCCTTTAAAATTTACAAAGTGTACGGATTGCCATACCGATTATCACAACAAACAGTTTGCTAAAAACGGAGTTTCTCCTGATTGTGCAACTTGCCACACGGTGAAGTCGTTCACAGAGTTTTCGTATACCATTGATCAGCACAACGCCAGCGTATTTCCATTAAAAGGTGCGCATGTTGCAACGCCATGTTTTGCCTGTCACAAAAAGCAGGAAAAATGGAAATTCAAGGAAATCGGTAAAGCCTGTAAAGATTGCCACGATAACATTCATAATACGTTTATTAACGAGAAGTACTATCCTGAAGTAAACTGCGAGGCCTGTCACAATCTGGACAGCTGGAACTCAGTTGAATTTGATCATAAAAAAACGAAGTTTGAACTGGAAGGGGCACACACAAAACAAACCTGCCGCGACTGCCACTTTAACAAAGAAAAGACCGGGCATGCTACGCAGAAATTTGCCGGATTAGCTGCCAGTTGCACAAACTGTCATAAAGATGTGCATGTTAAGCAATTCGAAACCAATGGAATAACGGATTGTAAAAAGTGTCATACTTCTGATTCGTTCAAGCCTGCCTCAAAATTCGATCACAGCAAAACCAAATTTGTGCTGGATGGGAAACACCTGAATGTAGCATGTAGTAAATGCCACAAAGAAGTTACTCAACAAGGAGAAACGTTTGTACTTTACAAAACAAATAAATTAAAATGCGAAGACTGTCATCTGTAATACTGCTATTGGTGCTTTCGGTAAGCCTGGCAGCCCAAAAATCGCCTCATGGTGATAGTTTCAGAGCCAATTGCGACGATTGCCATAAAACCGATGGCTGGAAAGTGGATTTAAAAACCGTTTCCTTCGATCATGATGGAACAAAGTTTCCATTGGTTGGCCAGCACCAGGCTGTTAACTGCAAGGAATGCCACACTTCGCTCGATTTTGCCAAAGCACAAACCGGCTGCAACGACTGTCATACCGATATTCACGAGCAAACCGT
Organism: uncultured Bacteroidales bacterium; assembly: GCA_903879715.1. Taxonomy (GTDB): domain Bacteria; phylum Bacteroidota; class Bacteroidia; order Bacteroidales; family UBA4417; genus UBA4417. The sequence goes on from CAIRMR010000050.1 coordinate 23,860, forward strand.
CGGGAATGAATGTGCAAGGTGCCACACTCCGAATTCGTGGGTTGTAACCAATATTACCCGTTTACATCAGCAGAGCCGTTTCCCGCTTATAGGACGTCATACAACGGCTGATTGCAGCGAATGTCATAAAAATCTTTTGTTAACCTCAACTCCGGCAACTCCTGCAGCATCACTTCTCCGGTTTGATCCGATGGGAGTTGAATGTTACGATTGTCATAAAGATAATTATTTAGCTACCACCAAGCCAAACCATTCGGTCAGCAATTATTCAACAAATTGCACGGAATGCCACACTATAAATTCTTTTTCCTGGGAAGGTGCCGGTATAAATCATAACTTTTTCCCACTTTCGGGAGGCCATACCATCAGCGAGTGTAAAACCTGTCATACTTCAGGCAGCTTCTCGAAGATTCCTTCGGAGTGTGTAACTTGTCACCAGCCCGATTATGCAGCCACGACAAATCCCAATCACGCCTCACTGAATTTTCCTGCAACCTGCGAAAGTTGCCATTCGTTAAATCCTGGCTGGAAACCCGCAGAATACAGAGATCATGATGCCGGTTCGTTTCCCATCTATTCAGGTGAGCATAAAGGGGAATGGAACAGTTGTGCTGATTGTCACACCAATCCGGGGAATTATGCGCAGTTCTCCTGCACGGATTGCCACGAACACAATAAAGGTGATATGGACGATGAGCACGGCGGTGTAAGCGGATACGCCTATAACAGTAATTCGTGTTTCGGATGTCATCCAACCGGGTCAAAAGGAAAAAGTTTTGATCATGCAGCAAACGGTTTTCCGTTAACCAACGGGCATTCTGCTGTGGATTGCGCCAGCTGCCACACCAATGGATACGCAGGAACATCAAATGTATGCGCCAGTTGTCATACTAATAATTATACCCAGACCACCAGTCCCAACCACACGGCTGCAGGTATTTCAAATGATTGTGCAAGCTGTCATACTACCACTTCCGGCTGGAAACCGGCTACTTACCCAACCCATTCCAATCTTACGGGAGTTCATGTTCCTATAGCAAACGAATGCGCAACCTGCCACAAAGGGAGTTATACAAATATTCCTAAAACATGTTTTGATTGCCATACAGCAGATTATACACTATCAAGTAATCCTTCGCACAGTGCGGCTCAATTTCCCAATACCTGCGCCGATTGTCATTCGCAAACAGCATGGGCGCCTTCGACATTTAATCACGACGGGCAGTATTTCCCGATTTATACAGGAAAACATGCCGGCACCTGGACGAATTGCAACGAATGTCATACAACTCCGGGCAACTACAAGCAAAACAGCTGCATCAATTGTCACGATCATAATCAAACAGATATGAACACGCAGCACCAGGGTGTTGGCGGTTATCAATATAACAGTGCGGCATGTTTATCATGCCATCCTACAGGTATAGCTTTAGGTTTTGATCATAATGCTGCCGGATTTCCGCTAACCGGCGGACATGCAGCAGCACAGTGTGTAAATTGTCACACCAGCGGCTATGCCGGTACCTCAAATGCTTGTGCCAGTTGTCACACTGCTGATTACAATGCATCCGTTAATCCAAATCATACAACCCTCGGAATTTCAACAGAGTGTAAAACATGTCATACTCTTAATCCGGGATGGGAACCTGCAATTTTTGCAACACACAGCAATTATTATGCTATTGTCGGAGCACACGTGGCCATTTCAAATGATTGTGCTGCTTGTCATAACGGGAATTATACCACTACACCCAATACCTGTGCAGGTTGTCATACAACAGATTACAACCAGACAACAAATCCCAGCCATATTGTATCAAAGTTCCCGACTACCTGCGAAACCTGTCACTCACAATCTGCATGGATACCGGCAACTTTCAATCATAGCTCGGTTTACCCGCTTACAGGTGCACATGCAACGGTAGCATCGGATTGTAAGTTGTGTCATGCAAATGGATATTCAAATACACCAAACACATGTGCAGGTTGTCATCAGACTGATTATAATCAAACAACCAATCCTAATCACACAGCAGCGGCAATTTCTAATGATTGTGCATCATGTCATACAACAACTCCTGACTGGAAACCTGCTACATACCCGGCACATTCCAATCTTACAGGCGCTCATCTTCCGATTGCCAATAACTGTGCTACCTGCCACAACGGGAATTATATTTCCACGCCGAATACCTGTGCAGGTTGTCATACAACAGATTACAACCAGACAACCAATCCAAATCATGCCTCAGCTCTGTTCCCTAAAACCTGTGCCGATTGTCATTCACAATCAACCTGGACGCCTGCAAACTGGGATCATGACAATCAATATTTTCCCATTTATTCAGGGAAACATCAAGGAGAGTGGAACACTTGTTCTGATTGTCACAAAACAGCAACAAATTATGCATCATTTAGTTGTATTGATTGCCATGAACATAATAAGGCAGATATGGATAGCGAACATAAGGGTGAGAATGGCTATAGCTGGAACAGCGCTGCCTGTTACAATTGTCACCCCAAAGGTAGAAGCTAAGAATGGCAGGAAACGTAATTTTTAGAAGCACCAAGAGCATCACTATGAAACATGTAGTTCCTGTATTCCTTTTACTTTTTTTAGGATTGAAGCTGAACGGACAAAATCTCAGCGAAGCTAAAGAAGGTGCAGTTTCTTTTGTAACCGCGCAGAATGTTTACGTTAAATTTCAATCCACAGCCAGTATTTCGGTTGGCGATACTCTTTTCATCATTAAAGATTCAAAAAGAATACCTGTGCTGATTGTAAAGGATCTCTCATCTATTTCCTGTGTTTGTACACCGATTTCCGCAAAGCAATTCTCCGTTGCTGATAAGGTTTTAACGCAACCCAAAATAATCCAGACTCCGAAAACAGAAGTAGCTCTTGTTGTACCCGTTATAGCTCCTGCTGTTGCAGTTGCCGATACAACTTCCGTCAAAAAAGAACTCCCCAAAGAGTTGAAGCAGAGCATAAGCGGACGGATTTCAGTTTCTTCGTATTCCAACTTTTCGAATGTTTCTGATTTTTCGCAACGAATGCGTTACACATTCTCTATGAATGCGCAAAATTTAGGCAATAGCAAGCTATCGGGAGAAACGTATATTTCGTTTGTTCACAAACAAAACCAATGGAGCGAAGTGAAGGATAATATTTTTAACGGATTGAAGATTTACAGTCTTTCGCTCAGCTATGCCTTAAACAAGAACAACAACATTTGGTTTGGCAGGAAAATAAATCCAAAACTTTCGAATGTAGGCGCAATTGACGGACTTCAGTACGAGACTAAATTCAAATCTTTTACGGCCGGAGCTTTCGCCGGCTCACGCCCTGATTATATGGATTACAGCTTTAATGCCAGCCTGTTGCAGTACGGCGGTTACCTGGGTCATGATTATGCAAACCAAAAAGGAGGCAATGTGCAGACATCTGGCGCTTTTGTTGAACAAAAAAACAACGGGATTACCGACCGCCGCTTCACTTACCTGCAGCATTCAAATTCACTTGTTCCAAACCTCTATTTTTTCGGATCGGTTGAGTTCGAATTATACAACAAGGAGCGCAATATCACCAGCCTCGACACAACTTACACCCAGAGCAATTCGCCCACGCTCTCAAATTTATATGTTTCCCTGCGTTACAAAGTGGTAAAGCAGTTGTCCCTTTCCGTTTCGTATAGCAACAGGCAAAATATTATTTACTACGAAACCTATAAAAGTATCATAGACCAGCTTCTCGATGAGTCGACCACGCAGGGATACATGTTCCAGGTGAATTACCGGCCCGGCAAAAAGCTTTCAATCGGAGCCAATGCAGGTTACCGTTTCAGTAAACATGATCCCAGCCCGTCGAAGAATTTGTATTCCTATGTCACATACAGCAGTGTGCCCTGGATAAACGCATCCGCAACCCTTTCGGCTACGCTGATGGAAACAGGTTATATTAACGGTAAAATATACAGCCTGGGACTTTCACGTGATATCATACCAGGAAAACTCTATGGAGGAATAGGTTACAGGTATGTTGATTACAAATTTGTAAATGCCGAAACTTCGCTACGACAGAATATGGCTGAAATGGACCTGACCTGGCGTATCATGAAAAAGCTTTCGTGCTCGGTCAATTATGAAGGAACATTTGAAAAAGGCAGGAATTACGAAAGGATATATGTGAATCTCACACAAAGGTTTTAAAAAGTGTTTACTCCACTTTGCCAAGGTTTCAATACCAGAATTCAATTTTAAATTTTAATACCAGCTTTTTGTATTAACTCTCCGGAAAATAAATACGGTTATCTGAAACTTTGACCAACTTTCCCCGTTATCTTTACTGTATAAAATAAATGGTTAACTTCTGCCAGGTTTAGATCGTTATTTTATACCCATATGGTTTGACAGAAAACCAAAGAAATGTTTAAAATGAAAGAAAACGATAGTCTCATATATGTAATTTTTGGTGCTTCAGGCGACCTTACAAAGCGAAAACTGGTTCCTGCTTTGTATTCCTTATTTGTACAGGATCTGTTACCCAGGAAATTCGCACTCCTTGGCGTTTCCCGGTCGGAGTTTACTGATGTAGAGTTCAGGAAAGCTATGAAATCGGCGATCAAAGAATTCAAAGAAATCGATGATACCACCAAGATTGATGATTTCGTAGCCAGGATATATTACGAGCCAATAAAGTTCGACGATGCGTCATCGTATATTTCTCTAAAAAAACGCATCGATTCGTTAAGGACGGATTGTGAAGTGTGTGGAAACACCATTTTTTACTTATCAACTCCTCCAAGTTTGTATGGAATCATTCCGGATCATCTGGCTGGTGTGGATTTAAATAAACAGGATGATGGCTGGAAACGCCTGATAATTGAAAAGCCTTTTGGTTATGATCTCAAATCGGCTACCAAGCTTAAAGATCAGTTACTGAAACACTGGAATGAAGATCAAATATTCAGGATTGATCATTATCTTGGAAAGGAAACAGTTCAGAATCTGTTGGTTACACGCTTCTCGAATGGAATTTTCGAACCCTTGTGGAATCGAAATTACGTTCATCATGTGGAAATTACTTCGGCCGAGAGCCTGGGTGTTGAAAAACGCGGAGGTTATTACGAAACTGCAGGCGCATTGCGCGACATGGTTCAGAACCATCTGTTGCAGGTTGCAGCTTTTACAGCCATGGAATCACCTTCTTCACTTGAGCCCACTGCGATCCGGAATGAAATTTTAAAAGTGTTTCAATCCCTGCGTCCAATCCGGAAACAAGATGTTAAAACACATGCTATCCGAGGCCAATACCTTGCTTCGCATATTAAGAAGGAAACGATTCCCGGGTATCGGGAGGAAGAAGGTGTTGATCCGCACTCGATGACTGAAACCTTTGCCGCGTTAAAATTTTACATCGATAACTGGCGTTGGGGTGGCGTTCCGTTTTATATCCGCACAGGAAAAAGACTTCCCACGAGGGTAACGGAGGTAGTAATACATTTTAAAGCAACACCGCACTTTCTTTTCTCCGAAGGTGAAGGTCATAGCGCCGCAAACCAGCTTGTGATCAGGATCCAGCCCGATGAGGGAATTTTGTTGAAATTCGGAATGAAGATACCGGGAGCTGGTTTTGAAGTGCAGAATGTAAATATGGATTTTCATTATTCCGATCTTTCGCATCAGCGGATACCTTCAGCTTATGAGCGACTTCTCTACGATTCAATTAAAGGTGATTCAACCTTATTCGCGCGTACCGAAGAAGTTATCGAAGCATGGAAATTCCTGACTCCGGTTCTCGAAGCCTGGAAAAATGATAAGGATATTCCTCTTTACGGATACCCAGCCGGCAGCTGGGGTCCGGAAAAAGCGGATGATCTGATTGAAGATAAGGACGTTACCTGGCGTTATCCGTGCAAAAACCTTTCGGACGACGGAATTTATTGCGAACTGTAACCATGGCATTTATTTAAAACATTTTGTTGATGGCTGAAATAATATATCGTCCCTAAAGGGACTTATTAATTCACTTATTTATTTAATTCTACCAACATCAAGTCCCTCCGGGACTGTCCCGTTAGATTATTTGCGATAGCAAATAGCTATTGGTAGATTAGAAAATGGAAATCAGAGGAAGTCCCTTTAGGGACGATATTTTTAAAGAAAATGGCACTTTTGTATAATAACACTGTAATGATGATTAAAATATTCAAAAGCGTTGACGAACTTTCGCATTTCTTTGCTCAAAAGATTGCAGATGATCTTCTGCAAATACCTCCAGAAAACTATTATTCGATAGCATTTTCAGGAGGATCAACTCCGCGTAAAGTATTTGAATACATGGCTTTGCATTTTAGAAACCGGATTGACTGGCAGAAAGTACAGGTTTTCTGGAGCGATGAGCGATGTGTCGATCCCGAAAGCGAGGAAAGCAATTACAGGATGGCAAAAGAAAGCCTACTGGTCAAGGTTCCGATTCCTGCAAACAATATTTTCAGGATACATGGAGAAGCTGATCCAACTGCGGAAGCTGAGCGATATTCGGAAATTATCCGCCAGCATGTTCCTGCTCATAATAATATCCCGCAGTTTGATCTGATGATGCTCGGGCTGGGTGATGACGGACATACAGTTTCAATTTTTCCGGGGAGTCTGCATATTTTTGCGAGTAATAAACTCTGTGAAGTTGCGTTGAATCCATATACGAAGCAGAAAAGGATTACCGTTACAGGCCGGATTGTTAACCAGTCCAGGACTGTAGTTTTCCTGGTAACCGGCGAAGCAAAGTCAGAAATGGCAGCCACAATAATCGGGAAGAAACAAGGTTGGGAGAAGCTTCCGGCCTCGCTGGTAAATCCCACGGCAGGTGAACTACTTTGGCTTTTTGATGAGCCTGCAGCAAATAAACTGGATTAAACTTTTAACAGATTCAACCGTATGGGGAAATGGATTTTTTTTATTGGATTTTTTATTACTGCACTTAATTCTCAGGCAGCCGGCACTGATACCATCCAATACCCTGAACTAAACAAAACCTACATTAAATCCTATTGGTATGACACTAAGAGTTTTGTTGTTTCTCCAGCCAAATGGAAGGCTAAACAATGGATAGAAGTAGGTGTTATTGCCGGCTTAGAAGTGTTGGCCTATACCCAGGATGAGGAAATTCAGAAGTATTTTATCGAACATCAATCAACAGCGGCTGATAATTTTTCAAAATATGTTTTTGAACCTTTTGGTAGATTGGCTCCGGTACTTATAGGTGGTTTATATCTTGGCGGACGGCTGGCAAAGGATAACAGGCTTGCCGGTACATCATTAACGGCAGCCAAAGCATTTATTGTTTCGGCTGTAGGAGCAGGAATCATAAAGCAAATTACTCACCGCCACCGGCCATACCAGGACGATATCCCTGATCATGCAAAGTGGGACGGGCCATTCAGCAGTATTGAATATACCAGTTTGCCTTCAGGGCATGCAACAGCTGCATTCAGCATGGCAACCGTGTATGCTATGGAATACAGCAGTACAATATGGGTTCCGATACTTTCCTATACACTTGCCACAGGGACAGCTGTTTCGAGGATGTACGACAATAAACACTGGGCTTCGGATGTGGTTATAGGTTCAGCACTTGGATTTGTAACAGGCCGGTTTATGTGGAAGCAAAGTCACAAAGGCAACAGTCGTTTGGTAATACTTCCTTCAGCAGGCACTCACACGGCATCGGTAACATTTATTCTCCGTTTGGCTGAACCTAAAAAGCCAAAGTATTGTTACTTATAGGTATCAGTTACTTTTGGCTGACATTTGGGATATTCGTTTTGCAATATTCTGAAATTACTAATTCATTCTCATGCGCATTTTCTTTATCACTTTAGGCATTGTATGTGTTATTCTGGCAGGTTTAGGCGTATTATTACCCGGACTTCCGGCAACACCGTTTCTGCTTTTAGCCTCGTATGCTTTTGCACGAAGTTCGAAAAGAATGCACGATTGGCTTATTAACAATAAAGTTTTCGGTCCTATTTTAAGTGATTTTCTTGATCGCAAAGGCATTCGTCTTCATATCAAAATCATTTCACTTGCGATGATGTGGGGAATGATGTTCCTTTCAGTATTTTACCTTATTGAAAATGATGTAGTTAAATACATAGCAGCAGGTGGTGCTGTGGTTGGTACTTTTGCTATTCTTCGATATAAAACAATAAGGGACTAGGGGGAATGGTTAATGAAAAATAGTTAATGGAAAATAGTTAAAGGAAAATAGTTAAAGGGAATCCATAGCCCCGATCTTCAAGTCGGGGATCAGATAAAGAGTTAATTGGAATCCCTTGCCCCGACCTTCAGGTCGGGGATCGATAGTTCAATTTTTATTGATTAAAATTTAATGGAAAACAGGATTCTGTTTACCTCAACTATTTTCCATTTTCCTTTAACTATTAACTATTTTCCCCCAATCAATGCGCATCCAAATTATGTAGCATATAAATACTATGCCGTAGGGTAGGAGTGATCTCTGTCATATATTCTTCTACAGCCCTTACGCTTCCAGGCAAAGTATAAACCAATGTACTGCTCATAACTCCGGCAACAGCTCTCGATAAAAGAGCATTAGGTTTAATACTTCCATATTTAAACCTGATCAGTTCCATAATACCTGGAATTTCCTTATCTAAAAATGGTTTTACAACATCAGGCGTAATATCGCGTGGACCTATTCCTGTTCCACCGGTTGTAATAACAATGTCAACATGTTCTTTGCGTGCTTCTTCAAGCAAAGATTTAAGAGTTTCTGAATCATCCGGAATGAGCCTCCGGTCGATAGCAGACTTCCACCCTTCACCTTCAAAAAAAGAAGCTAAGAGTTGCTCAATTTTTGGTCCTGAACGATCGCTGTACTCACCCCGGCTGGCACGGTCACTAAGGGTAATAATTAAAACCTTATAATTTCGAGGTGAATAAATAACTTCATCACCTGCTTTTACTATCCCGTTTTTTAAAACTCTTGCGAAAATGCCTTCTTTGGGCATCACACAACTACCCACTTCTCTGAATATAGCACATGAAGTACCATGACATTCCTTGCCAATCTGGGTAATCTCCAGTTCAACTTCACCAATGGTGAGCCTGTCTAAAGGATGAGTATTTACCAGCTCCAGGCCTTTGGTGGTAATGTTTTCGGCAAATTCGCCATAATTAACCTTACGTCCGGCAGCATGAGTAAACCGTTGAACGCTTTCGTCAGCCAACAGGCTTACCTGGCGGTGCCAGTCGCCGGCATGCGCATCACGGGCTACGCCAAGTTCATTGAGTTCAATTTCAGGAACAGGAATTTTTATGGTACCTTTTTTCTCGCTTATATTTACGGAAACTACGGTGATAGGGGAGGACATGGAAGGTTGGGGTTTTAATTGAGTAATTCAGTTGTCATTCAATGGTTGAGGATTGAGTGTTTTGTGTTATTGAGATGGATGAGTTGTCATTCAATGGTTGAGGATTGAGTGTTTTGTGTTATATGAGATGGACGAGTGGTAATTCAATTGTTGAGGGTTGAGTTGATGGAGTTATTCTGAGTTTTTTAGTTTTCATTCGATGCTCATTCAATTGTTGCCTGGATTTTGGGATTTGAAATTTAATTTCTTAACTGTCGAAGTGCTTTTCTTTCCAGTCTTGAATTACAAACTGCACTCCTTCAATAATATAAAAGACCGAAGATGCCAGCAGGGATAATCCAAGTGATATAAAAAAAGTTCCTTTATATAGTTCCGGTATTAATTTCCAATGGCTGAATGTGATTCCCATCGTTATCATAAATGTCATCATGATATAAGCACGCAAGTCGAAAAAAGCAAACATACACGGTCGGCGCTGAGGCAGGTTTTTAATACGTTTGATATAACGTAAACTCACTTTCCGGAAAACAAGAATGAAAAAGGGAATGAATCCGGCAATCCCGATCAGGTAATTAACAAAATGATGAAGGGCATGCCTTTCAATAAAAATAAATCCCATTTTCATAATCCGGTATGACGCAAATCCCCAAATCGCAGCCCCAAGAGCTATAAGCACAGCTTTTGGCACACCGGGTTTTAATATTTGAAGGGTTTTATTTGGCATAAATTCCGGAATCTATGTAATTGAGTTAGGATTCTTCTTCTTTGAAATTATTTTCCTGCTGATTCATAAAATTGATATTTGCAGGATTAAAGATTGATTGTTCATTAAATTCTCTCATTCGTTTCAGTCCATGCCTATACATGAAAATGAGAAATGGAATAAATGCGAGTAATAGTATCGGATGACCCGACATGATCATGAAATCATAAATCCCATGAAGCAGCCAGGGAACTGTAAATGCCCTGAGTAGCCATTTCCCTTTACCATCTGTGCTAAAGCGGGCCATCCCCAGATAGAATCCCATCACAACGCCAAAAATGGTATGTCCAGGCACAGCGGTGAAAGCCCTTAGCAATCCAACCTGCACAGAGTTATTTGAAAAAACATAAAAAAGGTTTTCAACGGCGGCAAATCCAAGTGCTACTGAAACTGCATATACTATCCCGTCGAATTTCTCATTGAAGTTGCGGTTACGCCATATTAGTATAAATACCACGAAGTATTTAAAAGCTTCCTCGGTGGCACCAGCTACTATAAATCCATCATATGCTGCTTTCGGGATTTTGGACAGGCCTGTTCCAAATCCAATTATATAATTCTCAATCAATCCGACAGGGAAAATAATAACGGCACCAAGCAGAATTCCTTTCAGAATCAGTTTAATCGGTTCTTTTTCGTACTTGTCGCGAAAATATACATACATCATTAAGATGAGCGCTGGCGCAAGAGCAAGGAGAAGAAGGTACATGCGTAGGTATAAATTATATATCAGTTTTAGTCTTGCTAATCAATTTTATATTACTGATTTCCATATTTTTGTCAACGGCTTTGCACATATCGTATACTGTAAGCAATGATGCCGACACTGCAGTGAGTGCTTCCATTTCAACACCGGTCTGGCCGATGCAATGCACTTCACTGAGGGCAGTAACGCCGAGGGTTTCGATGTATAATTTAACATCAATCTTTGTGATCATCAGTGTATGGCAAAGAGGAATGATAGACGAAGTGAGTTTTGCAGCCTGAATTCCTGCCAGTTGAGCTACAGTAAGAACATCACCTTTTTTCATATTGTTTTCCTGTACAAGCTTTACGGTTTCTGGTTGTAAGCTTATAAACCCCTGTGCCTTCGCAATCCGCAACTGATTTGGTTTATGCCCGACATCCACCATATTGGCTTTGCCTGCTTCATCGGTATGACTTAATTTATTCATGAATATCTTTTTTGAATGGTTCTTATGTTCAAAGGTTCAAAAGTTCAAATGTTCAAGAGTTCAAATGTTCAATGATTCAAATTCTCGTTCACTAATAGCCCCTTCATGGGTTTGGGGTATCTCGTTAACTCAAACTATTATTCGGGGTTCAAGGGTTCAAGGGTTCAAGGGTTCAAAGTTGTTCAAGGTAGTTCAACGTTATTCAATGCTTCGCGTTCATGGTACAAAATTATTCAAGGTAGTTCAAAGTTGTTCAAAGGTTCAATGATTCACGGGTTCAAATGTTCAAGAGTTGAAATGTTCAAGAGTTGAAATGTTTAAGAGTTCAAATGTTCAATGATTCAAATTCTCGTTCACTAATAGCCCCTTCATGGGTTTGGGGTATCTCGTTAACTCAAACTATTATTCGGGGTTCAAGGGTTCAAGGGTTCAAAGTTGTTCAAGGTAGTTCAACGTTGTTCAATGCTTCGCGTTCATGGTACAAAATTATTCAAAGTAGTTCAAAGTAGTTCAAAGGTTCAATGATTCACGGGTTCAAATGTTCAAGAGTTGAAATGTTCTGTTGTTCAAATGTTCAAAGTTGTATTTCCAAATATTTAGTCATTCTGATCGGAGTCGACTCATCGTGTTTCAAAATCATAATTCACAATTCAAAAATCACAATTCACAATTCAAAAATCAAAAATTAAACTATACTTTTTATAGTCGCCTATCTCCTTGTCGCCCTTCGCCTTGTCGCCCTTCGCCGTTTCGCCCTTCGCCTCGTCGCCCCAACCCCTAAAACCCAATCCCCAATTCCCAAACTCTAACCCCCGATATTATAAAACTCCCCATGTTTATTAACTGTACCGCACGAAGGTTTGTTTCCAAGTGCCAGTTGCAAGGCTTTATGCGCGCCATGTTCACGAATGTTGTACTCCATGTCATTAAAAAGGCAAGGCTTGATCATTCCGTTCGCAGTCAGGCGCAATCGGTTACAGGTTGAACAATCACCACCGCTGCCGCCATCCACCATATAAAACTCACCTTTTTCAAGATCCATCTGCCTGATGAAACGGACTTGCAAGCCAAGTTTTTTGCCATATTCTGCTACTTCAAGCGCATCAGGCTCAGAAGTTGATTTTACAATCACACAGTTTATTTTCACCGGCGTAAGCCCGGATTTAACTGCGGCTTCAATTCCTTTCAGAACTTTATCAATTTCGCCTCCACGGGTGATCTGCCTGTATTTGTCAGGGTTCATTGTGTCGAGACTCACATTAATACGATGAAGTCCGGCATCTTTCAGGGGTTGAGCAAATTGTTCCAGCAATTGCCCGTTAGTTGTCATCCCCAAATCCTGGATACCAGGTTTTGATGCGATCATTTCAATCAGGTTCACTATTCCCTTTCGCACCAGAGGTTCACCACCGGTTATCCGGACTTTATCCACACCCAAAGTAACAGCGGCATCTACCACTTCCATGATTTCTTCAAACGAAAGTATATCGCTGTGTTGCATTAAAGGAATACCTTCGGCAGGCATGCAATAGGTGCAACGCAGGTTACAACGGTCGGTAACCGAAATGCGGAGGTAATTTATACGCCTGTTATACGAGTCGAACATCTACCAAAGTTCCTTTACTGATTTTGTTTTCTCCAATTTCGATAGTAACAATGCCATGAGCATGGATATAGGAATGAATATGAGCTGATCCATGATATTCAACCGGCATGGCAGTCCCGTCAGCCGAAAGATATACCGGGAAGAAAGCCTTACGGGAAGTTTTCTTTCTGGAATAGTCAATACCCATAGGTACTTTTAGCTGCATTCCAGGGAATTTATTTCCCGTTATCAATTTTATCAGATGTTTTACCAGCAATTCAAATTGTACAAACGATGAAACCGGATTTCCTGGCAAGGCAACCAGGTATTGGTTTCCACGGGTTGCGAAAATGACCGGTTTGCCAGGTTGTACAGCCATGCTGCGGAATTTGATATCAAAACCGGCTTGCTGAATTACAGCAGGTACAAAATCGAAATCGCCGGCCGAAATTCCCCCGCTTAAAATAACAATATCACTTTCGGCTGCAGCTTGTTGTATGATTTCCAGGGTAGCTTCTTCGGTATCATGCGCAATTCCGAAATATGTAGCTGCGCAATCCGCGCGCTTTGCCTGCGCCAGCAACTGGTATGCATTACTGTTACGTATTTGCGACAGGGCAGGGATTTCAGCAGGTTCCACCAGCTCATCTCCTGTTGAAATAATTCCGATCCGTGGTTGTTTGTAAACTTCCGGATTGGCACATCCAACTGAGGCCAGTATCGCAATTTCCTGCGGCCTGATCAAGGCACCTTTATCGAGTACTTTTTCTCCTTTGGTAATATCTTCAGCTTTTAAACAATAATTAGGCGATGTCCGCGATGCTGTAAAACGGATTGCATCAGTTCCGGTAACTTCAACATCTTCAACCATTATAACTGTATCAGCACCTTCCGGCAACATTCCGCCGGTCATCAGTTTTGAGCATTCACCTTTACCAACATATTTTGTGGGCACTTTACCCGCGGGTATAGTTTCGAGTACTCTCAGTTCCTGCTCCAGGTCAGCATGGCGACATGCATAGCCATCTACAGCCGATTTGTCGAATGGCGGCATATCCATATCCGAGAATATATCCATACTTAATACACGACCAAAAGATTCTTCGAGCCTTATTTTTTCGGATGAAAGAGGAACAGCAGATTTGCCAATAATATCCAGCGCTTCTTCAAATAGTATCATTCTTTTTTGAATCACTTTTAGGTTGCAAATGTAATTATCATTTCGATGCGACTGGAAATAAGGTGCAGTTCGGCCAGCAAAAAATCGGTTTTGATTTTTAAACCTAATTAGCTATTTTGATTTTGTGTTTTATTGTTATCTTTGTAAAAAAGATACTATATGGCAGCTATACAACCCCAAAATGGCAAAGCAGTTACCAAACCCAAAAGTAAATTGAGAAGGACAATCAGGAAATATTTTTATATTGTACTGACCTTCTTTATATTCATAGTAGCAGCATATATTTACTGGAGTTTCTTCTTTACATTCAGCGATGGATACCGCACAGGGATGTTACAGGAATTCTCGCACAAAGGAAATATTTTCAAGACCTATGAAGGTGAGATGATTTTAAGTAGTGTTCAGAGCAATAAAAATGTTACCCTTGCATCCGAAAAATTCCTGTTCTCAGTTACTGACAAGAATGTTGCGTTTCGACTAGATACACTGCAAGGCAGAAATGTAATTGTACATTATACTCAGAAAAACAATACGTTACCCTGGAGGGGTGAGACGACATTTATTGTGAATAGTGTGAAACAGAGCAATTAAATGATTTGCAATTTACGATTTACGATTTACGATTTACGAATAACGATTTACGATTTACGAATAACGATTTACGAATAACGATTTACGAATAACGATTTACGAATAACGAATAACGATTTACGAATTTTACCCTGAGCGTAGTCGAAGGGAACGATTTACGAATTTTACCCTGAGCGTAGTCGAAGGGAACGAAT
>CAIRMR010000051.1 GCA_903879715.1 uncultured Bacteroidales bacterium
AAACAATTAATGCCGATTATTTTTATTCTATCTATATATTTACAGCGTTAAAGTGATTGCTGTTAAGTAAGAATCAGTTATTTGATCCGGAATGACTTTTCATCATGCAAGGCAATTTGTTTTCCTGATCAGAATGAAGAAAATACCGGTCTGTTAATTAAATCAATTTCAAAAATTTTTAAATCCAAATATCCTCCATGTCGAAATTCCAATCGGTTGTATTGCTTACACACTCAATGTCATTAGCTGAGAAAAAAGCTTTCCGAATCCGGTCTTCACGCAATAAGGCTGGTGCTGATTATATAATATTATATGATGTAATTGAAAAAAACCGTGAGCTGCCTACATCCTCGTTGTTAGCTGAATTCCTGAAAGCCCGTCCCGGAGCTTCAATTGAAACTACTGTTAAATATTTGTTCGAATTGTTGCTTGATACTATGCTTGAGTTGAAGAAAGAACAGGACAGTTTTTATTTTTTATTTAATAAAATACTGAAAGCCAAAATATTATATGAAAAATCCTTATTCGACGAATGCTTCGGATTACTGGACGACATTATAGAACAGGCTGAAAAGTATGAAAACTATTATGCCCTGCTTCTTGCCTCACGACTGGACCTGGATTATTTGCTGGCGTTGAATTTTCCGAACCTGAATGAAAAAACTCTATTAAAAAAACAGTTCCGGCTCAATGAAGCCTTAAAGTATGTACGTAAGATCAACGAACAATCGTCGCTGTACGAGAACCTGAAACACCGCATTGTTTATAAAGGCTATGCCCGCTCACAAAAGCAAAAAGATGAATTAAACGACCTGGTATACAGCGAGATAAGTATTGTTGCTTCACAAAACCTGGATAATTTCGAAATCAGCAAGTTGCATCAACTTTTCCAATCGAACTATCTTATCAGTGTTGGGGATTATCAATCGGCATTGAATTCATATATTGAGTTAAATAATCTTTTTGAAGCAAACAAACATCTCTGGAGCAATCCGCCGGTATATTACCTGCATACACTCGAAGGTGTGCTCGAAAGCCTGAGAAGCATTCACAACTATGATGGGATGACCTATTTCATTAACCAGCTGAAGGCAATTGACAGTCAATCAGCCAGTTTCAGAATAAATCTAACTGCCATTATCTATTTATACGAGTTGTTTCCATTTCTTGATCGTGGTGATTTTGCTTCATCCATGTCGCTTATGAATTTATATAAAGACACCTTATTTGATAAGTTGTTTACCCTGAACAGGGCTCGGCAGGCGGAACTTTGCCTCTATACCGCTTTGATATATTTCGGGAATTCGGAACACCACAAAGCGCATAAATTTCTGAACCAGATAATTTTAAGAGGGAAAAACTATTTCTATCTTCCCCTTTACAGAACAATCCGTTTGGTAAACCTGATGATACTTTATAAATTGGGGGACTTTGATCTTATAAAGTATGAAATCCGGTCGATGAAACGTGACTTGCTCGATGCGGCCAAAGACTATAAAATCGAAAGCTTTTTATTCAGGTTTTTAAGTAAACAGCTGCCTGCAACTACGCAGAAACGAGAGCGATTGCTCGAAAAAACGCTGAAGGAATTCACTGAAATTCACCAGGATGTATTTGAAAAACAGATTCTTCGGATTTTCGATTTTACGGCATGGGTCGAATCCCTTCTCCGAAAAGTCCCCTTATCGGATATTTTAAAAGGCCGGTTTTACGCTAATTCCACTGCTGGCAATAAAGGCTAATATCAAAAAAAACAAGTCCTGAAGATTAATTAAATCAACAGGACCATATTTAAACAACAATAATTGCTTCTTTCCAATAATTGCCGTAATGCATTTAATTACTTTAGAACCTTACCGTTTGAATCAAAACAGAGATCCATTCCTTTTATTTTTACGGCATAGGTTACCTTGCCTTTGGCACTTTTTACCAATGACGAAGATTTCACAACATCGCTGGGGTAGTTTTCGTTGATATATTTCAAAACCGGGGTTGGAAGTGAAGCAACGGTAATTTCGGCTTTAGTTTCTGTCAATTTACCAAGAACGGTATACGTAGCTGTCATATCCTTCATTTTTACCTGGTAAGCTGCTTTGTAAAAATCGCCGGATTTGCTCCATTGAACGGTGTCAACTTTTGGGTGGGTTTTGGTAAACGTTTTGGTAACAGGAGCAGGAATATCTTTTACTGTCAGGGTCTGGGCATATGAGCTTGTCAGGAAACCCGCTATTGCCAGCATTAGAAATAATTTTTTCATTTTATTTACGTGTTAAGTTAGATTGAATAATTTCACAACAAAATTACAATCACCCTCACACTCAGAAGTTACACAATTACAGCTATTAGTTACATCTTTCCCACCCTGAAACATGATTTGTTTTTATAAAACTGCCTGATAGTAAAACAATTAAAGAATGGGGTGAAAAGCAGATTAAACTATTAGAAACAACCCGGATAAAATTCAAAAAAAATGAGGACAAGTTAGAAGCTGAGCGCTTAAAAACTCAACCTCTAACTTAACCTCAACCTTAACCTTAACCTTATGATAATATAAACCAATAACTGTTTTAAAGAGACCTCTATGCTTTGCGTATTTCTTCTTTAATGCGTTGAATATGTCCGCGACCCAAGCCTTTAACTTCGCAGCCCAGCTGGAAATAACGACGGATCTTATCATCGGACAGTATTCCAAAGCAATCAATTATTGCCGCAGGCTGACCAATTTTTTTCACCACTTCGTCAGGGTCCAGGTTAAGATAGGCTTCATGAGGCACGGCTAGAATAACAGCTTCGGCACCATGTAAAGCTTTATCTAAATCCTGTTCAATATAAATTTCTTTCAGTTTTTCCTGGTTGCGGAAAAATCTCGCTTTGCTCTGACCTGTAGCAGGATAGGAATCCTGTTGCTCAAATTCCCACCAATGCTCAACATACGGATCATGCACCCTGATTTCGGCGCCCATTTCGGTAAGTTTGCGGATTACAATTTCAGAGCCGCTGTAGCGTGTATCGCCCACATCTTCGCGGTAGGCAGCGCCCAGAACCAGGACATCGGCCGCGGCAATCGGCTGACCCATGTTACGTAAAGCGTCGCGCGTAAGCTGCCCGACATGCAAGCCACGTGTATCATTAATATCAATGGCC
>CAIRMR010000052.1 GCA_903879715.1 uncultured Bacteroidales bacterium
AACGAGCATTTTTTGAATGGGGTCGGCAGGATCATACTCAAGACCGGCATCACGACGGGCTTCCCAGACAAATTTGAGCGGATTGATGCGCTGAATAGGCGGCTCATTGATAAATGAGAGTTCGCCGGTGGGTAATTTGAAGTATTTTAGTATCTGGTCGAAGTGGCGGAGGAAAAATGATTGCAGGGGACTGATTATGGTATTGAGCGCAATTTCGTATTCGTTGATGATTCGGTTGGCATCAAAACCGGTCTTTTCGCCGGAATATGGAGTTAGCGAGCGGAACCAGTTGTGAATGGTAACAATGGACAATTCAGATTGGGTGTGGAGGTCGATCCAGTTACCTTCCTCGTTCTTTTTGAACTCGATGAATTTTGCCTGCTGCGAGGTTTGACCTGGGGATAAATCAGCAAGGTACTGAATGATTATGTCACCAGCCTTCTCCCCATCCACCCCTTTGAATTTATTGAACTCTTCATCCAGGCTTGCAGCATCGACTTCGTCGTTTATGCCGGGGATAATGAGCAAACCTGGTGCTGTAAATCCATTCTCCAGCCTGTTCTGGTTCCAAAGATTGGTTAAACCCGAAATGATGATAGAACGCATTCCCGGGAAATAGGAACAAAGGCCATAATAATAAAACTCGGGTTCATAATCTTTGATGTGATAGACGGAATGAAGCAGCCCATCAGCACCTTTGCGGAAGTCAGGGAAAAGAGGCAGCGAAGTAAGGTTTTCATCATTCTTTCCTTTGAACTCTATCCAGGAAGGATGGATCAGAACATTATTAGCCACGGCAGACAGCCTGCATTTGCTGGCATCAATATGAAACAGGTATGTGAAGGTTTTACCCGGATTGGTAATGATTTCGATATATGCATTCCCTATGTTCAGGTAATCATGCACAACATACCGAAACACGGTATCCAAAGTTTCGTAAGTATTGTTCGGTGAATCAATTAACTGGCGAAGGAGTTTATTCTGAGTTGTAAGTCCTCTGCCGACCACATAAGCAGATTTTGAATTAAGGATGGCGCGGTGAACCGGTACTTCCCGGGCAAGTTGGTTGAGCTGAGTAGGCAAAAGGTTATCTTCTCCAAAAGGGATAAAAACCTCGTAGTTGGTCTTCAGGTTGATGAAGTCTGAACGTTTGAGGTTTAAAAGGGGGAGGTAGTTATAGGTGGAGAAGGCTTTCAAGGGAGATTGCGGTTTTGAGGAGGAGGTTGCTTCGGGCGGAGCCCTCGCAATGCTGTGCTTTTTTAGATAGTCATTCGGTGGTCATTCGATTGTTGAACTCACCCCTGACCCCTCTCTTTGAAGGAAAGAGAGGGGAACTGAGGCGAGGGAAGCAATCCTAGTCAACGAAGCCAGCGAGAACGACGAGTTCTTTGTGGAGGTAGGCGGTTTGGGCTTTGTACTGGACACGGTAGCGGCGCATCTGAGCTTCCTGGTTGTACCAGGTTTCGATCATTTCGGAATCGGAAGTGCCATCAGTAGCAAAGAGCAGGTTTTTGGATGTTGTAAGCAAAGCGCGGTGAGGCTTAATGCCGTTTTGTGCTACTGAGATCCATTTGTCCCAATCCGGACGGACTATTATAGGGAACCCTTCATAGGTGGGAACTTTGAGCCCGTTTTTCATGACGGCATCACCGAAGACGGTTTGACGGTCTTTGAGTGTGTGAACCAGGTTACGCCACATGGAAGAAGTTAGCATGAAGGTAAGATCGTATTCATGCATTTCAGGAGTCACGGCATCAAGCATGTTTTCGAGGGTGGTATCAGTTTCGTTGGTAGCCAGGGAACCGGCTTTAACTGCAGCAACTAATCCGGAGTTTGCTATTGTTCCAGTACCGGTAACAGTTCCGGCGGAAGTAAAACTTTGTCCTTTTACCTTGCTTACGATTTTGATCTGAGCACCGGTAGGATTGGTGACAATCACTCCGTTGATACCTGCGCGGGCTTCGATATTGGCTTTGTGTGTGTTGAGCCATGCAACAGCAGTAGCGGTTGCTGAAGTGGCATAAGGCTGCTGATAAAGGACTCCGTTAATTGTGATATTCAGGAAAGTATCAGTACCGGCAGTGTAAGTATGAATGGCTTCCTGTTTTACTGCAGCCACAGAGGAAGCAATCGGAACGTGTTGAGTGGAAGGAATTACACCGGAGTAGAGATCATTGAACAGCCAGGACATAAAGCCCGTATAACCGGTGTAGTTGGCATCAAGCGTTCCATTCGGATTACCAGCAGTGAAAGTTTCGGCAGCTGGATTAGCGAAAAACATCTGTCGGATAAGGTCATCCTGACCGGCCTGGGCAATGAGCGGAAGCATGACTTTATTCCAGATATCGGGAGATTTCATTTGCTCGACATCATCTACCTGGTAACCCGAAGCAAGAAGCTGCTGAACAATTGATCCCCAGAACGAACGTGCATTCTGTTCGAACTCCATTGCCATCGGCTTTACAGTGATGTCGGTGTAAGTCAGATTGAAACCTCCTGCCGGAGTAAAGCCTGGAGTGTCTTTGGGTTTGGTGAGCATCGAAGGACGGCTGATCCGGTTGAGGGTTTCAGTCCCTTTGATATCGGTGCGAACGGTGATCAGTCCGCGGATGTCTTCGGCCATAAACATAGGCTGGATAAAGTATTCATCAACAGCCTGGCGTTTAAAGGCGGGGGATGTTGTTTGTGAAAAAATGTTGGACATGGGGAGAAAATTATGAGTTATGAATTATGAGTTATGAGAGGTCATTCGATGGTCATTCGATGGACATTCAGTTGTTTTGGAACTGTTTGACAATTTTCGTTTGAGATCCTTTGGGAGTTGAGAGAGGATTTGTTTTCCGGTTTCGTCTTTCTCCTGGTTGGTGGAAAGGCTGAGGGCGGGATCAGTAACGTTGAGAGGAATGGAGGGACGAGCAGAAAGTTGTTCGGTGAGTTCGGCACTTCGGCTACGCTCAGTGGCCAGTTCAGCGATCAATGCCTGGTGCTCGGTATTGAGTGCTTCGGCTTCACTGAGCAAACGGGTTTCAGTTTCTGAGGCGGTTTGAAGTTTGTCATTCACAGAAGAAAAGAAAGCGGTTAAAGCTTCCGCTTTTTGAAGTGAAGTAAATCCTTGTGTTTCGGCAAAGGATTCGGGATAGGACGCGCTGACAGCATCAAACAAGGTGTTCAATGTGATGTCCTCAGATTGAGAGTGCTCAGTGCTTTGTGTTGATTGCTCTGCCGGCTGGGTTGAGAAAGAAGCCAGGAAAGCCTCAAAATTCTGTTTAATCTTTTCAGAAAAGTTCATTTTGGAGTTGGTTAAATAGTTTGAAAGAAATTCAGTTACGGAATCAGGTTTGGAAAAGATCAGGTCCATGATCTCAGGATTTTCATCCAGAAACTGAGACGCAATACCCGGGAAGGTATTTGCTGAAAACAATCCATCCGTAGCAGCCGGTTCATCAACAATATCGGTTGCCCTGAGATCCTTGAGGCGGAAGTATTCCTTTTCAACTTCTTTACCATCCAGCTTCTCTTTAAGAAATACTGATTCCGCAATTTCAAAGACAATGGAGGCGCCGAACATGTCGGGATTTTTCTCAGCCATGTCTAAGATGTACGAAAAAAGGTCACCGTTTGGGGTGGTCTTTGATGTTTCGTCCAGGTGGAGGTCAGCCTTTATTTTATCTCCTGCATAGGAATAGTTCTTAAAGCGGCCCAGATAAGTGCCCAGGGCAGTAGCACACATATTCGGATGCCCGAACCTTGCTTTGATCCCTGCGCTTTTAGAGGTTGCATTATCAACCAACTGAAGCAGGAACGTACGATCGATAAAACCGCCATGTCCTTTGGCAGACCCTATCATTGCAATTGTAACGCCCCGGATAATGCCATTTTCCCTGTCGATGGATGCGACGGGAGCTGAAAAGATGGGCTGTGTGGAGAAGTAACGACTCATTTTATTTCACAGTTTTAACCAGATCGGCACCTGCCCTGGTAGTTCTTACATAAGAAGATTTAGGAGTAGTCATGGACTTTCCTTTTCCGCTTTTAGGAGGTTTTACGTTTGTTTTAGACATTTTACAGTGGATTTTAGAGTGATGAACAAAATTAAATATACTTAAAGTATTACTTTAGTAAAATAATGCAAAATATTTGTTTAACAGATAAATATAGTATTATATTATGTAATTTTGTAGAAAGAATAACAGGTCTGAAAAATGGACATTACCAAAGAAACCATTATTGAAGAAATTGCTGAATTGTCTGGTGAAAATGCCAGGCAATTATTTGATAAAGGACTACTTAATATACAACATGCCAGGAAATGGATTGTGGTTAAGAAGTACTTCCGGTTAGCTAAAACCGGTCGTTCATTAACAGATATCAAATATGAGCTGAGTGCTGAATATGGGATCAGCGTTAGCTTGATTGAGAAGATGGTTTATCGGCGACCTCACCCCTAAATCCCCTCTCCGGTGGCGAGGGGACTTGAAGACGAGTAATTATGAGAAACTGTTCCTAAAATAGGAAGAAATAGGAAGAATATGGAGACGAAATCGAACAAACCGCAGTTGTTCAAACCCGGTGAAGGTGGGCGGCCAAAAGGCATCAAGAATAAGATAACCCGTGAAATTCAAGCAAAGGTTGAATGGGTGCTTGAACTACTGGATGAAACGGTTGAGGAGGACCTCAAAAAGATGAAACCACCTGATCGGATTAGATTGTGGGCAGATTTGCAGGAGTATATCCGGCCAAAATTGCAACGGGTGAACCTGGATGTAGGAACTGAGGATAAAATCATCACTAAGATCACTTTTGAGTTAGTGGATTCAAGCGGAAAGTCATTGGATGAATAAAGGCGTAAAAATATCGAGGGTTTTTGTAAAGAACCGCAGAGCCAAAACCAAGATCGTGGTTAACCAGGGTTCGAGCAGGTCGGGAAAGACTTACTCGATCCTTCAGCTTTTAATACTGGAGAAGGCATTTGAAGAGAAGGATGGAGTATTTACAATCGTGAGAAAAACTATGCCTTCTTTGAAAGCGTCAGCGATGAGGGACTTCTTTGAGATTTTGAAGAGTGCTGAATTGTATGATGAGAAATTCCACAATAAGACTGAGAATACCTATTTGCTTAACGGGAACTTATTTGAGTTCGTAAGCCTGGACCAGCCGCAGAAAAAGAGAGGCGCGAAGCGCACGTATCTTTTTATCAATGAGGCGAACGAATTAAGCCTGGAAGACTGGATTCAGCTGAGCATCAGGACGGAGAAGCAAATCTTTATTGACTACAATCCGAGTATGGATGAGCACTGGATTTATGACCTGGTGATTCCCAGGAAGGATTGCACTTTTATTCAATCTACTTACCAGGATAATAAAGATTTTCTTCCAGAGGAGGTGGTGAAGGAGATTGAGCAGCTGAAATATGTTGATGAAAATTACTGGCGGGTTTACGGGCTTGGATTGCCCGGACAAATCAAGGGTTTAATTTTTACGAATTGGGAACAATGCGAAACGTTTCCAGCAGAGTGTAAGTGGGTGGTTTACGGGATGGACTTTGGGTTTAGTAATGACCCGACAGCATTAATAAAAGTGGGTTTGTGTGGTGGTGATCTTTATCTTGAAGAACTTATTTATAACCGGGGATTAACTAACCAGGATATTGCCCGGTGGCTTGGTGAATTGGGTCTGAGATGGACTGATGAAGTTATCGCAGATAACCAGCCGAAATGCATTTATGAGATTAAGAAAGAAGGTTATAATATCCAGGCTACCTTTAAGGGAAAGGACAGCATTCTGGCTGGTATTGATATTATAAAAAGGTTTAAAATCCATATCACAAAAGGATCGGTTAACCTGATCCGGGAGTTTAAAAATTATAAGTGGAAGGAAGACCAAGCAGGAAAAGCAACGAATGAACCGATTGATAAATTCAATCATGGGATCGATGCGGTGAGGTATGTGTGTTTGGCAAAGGTGATGGTGAACAGGAAGAGGATGGTGAAGGTGGGGAGGGTGTGAAAAAAGACAAGTCGATGTGGAGAAAAGGATCTATATTTCACATTTCAACCTGCTCGTGACAGAAAATAAGTTGCGCGAAAACAGGGGAACTCGTTAGTTTTTAGCTACTTTTTTTAGTGACTTCAAAAGATTTATCACCATCTTTAAATATTAAATTGTTTTTATCGATAAGAGCTATAGAAACATTGATATCGGAATAAGCATCAGCAGCCGAACCTTCATAAATACGATATTTGCCAATTAGTTTATTTTCTGATAGATTGAGATCAATACCCTTTCCTGATGACCCATCAAAATTCCCCCAATAAATCTTTCCATTATCAATACTACCTTTTTGTATAGTAAATAAACCATTTGCCGCTTGTGTTATTTTTAGAAGTGAATAGTTTTTAACCTCTTCCGTATATCCCTGTGATGGATCTTTATATTGCCATTCGCCACAGACACTTTCTGTAAAGGATTTTTCTTGTGTTGTTTCTTTACTTGATTTATCAGTTACAATAATATTTACATTTTGCCATTTATATATTTTGTTACTCATGTTTTGAGAGCCAACACCACTAACCGCATCAACAGTAGTTAGAACCCACTTCTTATCCATGTTTTTTTTAAAATTGAACTTCAATACAAGTTTATCATTTGCATATGAATCTTGAAAATCAAAATGAACAATCGAACTTGCTTCAGTTTCTGAGAATTGAGATATCGGTTCTATTGAAGTTATTGAATTAACACTAAATGAGCCACCTTGCCCGCTTCCAGTATCAAAACTATTTTGAGTTACAAACTCTTTAATAGCATTTTCTGCACTTTCTTGATTCAGTTTTTTATTTGTGTCGCAAGAACACAATAAGACTGTTGTCATAAGAATAACAATAGAACTAGCTAATATCTTCATATTTGTTGGATTAAAATTATTTACTAATTAATGTGATTATTAAGTCCTTGAAAAGTACAAAAATTATTAAATGATGCAACTTTTTTTTGAACATTATATGAAAATAAAAAAGCCCAGAAGTTCCGGGCTAGTATTTTGATAATTTGTTGATCAACAGGCGAAAGGATTACCGACCTGATTGTAAACATCTTCATCAACTGCTGCTGAGAGAAACTGCCTGTATTCTGATTCTCCGCAGGATAAACAATAGATTTTCCCATCAGAAGGCCAGTAATATGCTGCTGACCCTTTTTTGAGGGTGGTGTTGCATTCGGGACAATTAGCGGATATCCCTGATACGGGAGTTTAAGAATTATAAATGGAAAGAGGACCAGGCAGGAAAGGCAACCAATGCACCGATTGATAAATTCAATCATGGGATTACCTTCGGTGAACTCGCTACGCTCGGTTGATGCGGTGAGGTATGTCTGTTTGGCAAAGGTTATGGTGAACAGGAAGAGGATGGTGAAGGTAGGGAGAGTGTGAGAGAAAAAAAATAGTAAATTAATCCTTCACACACCGGATGCTGTAACCTTGTTGCAGGCGGGCCCAGTAACGATCCACATACGCGTAGTTATAGCCCAGGCTAAGGGCCCACGCATCACTCATCGAGGTGAACAATGTAGTCGACCAAAAGGAAGCGTAGCGGCCCAAATTTTTGTAATAACCATCGACATAGTGGTAACCTCCCGGGAGCGCCGAAAAACCCTTGGAATTGGTTGCACCTGTATTAGGGCTTGCCCAATAGACAGTATCTACTTCTTTTAATTCGCCACCAGCAACATTTTCGCCACCCAGAAAGGTAATAAGCGCATTCCATTCGGCTTCAGAAGGCACATGCCAGCCAGCAGGAGCAAGTTTTCCGGTGTTTACAGTGAACCAGTTATAAAGTGCTCCGTAGGTGTTTTTGTTGGCTATATCGTTGTTATACCAGCCAAACCCGGGTGTGAGTAACAGGGCCCAGGCCGATGTACCTGTAACCTCAGGAATGGAAGTGCCATCGTTGTATTTGGTGGTTTTAAGGTTTTCGGCCATCCATACCTGTGTTCCAATTGCTACTGTGGAATAGTTGTTATTATCAGCATCAGTGCATAGTACAAAATTGAAAGTTATTTTTTTGCTGCCTGAAGGTACATCGGTAACAATAGTGTTATACCGACCTGATGAACTTTTAAAAAGCAAGCGATCACCTTCTTTATAAAGCATATCAATTGTGGCTTCAACGTTTTTAAATTGGTTTTCTGTGGTTTTCTTGATTGAAGAAACATATTCAATACTTGATTTACCTGGCTGATTATTCAGGCATATCAATTTTGTAGCATAGTGATAGTTTTCACTGGTCACTTCTAAAAAATATATACCTTGTTTCATGTTGGAAATACGAAAACTGTGAGTTCCGATTGAGAGCAGTTTGCTTGTCTGATAAACAGTTTTTCCAGAAAAATCAACAACTCGGATAAGTGCATCTCCATTTGCCGGAGCAAAAAATGTCAGGAATGCCTGGCCTTCCATTGGATTTGGATATAGCTGCAAAGTCTCATTATGCTTAATCAAATTTCCGATTCCTACAAATGGAGTCAGACGTAAAATATCACCACTATTCAGGGTGACAGAATCACCACTTGTTAAGTTATAAACTTTTACAATGCTAACAACAGTGGTATCTCCTGTAGCTGCAAAACTAATCATATAGTCCTGTGCGTGAACTTGAAACATAGCTAGGAAAAGGAAAAGGATAGAGGTAGATTTCTTCATAGCTTTAGATTTTGACGTTTATTTGGATATTTATTTATAATGAACGAAAAAAAGTAAACCAGGCTGATATATATATCATATGTAAATATACAAAGAAATGCACAAATCGGTTCGATATAGTGGTTTTTAGTACAGAATGGGCTTATTTGATTATAAAAAAGCCGGGACTGCCGGGCTGAAAAGGGATGATTTATTTAGCATGCATAAGGATTTCCAATGCCCAGATAAACAGCTTCATCAGCTACAGCAGAGAGGAACTGCCGATATTTAGATTCTCCACAGGATAGGCAATAGAGTTTGCCATCAGAAGGCCAGTAATATGCTGCTGAGCCTTTTTTGAGGGTGGTACCACATTTTGCACATTTGCCGGTATACCTAACGGTAAGAGGGCGGGGATCGTTGAAGTACTTTTTCATTTTGTTGGGATTTAAGGTTTAAAAAACTCACCCCCTTCCCCTCTCTTTGAAGAAAAGAGAGGGGGGGCGAGTTAGATTATCTATAAAATGATGGAAGGGTTCGGTAATTGGCGAAAATTGCTTTTTTAGCTTCGGAAATTAGCAGGAGATTGCGGTGGAACTGCTTCTCCTGTTTATCCAGGATTTTGAGTGCCTCAATTGTTTTTTGGAAGGTGCCCGGATAAGCCTGGGCTTTTTCGGATGCCTGGTTGATTGCCTGGCTTAATTCATGAAGGCGGATAAATGGGATTACAGAACCAATCAAATGTTGGTGAAAGGACCTGGATTGCCATAGGCCAAAACAGATCCAGTAGTAATGATCTTTTTCGTTTTGATCCGTGGCGTTGTAGGTGAAGCAATTGGGGTAGGGATGCTCCATTGGTTTGCCGCTGTTCATTCCTTTATTGAGGATGAAAAAGGCGAAGGGGCTTCGCTTTTGATCGGGGCTGTAAGTGGTGATTTTCTGCATATTGAATTTTTTTTGGAGGTTAGTCCGATCTTTCCTTTAGCACCCCTTCCACAAATTTTTTAGGAAAAAAAGAAAAGGAAAAAAGAAAAAAAGGAAGCAATCCTTCCCTAATGGCACGCAAGGAAAATCAAGTGCGCGATACGGCTTTTTTTTAAATGAAATAACCTGATCGGAATGAACCAAACAGGTTATTTGAAAAAAAACGAACGCGGCTCAGCCTGGACTGCAGCTAGAAAAGCTGATATTAAAGGGAAAACATGTTGCTGAAGGCCAGCACTTGAATTTCCTGAGTACCATAGTATCTTCGTTTCCTTTTTTTCGTTTTCCTTCTTTTTCTAAAAAATGTCCTCTTCAGCCACTGATCTGAAATACTTGAAGGAAGGGGAATTGTGGGTTACTATTGAGATATAAGATATAAGATATAAGATATAAGGTATAAGATATAAGGTATAAGATATAAGGTATAAGATATAAGATATAAGATATAAGATGTAAGATATAAGATATAAGGTATAAGGTGTGTAGTTGAGAGGGGCAGCGTGGGGCAGTATAAATGAGACGGCAATACCTTTAAAAATGAGCAATGAATTGCCGGTGAATAAATACTGCTGGGGCAGGATGTGTTGGTGTGTTGTAAGCATCTAAGAATAGTAAAAAAAAATCCTGAGTTGGGGGGCTCAGGATAAATTGAATTGGAAGAAGTTGAGGTAGACGGAAAGTAATTTATTTTTTAGAAAAGGTAACTATCCATTGTCTATTCTCGATTATAATTATACAAGTTCCTCCCATTTTTGAGGCAATTTAATTAAATGAATTTTGAAAAAATTCAAGGAGCTCTTGTTGAGTAACATTCCATTTTTTTTCATCAACCTGAAAGGGTTCAAATTTAAATTTAATCATGTTTTCGTTACGTTCAAGAACTTCAACATAGGTAGTCATTGTTTGGAAATTCCACATCATTCCTGAAGCAAGGCCTTCAAATCCCCTGGATTGATCCCAAAATTGTGCAAAACGTGCACCCATCATTTTACCAGCTTGTGAAGGACTTGTGCCATTCTTTTTATAATCCTCTATAAAGCCTACAAGCAATGAGAACATTTGATTAACAGCGCCTGAAAAGCGCCAGACCGGTTCTGCTTTACCCTTTTGCCATTTTTTATCAATGTTAGCATTGAAAACAACAGGCATGAATGCAGTGGAATAATAATTCTTAAATTGCCAGGCTTCTTTTACCATTTCTAATGTAATGATGTCGAAATTGTCAGTAACAGTTATGTCACTTTTAATTATTGTTGAGTCGATATACTTTACAGATAACACAACAAGAGTTTTTGATAAAACATCCGTAGTATAAGAATAGGTATTGACTTTGTAACTGCCTTCATTTTTTTTAAGATAATCAATAAACTCATTCATGTTTTGAGACAAAGGTTTAGTTGAAGTCAGAGTAATGTAGTTGGCATCTTGATCTATAGATTTTAAAATTTCATCATACTTTTTATCGCCCCAATATTTAAACCAATTAGCGACAAAAGTTTCAGCAGATTTTTTCAGATTTTCATCTGAGGTAGATGCTTTTTGAGCAGTTTGCTGGCCAAAAACAATAGCCGGGAAGAAGATTAGCAAAAAGATAATTTTTTTCATTTTGATCTGGGTTTTAAAGTTAATAATTCAAGTGAAAAAGTTGTGAAGATGATATTACGCGAAAGTATAGGATAGATTTATTGAGTCTTTTATCCGAATGGAGAGAAGGAGCGATAAAAGAAATTATTAAGGACCTTAAATATACGAATAAATCAGATGTGTGGTGCATGATGGCTTAGAATTTTTACCGTACGCCTGTGGCTGGCGCTTATGCTTGACCGGAGGGAGGTGCGCATACGAATACCGATTGTACTTGTTTGCTGAATTACTGCAACTACACGTCAACCGGGAAGTGGGGAGGTTTTAGCAGCTTGCCTGGATGGACAGACGGGTTACGTTGAGGAGGGTTTTCGTGCTTGACGGGCGCTGTGGCTTCGGCTCCGCTCAGCCACCGGAGAAGGAGGGCGTGGGAAGCGTCCGGTGAGCCGAAAAAAGGTGCGAGGGCAGTAACCTGGCTGCCATACAGGTGTGCTGCTGTGCGTTGCGAAAGGGATTGGACGATGACGACGATGGAGGACGACGCAGTGAAGGCATCCTTGAAGGCTGGCTGGTGAAGCCGCTACTTTGCGCGGTTTCTACCAACGGCGCAAAGTAAAAGCTAAGCCGATGCTTCGACTCCGCTTAGCATAAAGCGTAGGAGAGCCAGGAGGCTTTGCTTTAGGCGTGTACTTTGCGGACACCGTGGCTTCGACAAGCTCAGCCACCGGCGGAGGCGTGTGCCGGGAGGTGTCCGGGAAGTACGAACCTGCCAGACTGAAAGGTGACGAAACAAGGAGGACGTAAGAGGAGGAAGAGGACAATTGCTTGCAGCAACATGGCAAGTGTGTTGGGTTCTCAGATTGCTGCTCGTCACTTGTAGAACTGACTTGTAAACAAAAAGCTCACCGGCTTGTATTGCTTGTCCAACCGGAAAGTGAGGTAGGTTTTAGCAGCTGATGGTTAAGCGTAACGTACTAAACATAAATTGGCTTGTTGACTAATGCTACCACAGGCATTAACCATTTGCTGCTGTGCGGCGGTGAAAGGCATGAGCTTACGAGGGACGAGTAAGTGAATGGCTTGCAACCGCATAGGAAGTGCGAGGAGTGGGGAGGACAGGGAGGTGCAGGCAGTGGCTACTTTGCATAATAGGCTTATGGGCGCAAAACATGTCAACACAAATTACCACTAATGGGTAGCTATGTACAGTTTTCTACCAAATTGTATATAGCGTCGATTAGTGGTAGTACCTCAAACTACTCGTGAACAAGCGACCATAAGAGCATGTTATGTAAAGTACGCGAACCGGTGGATGACAGTAGCAATTTTTTGGCGCGGCACGCTGTATTTGCTTTTCTGCAAATACCGTGACAAAAAATTGCGACCTGGCAGCCATCCGGCACTGCCTGGGTGGGTTGGAGAGAGGGAAAAATCTGAGCGAAGTATAATTCTGAATTATAAGTCTAATTGGGATGATTGAGAAAATGTAGATATTGATGAAGGAAGTGTCAAGGTTGGAACCTGAGGTGTCAAGGTTAGAAGCAGAGGTGTCAAGGTTGGAACCTAGAACATTTTTTTTGTTCACTATATTCTGGTTTGCAAAATGCTTATTTTTAATACTTCAAAACGTAGTTGATTTATAGAAGATTTTATGAAATTATAAAAATGCATGAAATATTCTGAAAATATCATGCAATTTGAATTTTATATTGTACCTTTGTACACATTATGAGAACCATATTACAATCTTTGAAACAACACATCCAGCCGGGTGAAGTATACAGACGTTCAGATATTGAAAACTGGACAACAGCTGTAGACAGGCATTTGCACATGCTTACTGAAGATGGAACTCTTCAGAAGCTAAGCCAGGGAATCTACTATGCACCTAAGAAATCAAAATTCGGTGTTAGCCCTCCTACCGATCATAGTTTGATTGAACGTTTTCTAAAGGATGATACTTTCCAGCTTTTTTCACCGAATGTCTATAACTCATTAGGATTGGGATTGACTCAATTATACAATACTACCTGGGTATATAACCACAAGCGCAGAGGGATATTCACCCTGAACGGAAGAAGCTTTCTTTTCAAGCTAAAGTCAGCTTTTCCTACAACCCTAAGCCGTGAATACCTGGTTGTTGACCTTCTGAATAACCTGAGCGTACTCGCTGAGGATTCAGAAAAGGTACTGGCTAATTTCATAAGAAATATTAATCTTTTCGATGCAGAAGAATTAAAGAAAATGGCAAGTAAATATGGAACCGGAAGTGTAAGAAAGTTGCTTTTTTCAACACTAAAAAAAATACAATATGCCTGATTTCATACACAACGATCCGGAATTTAAAGAATTATTGGCGATAGTGTCGGAAAAAGAGCGAATTGTTCCAACCCTGGTTGAGAAGGATTACTGGATTATGCATACGCTTTATGGATTGAAACAACAAGGCATAGAGTTTGAGCTAAAAGGCGGTACTTCCCTTTCAAAAGGATTTGGATTGATTCATCGGTTTTCGGAGGATATAGATATACATATCAAAACGAACTTTGGATTACATACAGAAGGAAAAGATGATAAATCTGAGGTCAGAGAAGGAAGAAAGGCTTTTTATGACTTGTTTTCAAAGAAAATTCTTATAGATGGTATAATTCAAGTTGAGCGCGATACGGCTTTTGATGATACCGAAAAATACCGCAGCGGAGGAATTCGTTTATATTACACCTCTTATACTGATGCGATACATGGATTGAAAGACGGAATATTGTTAGAAGCCGGATTTGATACTGTCGCACCCAACCGGCCCGTTACTATTTCATCCTGGGTAATGAATTATGTGAAATCCCTGGATGCAGTGTTTGAATATATAGACAATACTGCACTGGATGTGTTATGCTATTTTCCAGGATATACTTTGGTGGAAAAAATTCAAACCATAGTAAACAAATACAGGAAAGAAACACAAGGCGGGCAAGCAGTGAATTTTATGCGCCAATATTACGATGTATATTGCCTGTTGAAAAATCCTGAAGTTCAGGAGTTTATAGGAACACCAGAATACCTTATACATAAAGCAGCCCGGTTTCGCGGGGCGGACAAAGAAATACAATTGCCTGAGCATCCTGCATTGTTACTGAACGATCAAAATATCCGGCAAAAATTTGAAGAACGTTACCAAACTTCAGCTGCGCTTTACTATAGGGAGCAACCAAGTTTTGATGAAATTATTAGCTATATCCAAGAATATATTCCAAAACTATGATTTGATCTGTTTGATACAGAAAGTAAGCTGAACAAGGTTTTTATAAAAAATATCAAAGTATATGTTCATTAAAATGCAACGTTCATTTTAAATGAACACGTATTTCTACTGAACAAATTTCATTCTACATGATTTTATCCTAAGTGTTTACCTATTCTAATTTTACCTTAAATCTTCAATCTGTATATTTCGGACTGAAGGTATTGCACCTAGTTCATACCCAAATAATTTCAAAACCAGGTTGACTTTATCCAAACGCAGAGTCGCTTTACCCTGTTCTAGTTCGCGGACAAAGCGCGGGCCAACACCTGCTTTTTGTGCAAGTTCAGGCTGGGTGAGGCGAACAAGTTTTCTTTTTTCTTTTACAAATTCATGTATTGTCATATTTTATACCCTTTCGGGTACAATTAATAAAATTATAGAATAATACATCCTTACGGGTATAAATATTTGACATAGATAAGGGATAATGTGTGTCAAATATTGTTAGTACTTTTAATAATCAAATCAATTTGACCTATGAAAGAAGTTAAATTAACGCGCCAAGAGCTTTATGATCTGGTATGGGGTGAATCTATGCTTCAACTTGCTAAGAGGTTTATAATAAGCGATGTGGGGCTCAGAAAGAAATGCAGGAGCCTAGAAATTCCTTTACCCAATGCCGGTTACTGGGCTAAAGTAAAGTACGGGAAGAAAGTTACTGAAAAGAGACCTTTGAGGGATTTTAATGGAGAGCAAACAGCGCTATTGAAACTAAGAGAGGATGAAAATGAGAATGCATTGTCGCATGCCGGAATGAAAAAAATGATTGAAAGTGATAACCGTATTAATCTTATTGTTCCGGAAAAGCTAAGCAACCCTGATAAAATGATATTATCAGTCAAAGAACAACTTAAACAGAAAGAAGTTTTAAAAGAGCACAGACTTTTTATACACAGCCCTCAAAATGAGTTAAGTATAACTGTCAGACCCGTAACCTTACCCAGAGTATTATGTTTCATGGATACGCTGATAAAAGCTATGCGTGGCAGAGGATTTGAAATAAAGCTAAGCAGAGAGAGTTCCTTCTTCGTGTTTGAAAGGGAAGAATATGCGTTTTGGTGTCATGAAAATTTAACAGAGGTGACAAAAGTGCCGGGAACTATTCAAAATAAGGATAAATATATTTCGACACTGTGTTTGCATGTAAAATTCCAATGGAGTTCCAGAGAGTGGCAAGACGGGAAAAGGATATTAGAACAACAGTTATCCAGCATAATAGCAACACTGGAAGTCAGAGGGAAAAGAGAAACAGAAGAACGAATAATCCGAGAAAATCATTGGGCAGAGCTGAGGAGGAAAGAGCAGATAGAAAAAAATATACAGGACAGAAAGGAGAAAGAACTTAATGATTTTAAAGAATTGTTTAAAAAAGCCATACGGCATGATAAAGCTGAAATGATCAGAAGCTATGCCGATAAACTTGAAAAGCACGCTATATTCAATAACGAATTGACTGCTGAAAAGAAAGAAGAAATAGATTGGGCAAGGAAGAAAGCTGACTGGTACGATCCGTTTATTGAAGCTGATGATGAGCTATTAAGTGATGTTGAAAAGGAAGAACTGATTTTTAAGAAGAAGAATTGGCGGGGATGAGAAATGAACCATCGGCCACTGCCAGTGGGTTAGATTTTCAGATCAATGAATAGGCCTAATGTATTTTACCGGTTGCCGAGTAAACTTAACATTTCTATTTCCCGAATTTATCAAAATGGGGTTTGTGAAATAAATTCTATATAATATCTTTACTCCATAACTAACAGGTTGAACATCTATTATATCAGCATTAATATAATAACCTCGTGGGAAATTACCTTTTTCATTCATTGAAGCAATCTGAATCCGAAGAGGATCTATATTAGCAGGTTGAAGTTCCCAGTCTCCAGTATACCCTTGATTGAGAAGTGTATTAAAATTATCCCGTGTAGCGACCTGAACGCCAAAAAATTCATTATCTAATTCACTAACATCAATCGCAGCATTTGCCTGAAGATAATCTTCAAGAAAGTGCTGAATATTTGAGTGGAATTTTGAATTTACCTCAAAAAAAGTCAATTTTTCAATTAAATCTTCATTTTTAAAGTTACTTGAGTTAGCTAACCTAATGACATTTTCCAACTGTTTTACATTAAGATTTTTTATTCCCAGATTGAAATTATTCAGAATCAATTCTTTTTCGGCAATCTTTTCACTTTCAGATAAACCAAAGTATTGAATCTCTTTGTTCAATTTTTCTTCTTGTTTACTAGCAGGTAATCCGTGCAATGAAAAAATCAAAAAAGCTCTTTGGTATTTGGTCATTTGAATAAGATTAGATTATTAGTCGATTTATTTCAGTACTGAAAATTGCATATTTTATTATGTAAAAATACACAATAATATTAATGCGAGTTTACTATCAGGAATTATTAATGATGAACTGATTCAGATTATTGTAAACCACTATCAGATTCCATTTCTATCATGGCAGCTGTTAAGTTGTCGTGACGACCTTCGTTTTCAAAACCTATTGAATCAATTTTTTCAACCAATTGATTAACAGCTGTTTCGACATCTGAATTCTGACTTGCCATTTTTACCAATTCCTTTTCTGAGACAGCACCCCATATTCCATCCGTACACAAAAGAAACCTATCGCCTTTTTGATATAATAAGTTATCCGTTATATCAATTTCCACATTTGATTTTAGGCCCAATGCCCGGGTAATGATGTTTGATTGAACAGATACGCGTGCCTGTTCTTCCGTGATTCGCCCTGCATAAACTAAATCGAAAACATAGGAGTGGTCATAAGTGCGGTGAAGTATTTTCCCATTTCTCAGCTGGTAGATACGACTGTCGCCCACGTGGCAGCAAACGGCTTTTTGGGGCGCAATAAGTAAAGCCGAAACGGTAGTGCCCATGCCGAGGTAAAGAAGATTTGATTTGCCTTCTTTCCAAATTGTGGCATTGGCTTTTTCGATTGCTGTTTTTAAGGCATTAACCGGATTTTCATCAATGCATTTCACAACTTCATTGATGATTGTTTTAACAGCCTTTTCAGCTGCATGACGACCGCCTTTGTGCCCTCCCATACCGTCGCAAACTACAAATAGTTCACCAAATTTTGTTTTTGCAAAGTTGTAGAAGTCCTGGTTTTCGAAGCGTCCGCCTGTTCTGGATTGAATGTGATGCATGTTGTTTACTATTTCGTTTCAGATAAGTTTATAAAGCGGAAAGGGCTTGCCTTTAGAAAGCAACAGTTCAAATATATCAATATTCGCATAGTCAGCATATTATATTTCACTTTTGAGCAACCAACAGAAATTTTCAACTTCTTTTTTAAAGGTTTGTAAATCTATTCTATGTTCTAATTCAGAATAGATACTGAAATTGATTCCGAAAATTGAATTATCAAGTACCAGGTTCTGATATGTCAGATTGTAATCGATTATATTATCCTTTTTGCCTAGGACTATAACCATAAGATTCTTAAATAATTTATAATCGTTTACCGGTGAAAAATTTATATCCACGCTTTTATAAAAAATTGCAGGATTAAACAATAAGCAAGGAATATTTAAGCTGCGGCCGGTATGATAGCCGATATAGCCACCCATGCTGGTGCCCATTACCAGGTCAATCCTGTTATTCATTATTATTTTATCAATAATGCTATTCACATCTGCTTGCAAATAATCAATTACAGGAGCAAAAATGTTAAAATAGTTGTTTAAAACAGCCTGCTTTTCTTCAGAAAGGCTTCCGTTTAATCCGTGGAGATAGAGAAGGTTTAACATAGTTATGAGATATGAGTTAATAGTGGCCAATTGTCAATTCCTAATTAACGTTGACCGAATTTAACTGAGTTTTATATATGTGAATTCTTTGGAAATTAATTATGACACGAAAAGGATAAGGTATTTCGTGTTTGTTTCTAATACAAATACAAAGGTAATGAGTGACTACGCCAAGATAAGACGTTAACAATTATTACCAAAAAAAACATTCTATAAGGCTCAGAAACTAATTAGAAAACAGGAAGTAAAGATCAATATTATTTGGGATCAAATTTTTTAAGAAAATTCATAATTTCTACAAGCTCTTTAATCTTTATCTCCAGATCAGAAAAAAATGACCAATTATCTTTAATAGTAATTGAACGAAAGTGTCCATCTCTATTAAATTTGAACTTAACATTTTGATTTTTATAATAGAATTCTGCTAGGTCAGATAGAAAAGTATCTCTCTTTTTACGAATTGTTGAGCCTTTTTTACTTTTTTCTATTTTTGGCACGGCGAATAGCTTTAATACATTTCCTTGCCACTGTAGCCCAAAATCAAAGTCATTTTTTGTTAATACGAGATCAAGTAATCCGTTACCATGGGTATTAGCCGTTTTTAAATTAAAGTCCTCTTTGGCTTTAAATTGCGAAATAGAACTATGATTAATTATCAGATTGGCTCTATAATCTTCAAATATTCCTTTCAGTTTGATTTTATCGAGAGATGTCTCCAAATTTTTAAAATCAATAGCTTCTAATCCGGCATTTGACACACAGTGAGAAATCATAACAAGTTCATTCAGGTACTCAAGCCAAAGCGAAATCAATGCATAATGTCTTTTATCAATTTTTTTCTCGACAAGAGGAAGATTTTCATTGAGCGTTTCAGCTATTTTTTTGTACGTAATATTTTTCCAGCCATCTTCTTTACACTCTTTCGTTTCAAATAAAGTAACTAAATAAAAAAGAGGTGGCTTTGAAAATTTTTGCTTTTTACTCAGCAAATCAATCTTTTTTTTAATACTTGAACATTGACTAATATCAGTTTTCCCACTATTATGAACTGTAGTCTTTAATTTCATTTCAAAAACTGCAATTATCTCACTTTCGTTTTTAATAATGAGATCAATGGATTCTTTCTCATAAATAGGAGTAAGTTCAGCAGATTGGAATCCTTCCTCAGATTCTATCAATTTAGAGAAGAAATTCGGAATTATTTTACATGCAAAACCGAACAATCCAGTATGGAATTTTTCCTTATCCACTAATTGAATTGCGGTAAAAGGATGTTCGATTAAAGTTTGAAATGATTTATTAAGATCAATTTCACTCAATGATGAATTTTGCTTTGTCATAATTTGATTCTTTTAAGTTGAATACTAATATGATGAATTTATTCTAAACGAGGACATTCTTGAAATTAAGAATTCAAATCATTCTTCCAGTACTCCCAAATCATTACCATTGCCAGGGTATCGAGTTCGCAGTAGCGTAGAAGGCCGGAGGCAATTTTCTTTCGCTCCAGTTCGGTGATTTGGGCAAACTGCATTTTGGCGTAAGCTGTCATGGCGGCGCCGCCATCGGCAAGCTGGTCGGACATGAAAAATTCATCAATCAGGTCTTCGTCGATGTTATCGAATAAATGCGGGAGCAGCTTATAAGGGCTTATCATTTTACCGTTTTCATCTTCTTTGATCCATATCCAGCCATCCTCAAAATTCAGACTCTTTATCTGAGAAGTCTTGCCGTAAATGGGTTGTGAATACTTTGCCCGGATAAAACCGGATGAATTTAACACGGCCGGCAGCACATATTTAATAGAGTTGGAACCACCCATCAGCGGATGATAGTAATAGTTTTTGACCAGCTTTAAAAGGTCAACCATATCCCTTTCGCCCTGGTGAGTATCGGAATGTGTAATAGTACGGAAAAAGGCAATCAGCTCATCCTTGTCGGGGACATCTACCCTGGAAGCATCCACTAACTGCTTCATTACCTGGTTTAAAACGGCATTCTCGTGATTGGCGTACCTAAAAATGGTTCCTTTATCATTTTCAAGCTGGATTTTCAGAGCACGAAGAAAGTGGAAATTCGGAAACTCGCCTTTTTCTTCAGATAAATACTGCCCTTTATGTTCAATTACATGATCCGCGGAAACGGTATGATGCGAAAACTGAAAAGCAATCTGCTCGTACGGTTTACGCCCTTTGTGAAAGGGAATGGCCAGCATGGATGTTTCAAAATCAATAAAATGCAAGGGGTAAACAAATTTATCAAACTCCTTTCGCAAACCTTCAGTATCAACATAAGCTTCGCTGTCGCTATCATTGGTTTTCGAAATCTGCAACCATTGTCTTTCTTTTGTTGACAAGCCTTCGGCGGAAGGAGGATCCTTTTTACCCAGATCGTCCTCTGTGACATCCTTCATGAAATAAGTACCCTTATCCATCAGACCCACTTTGCCCCTGAAATTCCAGATATCCAGGACCAGCGGAGCATCAAGTTTTTCTTTTGTGCAACCTAACTGCCCTGACCAGCATTCCTTAAATCCCGATAATTTGCCTTCCTGTTCTTCCTGTGCCGATGCGCGGAAATCGCAGGATTTGCAGTCTTTATTTATTGGGGTAATTATGTTTTCATCTTTTTCGTATTTATCGGCAAGGTGATGAATATAACCGATAAAACTTATTGCACGACCCGGAATCTGATAGACCTCTTCATAAACCATCTGTAACAGGTCATCGACATTGATGCGGATTAAAATCTCCTCTCCTATCTCAGCCTTGGTTGTACCACCTATTACCTGTACAAAAGTCCTTTCGTTTTCAACCTTAATAAGCTGAAATTTCTGGTTCAACCCGTCAACAGTGGCAATCGTATTTTTATCAGCCAGCATTAAATGGGCGCGCACATTCCAATCCGGATAAGCCTTGCTTATTACATACTTCTGAAATGCGACATCATACAGGTATTCGCGCCAAGCTGATGCCAGTCCGCCCTTGGCATTACGCATATCCAGCGAATCCCTGCCATCGAAAGATTTGGATTTAACCTCAATCAAATTAATGGTATTGCCTTTTTTTTCGATGATGTCGGCACGGATAAACAAGTTTTCGTACTTAAAAGCAGCTTCAAAAATCACCAAATTTTCCTGCAATACTAATTCCTGTGTTCTCCGAAGAGGAATTTCGTAACCACGTTCCTCAATATTTATTCCTGAGGGGTAGTAGCACTTGGCCAGTTCGCCCACCTGATAGCCACCTTCGGCCAGGGCTTCGAGAAATGAGTTGTCCTTTCCTTTGTCGGGGTATTCCTGTTTCCCGGTATAGTATAGTTTTGACGGACAATCCAGTCCTATTTTAAAGCGGGATTTTGTGAGAAGTCTGGCCATGATGTATTTTATAAAAGGAACTAGTTGATAATAGTTTTTTTTAAGTATTTTTTAATATACCGATTTTCAATCATTGCTAAATTATGGAATATATTTATTCCTTGAAGGGAATTCATTTATCTATTTAAACTCCCTTGCCAATTAGCATCTGGATTGTAATCAGGGGTTACCCGGTAATGCGAAAATTTGTTTCGACAGGTTCGCGGGTAAATCCGATCTTTTGCATGCCGGCACGGGTGATTTGTTCTTCCCGGCAGAATGTTTCAATTTCAGTGATGGAAGGAAATGAACCGTACAGCAATTGCTGCAGCAAACATTTGCGGGCCACGTTTTCGATTTGTCCACCGCTAAGTTCAAACGATTGTGATAATTGCCGGGCATTAACCACAGAAAGGCCTTTTATCTTATCCATCCATATCCTGATCCTGGCTTGGATATCAGGTTTTTCGAAGCATATTTTGTAGAGGAAGCGGCGCTCAAAAGCCTGGTCGAGGTTTTGAGTAAGATTGGTGGTTGCGATCAGAATGCCTTGCAAGTCTTCCATTTCCTGTAAAATGATATTCTGAATGGCGTTTTCAGTCTGATCAACAGCAGATGATCCTATTTTTTTGCGGCTGCCAAATATACCATCAGCTTCATTGAAAAGCAGGATCGGGGCAACCTTACTTTTTTCAACTTTTGTGCGGTATTCGTCGAATATTTTTTTGATCAGTTTTTCCGATTCGCCAAACCACATGCTCTTGGTTTCACTGATGGAGATCATATGGATATCACGGCCGGTTGTGCGGGCAAGCTGGTATACCGATTCCGTTTTACCAGTTCCAGGAGGGCCATAAAGCAGCACAGCGACACCAGTCCTCATACCGGAATCCTTCATGCGCTGGACCAGGTTCGCAGTGTTTTCAGGTTTCAATATATCAGTCAGGAATTCAAGACTTTTTGTTTCCTTGCCGCTGAAATACAACTCTTTCGGAACAATACCGGAAGCCAGGATATCTGAATTTTTCTTTTTCTTCTTTTTGTCTCCAAAAGCAAGGTCCTTATCATCATCAAGCAATAGTTCAATGCCCGACTCGGTAAGAGAAACACGCTTGTCGCTTCTGAAATGACCGTCATCGAGTTTTACAAGGCCTGCTTTTATCAGACCATGAGATCCGCGCAGAAATGTTTTTCTAACACGCATCCTCTCCCCTATTTCAGCATACATAAATCGTATTGCTTCAATCAGGTCGGTAGATTCTTCCTCGCCAAAAAACTCAGTACATAATAGCAGGAAGAATATTTTATCTTCATTACTTAACGAATGTTCTTCCAATCCTTTTAAAAAAGGCAGTTCTTTGTTAATATTCAGCACTCCCTGAATTTCGCGGAAAAGTTCGCTTCGAATGTACTCTCCGTCGTTATAATCAGAAAAGATCCTGGTGAGGTGAGACATTAGGGCGTACACATCAGGAATCTCAATCGTCCTTTTTTTTGGCTTCACCCCCTTCATCAGCGAATCAAGAACTTCCCTGTTGACATAGAACTTTATGCTATTTATGTTAAAACCGCCCATCCTGCTTCTGCTCTGTGAGTTTTCGTGAAAGCTGATAATTTTCTTATTCAGCAATTCGTCCATTTCAGGCATATATACAAGAACCGACATAGGACTACAACCGATATACCCAGCGATGTCATCAAGATCAACAGCGGTATGTCCGAAATTCAGGCTTAGAATTACACAGAATATTGCAGACTGTATATCAGTTATTTCGAGAAAAGCAGAGAGTGCCTTAAGTTCTACCTTGCTATCTTTCAGAAATTCTTTTTTTAGCTCTGATTCCTTTGCAAGAAGCGCAATTACTTCGACATATTTTAATAGATCAACTGCTTTTTTTTCTTTTTCAGGTATGGTTGTCATAATGTTTGTTAGTTGTTAGTATTCCAGATTAATATCATTATTAAATGCATTACTTCAAATTTATTTGTCCAATCCATTACCAAGAATTTTACCAGTAAAATAAAAAAGTAAAATAGTGTAAAATATCTCGCATAATACTGCACAATGCGCAGGAGCAAAATCCTGATGAGAAAACCGTTATTTGAATCAATTGATGAGGCCAAGGATGTCAGAGGCAACGGGGTGTATTTGATTTTTTCTGCAAATACACCTGCAAATCTAGGGACAGGCATGACAGGATAAAGGACATGGAGACAACGATTACCGGAATCGAGGGAATATTTACCAGTGCTAACTAATTAATGGTTAAATTTTACAGAATATCCTCTCCTATCCAGATGAACCATGTGCCTGGCAAGACCTGATTTGCCGGTGTAAGTGCCAAAGGCTCCAACGAGATCGGGATGAGTGGCTTCGACCAGCATGTTGGCAGATTGCAGTATTTTAATATCCTCATTTGTAAATTTCCAGTCGCCATTGAGATCAAAGACAAGAATATCAATTGCTTTTCCTTTCATATGATATGATTTTTCTGAAGAATTTGACAGGATCTTATTGTACCAGTTATAACGTAAGCCACTGATAACGATCCATCTGTTACGGTATCCTGCTTTTGATAATTCTACTTTGATCAGGTTTAGTTTTTGCCTGGTTTTGATATCCGGAGGCGGAAGAAAAATAAACCTAATTGTAAGAAGCATCAATACGGAAATCAGTAAGATTGTTACAGTTTTTCTCATCCCTACTTCAATTACTATATTGAATCTATGTATTACAGCACCAATTTGTTCTTTAATCAATACCAGATGGTTGTAGTCCCCGGTTTAGTTTGGATGAGAAAACATCTGCGGTAATTTATTCAATTACAATTCTTCCAACCCCGTTTCGACTAAGCAGATTTATTAATTCACAGAATGCTTCAGCCGGTGCAGTGCCAAGGTCGATGCTGTATAACTCGCATCCCGGTTTTTCCTTATAGGGGCCATTGATTATATGGATAACATTTAAAAATGGACCCGGACTTTTTTTACGCGGATAGTACCACTTTTGAAACCACATATCAATCAATCCGCTTACTGAATCTGCATTTGGGTATAATGCAATTTCGCAGAGGAACCAGGGAAAGGGGTTTATTTCAATTTTCGTGTCATTTATTATGTCTGTATATACCGGGAATAAAGGAAAATCCTCTTTGATATATTCTTCATCCGTACTGTAAACGATTGGCCAGCACATAGAATCTTCCATGACCATAGATCCTTTTAGTATAGCCATATCCTGCCGGAATAATTTAGCTGTTTGACCTACAATATCCTGAATATCATTTATTGCATTTATGTCGCCTAATGACTCATCTAATTCACAATCAGTGATTATACTCCATTTTTCTTCCAGGCCTGATAGTTGCCGGTTTTCCATATCAACCTTCTGCTTGTTTTCGAAATACTCTTCCGTAAACCGCAGCAAGTAGTGATTTCGTGATTTATGGGCAATATAAGCTAATGAATTCATGTGTTATTATTTATTTTTACGGGTCACATGGAATACGCCAGATTGATCTAAATATCATCTCCGGTTGGTGATTTATTCCAATCATGGCTATTTCATGAGATTTTTTTTGATATTGATTTCTGTACCTGGTGATTATCAGAATATTTTATGCTAAAGCCTGCAAACAGCCACAAAAGGTTTACAATTAAACACATGTACTATATTGTCGTAAACCCGGATTTTTGTGAATCCCAGATTGAGATCCGTATAAATCTTTCCAGACCTGTCAAATTCGATGTATTGATATACCAGGTATCCATTTTTTTCTCTTTTGATATGAAAAGGATTAAGTGCGTAGGATAAACGCCAGTCTTCAGCCTGCCTGAATTCAACTTTCTTGCTCTCTCCTACCTTCATTCCCATCATACTTTTTACTACAACCGGTGAATTCCTTATGTATCCTGATGC
Organism: uncultured Bacteroidales bacterium; assembly: GCA_903879715.1. Taxonomy (GTDB): domain Bacteria; phylum Bacteroidota; class Bacteroidia; order Bacteroidales; family UBA4417; genus UBA4417. The sequence continues at coordinate 25,597 of CAIRMR010000052.1, forward strand.
GAGCTTCAACGTATCTCCGTTTCCAAAACAATACTGATAAAGAATATCAGAACCTTCAGGGGAAACAATACGGCCACCTACAATCATGGATATTACAAAAACCTTTTTGGGGTTTAAGGCAATAAAGATTACAACAATTGCCATGGCTGAAAGAAGAAAGAACTTTCTCATAAGGTAGGGTTAGATACGCAGTAATTATTATGGACAATCATCACCCAGAAGAACTTCAAGATAGGTATTCCAATCTTTCTGTGTAATCTGATATTTAATGAACGGTTTTTTCTTATCACTTACCCTGCAGACAGCTGACACTGAACGCATCATATCAATTCTGATATCATTGCCGCGAAATTCATACATTTTATGAAGGTAATTCATGTTTGTACGCTTAACGGCAGCCAACTCGGCTTTCATATTGGAGACTTCCTTTGGGATCTCAGATTTGTTGAACTCGCCAGCACGGTAACGCAGAAATCCAATGGCCTGTTTCCGAAGTATATCGGCGTGTGAAACCTGGGCGAATGAAATTGATGAGAAGGTGGAAATTACCAGAATCATTAATAATCGTTTCATATTTTTTTAGGTTTATAATTCTATTTCTTATTTCTTCTCAAATATTTACCAATAAGGCCGATGGCAATAGTTGCCAGGATCATCCAAATCCATATTGCACAGTCAAAGGGAGCGGTTCCATTAAAAACTGCTGCCAAAAATTTAAAGAGTCTGTCTAACATATGCTTTAGCTTAACTTATTCAATGACTATATTGTAAACATCCAGTTCGTTTCGCCTGATCCCCAAAGCATTGAGTCCTTTGGAGGTCTGTTCGACCAGATCAAAGAGGGTGCATTTTTCAGGAAGCGGGGCAAAGATCAATGTAAATGACAGCAATGAACCAGCCTTTACACGCTTCCATTCCGGAGCAACAGGGATATTCAATGCATGAATCATCCTGGTACAGTTGCCTGTATCCAGGTCGAAGAGAACGGCTGACCTGGAGATTCTGATCTTTGCATTTAAAGGGGCAGAAAAGGAACAATTAACAATGACCATCCCGACTTCCTCAAACTTGCCAAGGAGTTTGTGCCTGCTTCGTTTATCAATTACAACGGCTGGGGATGAATAAGAGCGTTGAGTACCGTCAGTGGAATTAAATGGATTAATATCCGGCATTTGTTTTTTTTCTACAAAGCTAAGCTGTGATGTTGCGGAAATTGCGCAGGTTGCGTATAATGCTAAACGATCAGAAATTGAATTTCGTATGGATCTATTTTTCGAAGAAATGAAATATTACTCAAGGTTTATCTATTCCTTGATGAAACTTAACAAGGCTAATATAAAAATAAGGGCTACTTTTTTTACGTTCTATCCTTTTATAAAATAGACAGAGCTACGTTATGTGGTATAGCACCACCAAACCCTGATGAAAGATGCCTACATAATATTACTCTAGCCCCTGTTCCATTTTCGTAGTATACATGGTCGGGCAAAATATGTATATCAGCATGAGTCAATGTTGGGTTAAAGATCTGGATAATTTGAAGCCTGTTTAGTGTTCCTGCATTACCCACATATTTTGCATTTTTACCTGCATACAATACTACTGTTCTGAAACTTTGGTAAAATGCGGCTGCCTGTGTAGTCATAAAATGATACCTGTTTCCAGCAAAAAAATGTGCCAGATTAAATTTGGCCTGATTCAGGTTCACAGCAGGTCTGGCACTTATTTCAGTAATAAAGCACCTTGAAAATGAAGAATCATGGAAATTTATATTCTCCATAACATTAGTTGGAGCCAAAGCATTGATTGCTTCATATTGCATTAAAAGTCTTTCCAATCCATAGTATGTATGCCCGTGGTGGCCAAGAACCAATGCCCTGGTGATTGCAAACAGCAAAGGGCTGAAAGGATTAAATCCAGTAAAAGGCGTAAACCTCGCAAGCAAACCGGGATCAAAAGGGTGTGTCAAATGATTATAATTGACTATCAAATCATTCCAGTGGGAGACATTCAAATACAATTCGTGGGCTAAGATTGCAGCATGAGCTGGATTAGCTACAGTAAGCGCTTTTTCTGTTCCGACCATTAAAATATCAGAATTGGGATTCCCCATACCAACATAAGGGTTTAGCTGTGCTGCTGCAATAGGATTCTCCATTATAACAGCTGGGTCGAATCCTTCTGCTCCAAGTTCTGCTGCAAGAGCGGTGATCAGGTTCAAGAATGATGGTTTATTGACGAGTGGCATAACAACAAGTATTAGTTTATGATTTTAGAGAATAAAAATGCTGGTGCTAAATTAATGTATTCTAACTTATTTCATTGATTTTGAGTGAAATCATGCAATGAATCAACCTCCCTGTAACCGCACAATCAAGTAATCGGCGTATACACCCATTTTGAAACCATCAAACAGATCGTTATCCTGGCAGGAATAGTCCAGCAAACCTCTATTAACATGCATTGCAAGTTCAAGTATCTGATCCTTATGATCTTCATCCAGACTTTCAATATATGCCAGGCTGCAGGAAATATCCTCCTCCGTTGCCCGCTGTCTTCTTGAGGCTAAATATTCCGCTTTCATTTCATCCGTCATCACGTTCAGCCAGTTGTATCTGAACTGCCTGAAATGTTGCAGCATGATATTATAGACAACTTCCGGATCAGGCTTCTGAATACTAAGAATCTTGTTAGCAGGAATTCCCATAGTGACGGATTAAAAATAATTTCAGTGCCCTTGAGCTGATGTTGTATGTTCAAATTGAATTAATGATTATCGAAATTAAAGGTTTGTCTTAATAAAATGAGCTGAATCATCATAATAATGAGATGACCAAATAAATGGATGTGAAAGGTCAATAATTCCAGGCAGATCGAAAAATCCAATATTTTGCTCTACAATAAGTACTTCCCTAGAATTTAACGCGTTTAATTTAAGCTCTTTGTTTTCAATAAAAGTATCACATGGCCTCTTGACCATCATACGAGGAATTGAAATTTTATTTAATATGCAATATTTGTAGAATGCATTGTTACATACTTTAAGTAACAGTATGTATGAGTTACCAGTAATATTTTTCAATAAACAGCCCTCAGCAGGGACGAATGGAGGGACTATTTCATTTAAATCTTTTATAAGATCTAGAACCGCCTCCTTTGGTAGCAGTCCTCCCTCAAAAAGATTCAATGCATCATAAACATCCTGTAAATGGGGTTTTATTAGAGCAATAATTTCTGTATCACTTGGGTTTGCATAATTAATATATTCTCTAAAACTCCCATACATGGGCAAGTCTTCAATTGCATCAAGTGTATCAAGCACCACCACGGTATCATTATTTATTGGATTGATTTCTTCTTGATTATTAATACCAAGTTCCCTACAGCCTGTATATACTATATCCGTATATATATATAGTGTTGGCGTAATTTCATTTCCATAACCCGCTGACCAATGATTTACAGCATTAAAATCATATCCCGCTGAAGGATACCAACAAAGTTTTTCAAAGCTAGATCTTCCTAAAATCAAATCTTTTAGAGTCATTTTTTAGAGGTTTAAGGATTTTTTTTTTAGTTATTAAATATAGTAGAGTAAGGGTTCAAATTTTCCAGATCCAACTCTTTTTTTCTAATTGTATTACCGCTCATTTTTTCCCTTCACTTGGGATTATTGTATCAATAATTCTCAAGTCTTGAATTATCAACTCTCCTTTCTGTTTTTGGAGTAATCATTGTATACAACCATTTTCAATATTTCTTCCGGTTTCAAATAAATCATCCGGGTTCCAATATGATCCTTATTTGTTATCCATTCGTTCAGGTCTTCAATTACCTTAAACCAAATAAGATCACACCCCTTGTCAGTGCTGGAATTACCTGCATGACTGCCATTAAACACTTCTCCCTTAACAAGCGAAATCCGAAAAGGGTATTTCCTTCCGAAATGATCCAGTGAATGTTGATCTGTTAGTTTAAGGAAATCAAATGAGTTTTTCATTGCATTATTTTTAAACTAGATCTAATATGGATTTTGGCGTATTCTTCGGATTTCGAAATAAAGGCATTGCCCTTGAGCAGATGTTGTATTTAATTCGTGAATTTACGATTAATTTAATTGCTGATTATTTTAATTTTATCCAGAAATGACAAACCTTCATCATAGTTGATTAGTCGAATTTTTTCCATTCCCCTTTGCGATTGATTGATCCGGATTTTCCATGCAGTTTAGCAAGGCACCGTTCACTATCATCAAACCATCCTCTGACTTCATCAAATACAGGATCGATCAGCCAATGACCTTGTCGATCGATCCAGCCCCATTTTCCCTGATACTGAACTGCCACCATATTTTCCCTGTCGTAAACATCCAGGAATTCGCCTGCTATCACGCTGTCATAATCAGGACTGATTATCCATTCATCATCACGGTTAATAAAACCCCATTTGGCATCAAACTTTACTGCGCAATAATCCAAATGGTCAAAACAATCAGCAATCTGTTCAAACTTCGGCTGTATGATCCAACTGCCTTTCCTGTCGATAAATCCCCATTTCTCCTGGTATTTTACGCCCAAATAATTTTCTTCATCAAACGGGGCATCAGATAATTGATCAAATACCGGCCGAATGATCCAATCTCCCTTGTAATTGATATAGCCCCACTTATTGTCATGTTTTGCCCGCAGATATCCTTCCTCATCAAACTCATCATCTAAATAGTCAAATACAGGGTTGATCAGCCATTGGTCATGAATATCCAGAAAGCCATATTTTTTTTCACCATTTATTATTTTGACACCAGAATGGTTAAATTTATTTGTGTTCATATATCATTTGCCTGAATTTCTTACTTATTTTCTTTATTTGAACTGCTATAAATCATTTCCCTCAATACTGCACACTTTTCATATTCTTCCTTCTCCAGGAAATGATCAACCATAAACGAAAGTGCAAGCCGATGCTCATTCGTCATGCTTTGTGTATCAAGAACACCCATGAATTCCTCAGACACAGCTATGTACAATTTGTCTATGAATAAATCCATATCCGACCCATTGCGCAGACTGAGCAACTCAAGCATGATGTCGTGAGAAAGTTTTGTAGGTGAATCCATAGTTTATGAGGTATGATAAGTTAATTTTATTTCAGAAACGACCGATCCTTAATAACAATACGATTATCTCCAACACTGAGAACATACTTTTCAATAAAAAAATAAAGCACAGAATTAATCAAAACATTATTTAATGTAACCTGGTACCAGTCTTTTTTATTGAGACTTTTATTTACACTAACAGCTGCATCTGCATTTTCTCCATTCGGCACTATTTTCAGCTGTTTTTCCGCATTCATCTTCCAGGGATCAATATCTACATTATCTGGAAACAGGATACTAAATTTAATTGTCCTTCTTGCGCCTGCTTCCCAAAGGTCCTCTTCGAGCCAGGCTGGGGTGACATTGCAAACATTTGCTTTGCCAAAGGAGCGGATCACCCTTACCAGTTCCGGACCCATATAAACATTTTTAAGCGTTACTTTCATCCATTCCCCTTCCTGCTTTACTTCCTGGTGCCCTTTAATTATTGGGATTGTGCGGATATAATCAATGTTATTGTATACATTCCCGTTTTTTACTTGAAACGAGATTGTTATGGGGGTCCCGTACCGGGTAATTCCAAGGCATCCATCCCAGTATTCCTCCGGCTTAAAGTGTTCCCTGACGAATTCCCTTTCGTTGTCATACTCAGGCTCACCAATGATACGATTTAGTGGAACAGTCCTAAAATCAATATCTTCCGGACATTTACCAACCACATACCACTGGCCGCGGGATTCTTTTAATATATATGGCATAAAATCCCTAGCAGTAAATATCTCAGGTTCCCGATTCGAATAAAAATGACCCTGGTACTGTAAACTGATATACCGCCGTTCGCAGATGACATCATATAAGCCCTTAATGTTTTCTATTAATTCTAATTCCTTAACCAAAGGTGTTTCAATGTCAATAATGGCAAAGTCTTCTTCAGGGTTATTTTCATCATCAGACTCCGCGAGTAATTTTACTTCAATGCTTTTAAGCAGTTCCCAAAAGGGGAAGTCTTTAAATTTAGCCAGGGATTTAACTATTTTTGTCAGTGAATCAAGGTCGTATTTATTAATATTTATTGCATCAAAAATCTCACCATTGAACTGATTGTTAAGTTTATAAAGTACTTCTCTCCCATCTTTTCCCGAATACACGATTACACCCTTATCAACCAGTTCTTTAAGCCGATCCCTGAGTATGGTTGGGGCAATAGTAGAGTTATTTTCGTTAACCAATGGATTGTCTTTCCCTGCAATACTGCAAGCAGAAAGTATTTCGCTATACGGCGGATTACCCATCTGGATCATGATCTCCGTGCGCGAAAACAACCTTCGAGGCTGATTTTTAAATAGCATCGCCAGCGCATAGCGCTGGCGGGCTGTGTTATCGAGAATCAGATCGAGAAGTTTATCCATGGCAAGATTGATTTGATTTAGTTAAACGAGTTAGAAAGAAGTGGTTGTAAAGATCAAAATCTCTTTAAATTTTTTCGATAACAATAAATTTTCCAACCATGAATATCTATCTGTCATTTCGCCGGCTGCTGATTTTAAGAGACTTTTAGAGAAGGTTTCTTTTAAATTATGTTCAGAAAATATGAAATCAATAGGTTTAATAAGGTTATCCATTTTACCGTATATAATGATGGCGCCTTTCCATTTTGGAATAAGGGTTAAAATCTCAGTATAAATATTCCTGGTTTTAACCTTGCTGTAAATATAGGAATAATGGTTTTCGGTGGTGTCGTGTGTTAGCACTTTTTCTTTTTTAAGACTAAAGGTAAGGCATTTGTTAGAAGTGATTTTGAATATTGGGGTTATGTTTTGCATAGGATTTGTTTTTGTTATTAATAGGAGAATAAATGATAACGCGAAGATACAGTTCCAAGGTGCGGATAATCCGCAGGATAATTGAATTACATGATGACTAAAGAATATTGACGCGAAAGCCTAATCTGTGGGAAGAAGGGAACGCTCAAAATATTTACTAAAAGAGATGACTATTACTGGAATGTGTAATAGAAGAAGACGCGCTACAACCAGAGAGATTGCACCTGAAAGCTTGAGTTCAGGAATGAAGGGGACGCTTCCGGAACGCGTCAGAAAATAAGACGCGCTCCATGCAACGACTATACATTAAATAATAACACTAGCATTACAGGATTAAATTATTACTTCTTTTTTACCTGATCAATTAAAAATGATTCAGTTTTTATCGGAATGCGTTTGTTCTTGGATAAATCAAGGTAATTTTTCGCTGACAGATTTGACATACGGGAGAAATACAATTTATCATAACTGATTGAAAAAGTAATTAATTGAAAAACATCACCTGTAGCATCAGAGGCAACAAATAATTTGTCCCCATCAAAGAAGATAGATGATGGATTAGCGGTTGATAAAAGAGTATAATCTTTGCCACTTGCCGAAGAACCTGCATAAGTATGTTCAATATGTAGTTCAAAAAACGAGTAGCTTCTATTAATGTCGGTTTGCTTGATATTTACGGACCAACTAAGACTCTTATTGTATTTATTTGAATAAATAATGAGATCTTCTGATGAAAAATCAATTGGAAGTACTGAGAAATATTTTACTATGGTAGATAATGGCGGAATTATAATGGGTGAAATATAATTAAAGCGTTCAAGAATCAGACTTTTAGCATTCGTCATCTGATTCATGGTAATTAACTCATTTTTAAGAAATGCAGAGGTAAGCGGCTGATATAAATTGTTGTTATATTTAACAGATAGCTGATCATCATAAATAGCAAACGAATTTGACGAATTGGTAATTTCTAACCTGAAAACATTCATGTATTTATTGTTTAAATAGTATGGATTGTTTGAAATATTATCTGCTTTAGGAATTTGTTCAGAGTTAATGTATGTGTTGAAATCTAACGTTACAGAATTATAGAGGATAGCGTATTCATTCTGATCTATTACTTCATTCTCTAATAATAAATCAAGTCCTTCAATAATAAATTCATAATCTGATTTTTCGGACTTAACTTTCGTTTTCTTTAGAAAATATGAGTCCCTGGATTTATCATAATAGGAATAGTGATATTTACCATCCAATTGATTTTTAGAAAAAAAATGGTCATTGAGTGTTTCGGGAGAAACAGGTGTTATTTCAATACTAATATTGTTGTCACACTTTACTTTGTTAATTTTTGGTATAATCTCGATTGCAACCTCATAGCCTGTTTCTTTCACTTCAAGTTTTTTGATTTTGTTCTGACCATAACTAAATATGGATATGTTAATGACAAGGAAAATTGTGATAAAATGTTTCATTTTGCAGAGTTTTAGTTTAGGAGAGTTAATGAATGTAATTATATTTATAGAGGTCATCATTTAGTTTCATATCTTTGAAACATTGTAAATTTACTCCTATTTTTGATTATTACTTTAAATTACATATTGTTATCTGCCAGATGCACTATATTTTTTTTATGTTCTTTTATTTTTTTCAATCTTTTTCTTTGGATAAGATAAAGCCCAATTGAGCCAAATATCAGAACCGGGTAAAGCAGACAAAAGACCATGAAATTTATTTCATAGTAAGACAGATGGGAAATATTCGCCAAATTGATAATGAAGTCCGTGCAATATGCATAAACAGACCCTCCGAATTCTATTAATTTATTCATTATTATTTATTTTATACAAATTAATTTCATCCTGTATATTCAATGATTTGACAATAAAAAACCAAATTAACAAGGGGGCCAGGACAACCAGTAAAATAATATTGGCTAATCCATAATTACCGGTTTTCTGTAACAGGCTGATCATACCAAAGTATATTGTATCTGTGTATTTATAATAAGGCTTCAGGTATTTCACATGGTTTTCTTTGCAAAACCTTGTATTGTTATGGCAATTCCAGGTGCATTGATCCAAAACCTGATCATCGGAATTCATTGCAGTTATTTCATATTTAGAATATGCTTTTTCCGTGATTGTTGGCCTGACGATTTCATTTACAATTATCATTAACAAAAAGGGAAAGATCAGAATTGCACTGTTTCTAAAGTTTTTTTTCATAACTGGTCAAAGGGTTTGCAAGTATGTGAGAGGTGGAGGCAGGAACTAACACTAAGATACTACAGGCGGAATTATTTTTGTTCACTTTGTCATGGTTTGATTTCGATACGTGTCCCAATTTTTACGGCATCATATAGTTCATCAATTTCTTTGTCTGTGACCATAATACAGCCATATGTAAAGCCTATCCAACGATGAAACTTAGAAATAAACCCAAAATTGTTGAAAAGGCCGTGTATTTTAATATCACCCCCTGCCGACTTACCCAGGCGTTTTGCATTTGCAATGTCGTACTTGTTGGGAAAAGAAATTCCTAAGTTTTTGTAGCAGATGCTATTGGGATTTTTGTCGTTGATGAAGTAAATACCTTCCGGAGTTTTATTGTCTCCCTGAAATTGCTTGTCGCCAATGGGTTGTAAGCCGATTGAAATTTTATACGTCTTTAAAAGTTGACCTTTTGAGTATACTAACAGTTCTCTTTTTGATTTAAAAACAATGATATTGTCAATTTGAACGTGTTTTGGAAGTTTATCTTCCGGATAAAAGTAATAAACTGTCAACACTATTAACGAGATGAAAACTGTTAGCCATATAATTTTACTTTTTGTCATTGGGTTTGTTTGAGATGGGTAGTTTTGATGGACTGCTATGGTTGATACATTTTCCGGATTTTCAATGGGCGGGCTTTGCAGTAAAACTATTAACTATACTCAAAACGGTGTAAATTATCCCATTTCATAGTCAGATTAGATTATTTGTGAAAGCAAAAAGCATATATGTCGTACCTACGGCACTTCCTAAAATGTGTGGTTTTCATTATTGCTACCAATATTTCGTGCCTACGGCACTTTTGATAAAAGAAATGTGCAGTAATTTATCCCGTTTAAAGTATAATATAGTTAGTTTAACCGGAATACAAGTTGGTTTCTATCTGAACAATTTTTAATGAATGCTTCTTTTAGCCAGTCTATATCCGGATTATCAAGGCTTTCGATTATGGTTAGGCATATTTCAAAATTTCCGAGATTCCTGTTTAATTCTGCAATCATTATTAACTGACTGACATCATCCGGATCAAGAATTTTAATCAAACCATTGATATTACTCTCCCATCTGGTTTTTTCTTCTTCAGAATTGCAGAGAACTTTACCATTACGAACCCTATCGTTAAAAGACCACCAAATTCTTTGTCTAATATAGAATTCTCCTGATTTATCCTTTGCAACATTGAATGACAAAGCCATGAAATACTCATCAATAGTCAGAAATTCAGCTTTATCTGCATTCCGCCAAAGCAAATTCTGCTCATCGCCCCAGTTATAACTCCCAATTTCCGTGGTCTTACTTAACCAAAAAATATGACCACATTTTATACATTTTGTAAGATCAGGAAATTCAGGCAGCATAGTATAAATTCTTTTCCCATCTGAATAAATCTTACCATCAAATGTATTGCCACTTAATAAACTCTGATTTTGTAAAATGTTGTCACAATTGGGGCATTTGTAAATTAAATTGGGTCCTGGCAGCATGTTTTTTGATTTTATAGTGTTTAGATTCCGCCTAAATTAATTCATTTTATTTTTTACAGGATTTATTCAATGATGGTAAGAATTATGCAAACAGATGCTAAAAGTTATCCTTCATTTTCCTTTTGATTCCGTTTCAGCAACTCAGAAATTACAAATACAGGCTCTTCACCACTTTTAAGCAGTTGAGAAAAGGCCCAATAACAGTCTGACGTTATTCGAAAATGCCTGCCTATGTTAGAGTGAATTATACCCGGATATAGCATATAAAGCAAAAGATCTCCCTGGTAAATAAATTCAACATAATTGTCATCGATGTTGACCCTGACCATTCCAAAAGTCAGCAGGCTATTGAGATGTGAAGATAATATCATTATATCATTTGTATTTTCTTCGTTGAAATCTACTGCTATTGCTGACCTGAAAACAAGTTTATCCTCAGTTACCTGGTAATTAAACTCCAACTCATTATCATTATCTTTAAAAGTTGTCCGGATATATCTTTCATTTTCATACAGTCCGAAATTCCAATTTTCTTTCCTGTGTAATTTAATGAGTTCGTTCCAGACAATTTCAGAACGGTGTTTAACCCTGAATAAGCGGATTATTTTTTTTGAATAGACCGGAATATATTTGAACGGTTTAAAAATTTTCATAACGCTATGCATTTTAATTGAAGTAAAAAACCTAAATATCAGAATGAAGACCACTGCTCTGGCAATCAGACTTAAAAAATACGGAATGCTTTGTGACATGATTACCTGCTATCTGTTAGTGTTAGATTATGACAACAAATTGCGATGAAAACATTGTGTTTATTAAGCTATATGAGGGGGCAAGATAGTTGATTAGCATATCTTATAAACTACTAATGGCAATGGGTGAAATGTTTTTTATCTGATTTAGTATTATGTGATTCTATTTTGGGTGTGATTAAAGCAGCCATCCAGCTTTAATCAAGGCTTTTTTGCACTTAGGGCAAAATTCTTTTTCCTGGCTTGTAGGATTACCTCCTTCTGCATCACGCATGAAACAGGTTTTTACCGGGCAATGATTAAGACCCTGGGTATGCCCCAGTTCGTGAATTGCGATTTTGAAGAATTGCTCTTTGTTGTTTTTAAGACGGAAGATAGAAGCAACACATGCTTTACCCGGGCAATAACTAAGACCAAATATACCCCAATCAGCAACCCCATCATGAGTACAACTGATATCTTTAGTTGTAAGAGCAAATGTGACATGACCAGCAATGGTTTTGGCAGATAGCTGCCTGATCAAAGTATCGGCTCTATACCGGCTTTTTGTAGGATAAAAGGCAGAGTGAGGAAGAGGGATTGGTTTAAGAAGCCTAGTATTGGGATATATTTTTACAAACTTCTTGTAAACATATACTGACAATTCAAGAGATGAATCTGTGTAAGGGACAATGTCGATGATTACAGGCTTTTTGACTTTTTGGGTTAATGATGCAGGTTTTTTTTGAGCTGCATTTTTAATTTCCAAATCTGGATTTCCACAGGAAACCAAAAATATTATTTCTATTATAAAAAAGAAAGAACTTAGTTTCATGAATGAGAAATTAATGGGCGTTGAAAGTAATTGTAAGAAAATACAAGCTAATTATATTAAAAAAGGAATGAAGCTTTTAATCATTTAAAGGAAATGCTTAAAAGCTTAAGTGCAAAATTCTGTTACATGAAATCAAAGGTAGCATACTTATTTGATTTGCGGCTTCGATATCAAGTTTAATCAGATTATGAATTATTTATCATCTATTAATGGTGGCTGTGTATATCCAATATGCTCAAAACATTTTGGGCAGCAGAAGTCAATTATAAAACTGCTTTCGCTCATGTCTTCTATTTTAAGTTCTTTTCCTAATCCTTACCAGCCACAGGAGGGATACAAAATCTTTGATATTAAAGATGAAGAATTAAAAGAGCATAAAGTATATGAAGATATTAAATTAAGTCTTGACGTTTTTAAACAATATAACGCTCTATCAACAAAAATTGAGATAACCCAGACTGTCGAAGATGAATGGTAAAAATAATGAATGCACAGTTGGAGGCTATGACCAATAGTGGGTTTTAAAGCAAAATCAAAAGTTTTGCTACAAGCAGGATTGACGCGGAATTCCTTTTGTTGCGTCAGATTTTTAGTGTGAATGTCAAAAAGATTGCAAAGGAAAGCCTGACCCCAAGGAAGGAATGGAATACCTGCATTATTAGACATAAGAAATGAATATTATACTGGAAAACAGCAGGAAATAAGACGCGATCCAACAAGAGAATGCTGAATTGGTAGATTTGTATCGTACGGATGAGGAGGTAGGATGCGGGTGAACGGATGGATAATATACATCAAAAATAATGTAAAAAGGAAGTAATTTTATAATATATTTGTTGGAATTTCATAATACAGAAATTTCTTTTAAAGCAAAAACATGTAGGAATAGATTTTTTGTTTAGCAACAAATATTAAATAATATTTCAAAATAAAATATTCGCAATGTATTGTATATGATCATATTAATAGCATGCAATCTTTATATTTTGAAATTACTTACAAAACAAAGTAAAAGGGATGGGTTATATAAAAAAGATTGAAGAGTCGAAGCTAAAAGTGTATAACCAGGCTGTTGCGACCAGAATACTGGATCTAATAAATAAGCTTCGGCTTAATTCGAATGAATATGATGAAAGGCGCTGGATATGGGAGTTGATCCAAAATGCAAAGGATGTTGCATTTGAAGATCAAGGAGTTTCGATATGCATTGATCTTGAGATAAATAACGATAGTTACCTGGAATTACGGCATAATGGAAAACCATTTTCGATTGATAATATTACTTTTTTAATTGAGCAGGTCTCAACTAATGACAGAATAAATGAAACTGACAGCAAAAACAGGACGACAGGACGATTTGGAACCGGTTTTCTGACAACCCATCTGCTTTCAGAAGAAGTGGAAGTGAAAGGAGTTGTAAAGGAACCAAACCTTCCATATAAAAAATTCTCACTCCAATTAGACCGAAGCGGAACTAAAATTGATGAAATAATCCGAGCTGTAAATCAATCAATAGGTTTGCTGAGCGAGCTTGATAACACTGAGGAATTTAAAGATTTTGACAAGAAAGATCATAACACTACTTTCCGCTACTCTATCGATGAAAACGGAATTACTGCTGCAAAGAAAGGGATAAGCGACCTGGAAATATCGTTGCCTTTTACCCTGGCTTTTGTGCCAAGCATTAAATCGGTTTGTATCAATAACAGCATAACTTATAGTTTGCTGCCACAAGTTACTGTAGAAGGTGAGAACATAGATATATACACAATTAACAAGAAAACAGGATCTGAAACAGTTGATTTTAATATCGCAGTTGTTTCCTCCGACAGAGTTTCGGTTGCGATACAAATTGAGTATAAAGATGAATCTATTTACATTATTGAACCTTCAGAGAAACTACCAAAGTTATTTTGCGATTTCCCACTAGTGGGGTCAGAAGATTTCAATATGCCGGTGATCGTGCATAGTTCACTGTTTAATCCTACTGAACCACGTAATGGAATATTTCTTTCAGATAAGGCAGGAAATCAAATCGTTGAAAATAAGAACCTGCTTATTGAAGCAAGAGATTTGTATTTTAAACTGTTACGTTTTGCCGCACAAAATAATTGGCAGAACATGTATGTTTTAGCTAAAATAGCATTACCAAAAGCAAAAGACTGGATATCACGAGAATGGTTTGCGGACTTGATTTTAAATCCGGTGAGGCAAGAGCTGCTGAGGACTCCATTAATTGATAATCCGGTATATGGAAGAATTCCTATTGAGTGCAGTGAATTTAATAATATGCCTAAAGGTGCAAGAGTTGATTTCCCAAAACACGCGAAGAGTGCCATTCTTGCAAAATTCTGGAATATCTGCAATAATAGTTACTTCCTGTTACCAAATGAGAATGATTATCTTGAATGGTCAAAAATAATATGGGATGAGAAATACATAATAAACTTAAACAGCATAATTAAGCTCATTGAACTAAAAGGGAATATTGATGCACTTTCAAAAACATTAGGTAAAACCAAACAAGATACCATTGAATGGCTAAATGAGTATTATGCCTTATTGGTAGAAGAAGCTGACCTGATAAGAGATATATCAACTAAAGCAATTTACCCAAACCAAAATGGGATTTTCAAAAAAAAGGAGGAACTTTTATTTGAGAAAACCATAATATCGGAAATGCTTAAAGATATTGTAAAAGACTTAGGAAATGATTTCAGAGAGAAACTGCTTGATAATGAAATCAAAATAGAATTACCACAAAACAGCATTTGTATAGCAGCTGGAGTTGCCAACGAAATTACTAACCTGATTAAACACCGGTTGGCAGAATTGCAGCGAAGTGCTGAAACTAAATCAATCTTTAAAAAACTCTATCTTTGGTTCAGTCAAAACAAGGAGGAAGCAGATAAGATATTTGATTACCTTTATAAGAATAAGCACAAATTGCTTGATGATGAGGAAATTGCTTCAAGTATTGAAAAAGCGGGAATCTATGAAGAGCTATTAAAAGAGGATCCATTGCTTTCGCTGGAAAGAATTAAACAGTTGCTGGAACTGGAAGAATTGAGCAAGGGTTTTGATCCTGGCCAACCATACGCTCCTGACGAAGAGCAAAAAAGAAAAAACTTTTTAACTGGCTGGAAGGGAGAGGCATATGTTTGGAAAGTGTTGTTAGAAAAAGGATTTAGTGTAGAATGGCCAAACAAATCCGAAAATGCAACTTCAAATATTATAGTTGATTTTGAAGGCGAGAAGCATTTTATTGATGATAAAGGGCAAAAATATGATCTTCTAATAAAATATCCGGACAAAAAGAATGCTTATGTACAGGTTAAATCAACAACAACGAATATTAGAAGAGCTAATGAAATAGCCTTGCCGATCAGCGTGCGGGAATGGGATTTTGTAAATGAAAAAGCTGACGATGATACATATTATTTAGCCAGGGTATTTGATGTATCTTCGGCGCCGGATGTGTATTTTATGAAAGTTGATAAAATAGAAACCATTTAATCCATCTCTTGAAAAACTAATTATTATGCCAATAGAAGATTTAGAAGAAGGAATACAGAATGATAAAATAGTTGTCAAAAATAAGGAAGTGTTTGCTAAAAGTAATACTGTTATTGCAGGATTTGCAGTAAGGCACCCTCTTTATGAATGCAAATTACTATTATTGGGTTTTACTGACGTATACCCAAGCGATCAAGAAAATACGAAAGTGACAGGTATGCATTTTATGCCTCCTGACTATTACAAAAGTATACCCTTTTATCCCAAATTAGTGATTGATTTGAAACAAAACCCTTATAATCATTATGTTAATGATGAAAGAGAAATTAAGTTCAATTACTATTATTACTTAAACATAACTGATAAATTTGCAAGGCATGGTTCGGATGTTATTTACGCAATATGTAAATACAGAGAAGACGGAAAAATCAAACATGCATTTTTCAATTTACATGAGATAACACCTGATTTATAAATTAATAACCATCTATTATGCCGATAGAAAATATAGACGAAGAAATGCAGAATGACAAAATAGTTGTTCAGAACAAAGATGTTTTTGCTCATGGCAATATTGTTGTTGCAGGATTTCTTGTTAAAAATCCCTTGTATGATTGTAAGCTGCAACTAATAGGGTTTACTGATCATTATCCAACAGAACAAGAAAAAACACAAGTAGTTGGTATGCGGTACCACCAAGTAAACTCTTATCCCTATTATAATATTTATCTAAAAATGGTAATTGATTTAAAACAAAATCAGCACAAAAATTTTGTTGAAGTGAACGCCACTGAATCGAGATATAATTATTATTTTTATGAAAATATTGCAGATAAATTTGCAGGACACTATTCTGATAGAATGTATGCTGTTTGCAAATACAGGGAAGATGGAATTATTAAACATGCATTTTTCAATTTACACGAGATAACACCGGATATTTAAATTAAAACACTAAATAATATGCCGATAGAAAATATTGAAGATGTAAACCAAACAAGTGTGGTGGTCTCTGAACAGAATCTTTTTCAGACAACTAATGTAATAATTGCAGGGAAGATTAAGGTTAAACATCCATTGATGGATGAAACACTCTTATTGCTGGGATTTGTAATTGAAGATCAATACTTTAATGAAAATAATTTCAGAGTTAAAGGTCTGGAGATTAGTTATTTTAGAGAATATTTGAATGGTGGTGAAGTTGAAACACAATACACCTCCTCAAATTCAATTATTTATCCAAAAATAATTATTGATAAGAAAACAAATCATTGTTCAAGTTATTTTAAAGACCAGCCTCTTGTTTGGAGAGATATTAGTGGGAAAAGAAATAATGATGCTTATTTAAAAGATGGCAAATATTTTTGGAAGCCTGACGGAGTTGGTGGTGAATGTTGGTATGAAACAACTTACAACTATTACTTGTTCAAGGATGTTTTTGATAATTGGCCCGAATGTGCCACTAATAATATATATGCCTTAAGCAAATACAAAGAAAACGGGGTTTTTAAACATTGCATTTTCAATTTTCACGAATTAACTTTAGTTGAAGAAAATAAAAACTAGATTAGTATGCCGATAGAAAACGTAGAAGACGAATATAAAACAAATGCAGTTGTTAAGCATCAAGATATTTTGCAGACAAACAACGTAATTGTCGGGGGAAAAATTAAAGTAAAACATCCTTTGCTTGCTGAAACTCTTTTATTAATAGGGTTTGTGGTTGGTGATAAAAATTTAAATTTTGAGGAATTTAGAGTTAAAGGAATGAGTATAAAATATAAAATCGATGAAACATCTTTCGCTTCCCAAAACGATATTATATATACTAAGTTAATTATTGATTCTAAAAAACTTCATTTTTCAAATTATTACAAGTCAGATGAAGAGTTTAGATATAGGGATAATGTGAATGTGAATGATTATAAAAAACATTTATTAAGTGACTCTTCAATTCATTATTTATATGGTGGGAAGTATTCTCGTCTAAACTTCGAATATAAATTTGATTACTATTTATATGAAAAACCTAGTTCTGAAATACCAGAATGTGTTTCAAATGAAGTATATGCTGTTTGCAAATACATTAAGGATAATATTTTTAAGTATGCATTGTTTAGTTTTCATGAGCTGATGCCAGAGTAAAGAACCAAAAATAAAAATATTATGCCAATAGAAAATACAGAGGAAGCCCTTGCCCCGATTGAAAAAGGGATTGAAACGAACAGGACGGTTATGGCTGGATTGGCTGTGCGACATGCGTTAATTCCTTATCGGTTTATTATTGAAGGGTTTGTGATAGAGGATAAGTATTTTAATCCAAATGATTTTCGGGTAAGAGGATTTAAAATTGAATATAAAAATGAAGCTGGCATTTATGAATCCGTAAATAATAAAATTTATGAGAAAGTAATTTGTGATGGGAAAAACAACAGTATTTGTTATTATTTAGGTGATGCTCAGATTGAAATGAGATCGTCATCCAGTAGTTTAATTTATCAGTATGAGGGGGCATTAAAATATCATTATTACAATTCTGGCAATGGCAGAAGTGCATTGAGTAAAGATTATTTAAAATCACTGAAATATAATTTTTATCTTTTTGAAACAACTGATACAGAAACACCTACGTGTGTTACAAATGAGATCTACGTTTTATGTAAATATTGGGAGGAAGGTAAATTTAAATATATGATTTTCAATCTGCATGAAATCAAGCCAGATATTTAATGCAAAAAAAAGGTAGTCGTTTTTACTGTGAAACAATCCTGTATGCCCATCCTAGAAGGGCAACAGCTTCATCGAATTTTTCTTTGTAACCGGCAAGATCTTTCAGATCAGCAAAATCCTGGAGAATCATGTCGCTCCAACCGATCTCTTTAGTAACCATCTTACCATCATACTTTTTATACATCCCGATAGCTTCATCTTTACTACCGCTCACCAAGAGATAGTGGGCATAATTGCCGGCGGTGGTTAAATCAGTCTCTATCAAATAGGAAGGAATAAGCTTTGAGATGTGATCACAAAGCTGTAAGTCGCCTTTTTTCAATGGATACCACAAACCAGCCCTAAAGGAAGTAATGTGACCTAAGCCTAAAAATTTTATATCAAATAATTGGATAGCTTGTATCCGATGGATATAAAAATGACGTTGTGCTTCTCTCAACATACAGAATGAAGTTATCATTGAACCTTTGTTCTCGTAATAGTTTGCCCACATGTAGTCCCCAAAATGTTCTTTTGAATCGCCTTCATAACTATTCATTGCAATATTCCTGAATGTAATATCGGCCTTGCCATCCTCATATTCCATGCGAACAGGATTGCAATTATAAATTGCTTCCTTTACAAGTTCATACAACTTATCATTATTTTCGGAGCCCGGATTGTTATAGAGCGGATATTTATAAGGTGAATCAAGACCTTCGATATCGATAATAATTTCAAATGGGACAAATGCAGACTTCTCCTCAACCAGGTTAAAGCCTGCAATCCCTTTTTTGAATTTTTGTACTTCTTGATTATGGTTTTCGAGTATTAGCTGATCTTCATAGGGATGTTGGGTAATCTTTATGTATCTATTCGCTATACTGTTTAATTTTCCTTCAATGATAGAATAATCTATTTCCGGGAGAATATCTTCGGATGGGGGAATACCAGAGAAAGGTGATTCATCTATGATAGCTGGGTCCAAATCAACGATTGTATCTAAATTGAGGTATTTTTCACGATACATGTCAATCGCGTATTCCTGGGCTTGCTCATAGGTCCAGCGAGGTACAAATTCAGGCTTGAAATCCAAGAGCAAAGAATCAAAGGAAGACTCCGTGGTGATTATTTTCAATACAAGGCTTATGTATTTTAGGCAATCTTCCGTTTTTGAGTTTACCTGTTCCTCGCTGAACCGAATAACAACCCATCCCTGGCTATTAAAATAGAGGTTACGAAGGTAATCGGATGATCCGATGTAATGAAGGGGCTTACGCGAAACAATATCATAGGGTTCATCAATTTCAATATCAATACACAGATTGTGTTTCGGCCAAAAAAGTGCAAGATCAGGCCTGTAGCTGTAATCCCTATTCCGAATGCTGAGGGCTATATTTGTCAATATTTCGATATCCGGAGCATGTTCCTTAATTGAATTGACGGCCTTCATTAAAATGGGTTCAGTGACCCCTGTAGTTGTATTTGATTTTGCTTTATGCCATTTAAGAACAGGGGTGTTGAATTTGGGATAGAAAACATCCGGAAAATCAGAACTATCCAGTTTATTGAATTGCCTTAAATTGAAAAGAAATAGGCCGATATAGTCGAAACCATTTTCGCCGGTTTCAAAGCTTTTTGAAGAACGCTTGCCGATATTCCTGCCAATATGTTCAACAATTACATCATCAACTTTTTGCAGTGTTTTGGGCGAGAGTTCTTCCTTATGAGATATCACTGGAGGAACAGTTTCGCTCCGGAGCAAATCTATGTCAGACTGAAGAGCGCTTATTTTTTCATTACCTGAATCAATATTCTTTCTTAAAGTTTCGATTATATTGTCCTTGGTCTTGGAATTAACTGCTTCAGCCTGGAGTTGACTAACCCGCTCTTTGAGATTACGAATCATTTCCGATTGATTTGATTCGCTTTCTTTATAGGGTATCAATTGTTCATTCAGATTACTTATTTCATCTTTCTGTGCTATGTATTTTGACTCAATCTTTTTCAACTCAGAAATAATTTCTGATTGCTTTGATTCGTTTGCTTTAATTAATGCCAACTGTTCATGTAGGTTGCTAATTTCGTTTACCTGACCGGTGAATTTTAGCTCACTATCATTCAGTCGAGATTCAACGGAAAGAATCTGACCCTGTAAAGTTTTTAAATTTTCTTTTAATTTCTCCTTTTCAATAGTAAGTGTTTGATTCGCATGTAAATCCTCATCCTTTTTCGCTTTAAGTGAAATCAAATTTGAGTGGGCTACAGTTGTTTCCGTTTTCAGAGCTGCATTTTCAGTTTTCAGAACTTCAAGTTCATTTATTGCCGCCAGGAGCAATTCTTCTTTATTATGTAATTGTTCATTAAGTAATTTGTTATGTTTTTCAGAGTCAATATTAATGTGCTTTAATAAGCTATTTGAGGATTCAAGTTTTTGATTATCTGATAATAGTTTAGGAATATCAATACCCAAAAGGTATTTTAATAATTTATAAATTAGTGTTTTAATCATAAAAGTGGAGCTTTAGATTTAACTGTTAGTACTTAAGAGGAAGCAAATAATCAAACACCCTTTTCTAAATTTTTCCTAACTGTATTGCCGCTAAAAGAGTATCTCTGATCACCAAGATCGGTTTCATCACAGAACTCCTGAAAGGTGTCGAACATATCGATAAAAGGAATTAAACTAGGATCGCCTATTTGACGGACCTGCCAATCGATATTTTTTGTTACAATACCAAAATTTCGATAAACCCAGATATCAGAAATAAAGAAATCGTCAATATGGTTTATGCACCAATCAACATATAGAGGATCAAAAATATAAACGACTCCGAGATCATAGCCTTTGTACATGCCGAAATCAAGTTTTGTGTCTTTATCGTATGAATTTTTCATTTTGATAGTATTATGTATATGATTAGTTATCATGAAAATCTTCATTAAATTCAGAAAAAACATTTCGTCCCAAAAAGACTTTCCATGGTAAATTTCTGAAAAGCGGGAAGCTATCAACTATAGTATTATTAGACCTATCTATTATTTCAAATTTAGTGATTATTACTTGTTGCTCAATGACTTTATTTGGAAAAACTATCTTAAAAGTTGGTAAGTCGATGTCAACCAGATGAAAGTTTTCATTCATTTGTAAACTAGTAATCTTTGGCTCACTTGAACTTAAATGTGTCATTAAATCCTGTGAATGATAGGTATTTATATAGCCTTTATAACAAGAACAAATCAAGCCTAAAAAATGAGGAAAATCTGAGCCAGATTTATAATTTGCTCTAAATAAAGTATTTGAATAAAAATCATAAATCAAATGAAATTCAGTGCCCGTTTGAATTTTAAAAATAAAACCAGTGTGGATTAAAAGTAAATCTGATTCATCATCTAAAATGAACTGCAAAGCATGTTTTGATTGGTTTATTGCTTCAAGGTTTTTCTCAGGATCTTCGCTATAAAGAAGGTAGAGGATGTCGAGGAATTTAGTTTCTGATTCCATAATAATTAAAGTATGGGGTGAGACTAGCTTGGACTATTAGTAAAATGATGAAGGATGGAATCGAGGAAATAGGATCTTGATCTTGGGAATGCTTTTCCCCACTGATTAACGGAAATAGTATGGCTGGTGAGAATGAGGCGTTTTTTTGACCGGGTTAATCCAACATAGATCAGCCTTGCGTCTTCTGTAATTGCCTCTGCTGTTTTGCTGTAATAGTGGGGATATATATCATTGACACATTCGGGAATGATGACATTATCGAATTCGAGGCCTTTTGCTTTGTGAATGGTGGAGATGACTACTTTATCATTATCGGTGATCAGATCGGATTCCTTGCAGGTTTTATAATGGGGCAAATCCTTTTGCAAGAGTGTTTTCAATAGCTTGGAACCACACTTATTATCCATGTTAACGAGAAGCTTTTCAATTTGATTGATTGAGCCTTGTTCTATTTCATAGTTTACAGTAAGATTGGAATGACTAAGAAACAGATCAATTACAGCACGAAAAGTAGTTTCAAGGTTAAAAGTAGCCTGGATTTTTAACCAAAGGCTAAGAAGGTTGGACCTGAATCTGAGTAAAATTCTTTCATGTTCCTCAGCAAAAAGGAGCTGTGCTTTAAAAAGATTCTCAATGCGAGGAAGCAGGAACTGGATTAAATTGGCAGTGGCTTTCACGTCGTCGAGAGCATTATGAGAATTGACGCCTTCGATTTTAAAAGTCTCGATAAGGTACTCCAATTTATAAGAATTTTGTTTGGGGAATAGACGACGGGTTATTTCCAACGTATCAAAGTTGACTGCCGAATATTGACTGCTGGTTTCGATTCCCTGGCGGTTATTATTTGATTTTAAAATTTCCAAGTCGTAATTGAGATTGTGAGCGATTAAAGGATTACCGTTAACGAAATTTTTAAACCTGGTAAGCGCTTCTTCAGAAGGAATAGCGTGCAAATCAAGATATTCATTCGTGATGTGGTGAACATGCTCAGTTTCGGCCAGGCTTTTATCGGTTTGGATGTAAACCTCAAACGTTTCACCAATTACTCCCTGGATGATTTCCACGGCTGCAATCTGAATAATATCATCAGTTTCGGTATTGAGCCCTGTGGTTTCGGTATCGAAGACGACAACGCGGTCGTTTTTGTAATGATGCAGAAATTCCTCGAAGACAAAAATACCGGATGCGCTGGAATTTAAAAAATCGGATGGAAGGAAACCATGCTCTAAAATTAAGTTTACAAAATGACGGGATTCTTTGAGCGATTGTGTTTTGCCAAATATATTGAAAAGCCTAAACCATGAAACGCGATCGAATGGATTTGAAATGCAGCTAAGGAAAGCTAAAATGTCTTTTGTAAGTTTGCGGCTGAACAAATCAAAGCCTGAGATGCAAAAGTGTTCGATATTGGATTCAGATAGCTTATTGCTAACTATTTCGGCGGTTTTGTTGGTACGGATAAGAATTGCGGTTTGCTTGCCCTGCTCTTTTATATATGCAGATACAAGATTTGCTGTTATGAAAGCTGCTTCATCATAGGTGGTACCCGGTACCTGATAAATTGAGAGGTCGCCGGGCTGGGGAAGGGTTACTGTTTTTGAAAACGGATCTCTTTTCCATGAAGGAGAAAGGTGGCGTTTGGCATAATCGACAAATATTTTTATAAGGTAGGAAGGAGACCTGAAATTTTCCTGAATATCGTTGTGTACTTTGCATGTTTTTTCGAGTGCAGGAAGGCGATCGAGACTGGCTCCGGTAAAGGAAAAAATAGATTGTTCGTAATCCCCAAAATAGACAATATGTGCGTTTTCGGTTGCAATGAGTTTAAGTATTTCCCACTGTATGGGGTTGATATCCTGTGCTTCATCGACCTGTATCCATGAATATTTAGTGAGTTCGTATTCTACTGTAGAATTGAGGAGATTATAGTACGTGAGCGTTAAAAGATCATCAAAGTCGAGTAAGGAGGATTCTTCTTTGAGTTGTTCGTATTTGATGCAAACATTTTTTGCCAGTTCATTTTCGGGAGTTAAATCTTTAGGTGGCATGAGCAGATCATCCGGAAAATCGAGAGAAGTCTGTTTGATATATGTATTTAGTTTTAGTAGTTCATACGGTTTCAATTCAGCAAGTGGGTCTTCAAGAGAGATTGCTTCCTGAAGGAGCAAATTGGAATCCTCATCATCAAGGACTGAAGTGAACTGAGATAGTAATTTGTTGCGAAACAAAAAGTTAGAGCAAAAATTATGGATATTGCCAATAAATAATCCCTTGGTGGAGTGTTTGACTTCAATTCGCTCTTTCATTGCCTTTGCTGCACGATTGGTGAAGGTAAGGCAAATGATTTCTTCGGGAGGTACATGGTTGTTGAGAGCCAGATCGACGCGATGTGAAAGGAGTTCTGTTTTACCGGTGCCGGGAGGGGCTAATACAAGATGCTGGCCTTCGGAGAGGTTGATGATTTTTTGTTGTTCGGGGGTGATGGTCATTTTGATAGAATTAGAAACTCGTAAGCATTTTGATAACTAGCTATATCTTAGTGAGAAGAACTAATTAATAGTTTTCCAAACTGATTACTTCAGTTCTCCGGAAAGAATTTTGTTAATACAAAGCTTGGTGTAGAGGGAAAAGCTGCCTGAGAGCATCCATTGCAGGTAAGAAGGATCGTTTGAGGCTTTTTTGCCGATGTTTTTGCCAAAGGTGAAAACAATATCGCCGTATTCATTGCGGGTGAATTTGCGTTCGTAATCAATGATGGTATTACCCTTGTTGCAAAGTTCATCCAATGAATCAACAGAAGATTGCAATGCGTATTTTTCGATCTGAGCATTGAAGACTTCGGCTGAAGCGAGAGTATCTGCTTCGGCACCATGGGCACCATCGTGGTCTTTGCCGCAATAAAATTTGTAGGCAGCGGTAAGATCGCGTTTTTCCATCATATGGTAAATACGCATTGCATCTACAAATTTTGTGTCTTCATCAAATGGGAGAGGGGCGCCGGCGCGAAGAAATTCTTCGACAATTATGGGAACATCGAAGCCGGTGCTGTTGAAACCGCCAATGTCACAGCCCTGGAAGAATTTTGAGATACTTACTGCTTTTTGAGCGAAGATGGGTTCGTCGGCTACATCAATATCACGAATGCCATGGACCATTGTGGCTTCAGGAGGGATTGGGATTGTGGGATTGAATCGACGGGTTTTTATTTCTTTTGTTCCATCCGGGAAGAACTTGCACGCGGATAATTCAATAATCCGGTCGTTGATGCGGTCGACGCCGGTGGTTTCGGTATCGAAGAAGATGATGGGGCGGGAGAGGATAAGGTTAGAGAGCATAGTGTAAGCTGTTAAAAAAAATAAAGATAACAAGATAATTGAGACAAAATGTATGGCATAAATTTCGAGTGCTTGGGAGAGCCTATCATCAACTTACATGTTATTTAAGGCAATATTTTTTTTCTCTAGCAATGGAGTAAATATAACATAACTACATGCCTCGTCGCAGCAGGAGGAGATTTATAAGGTGGTTAAACACTTGAGTATATCTTGTTGATTATGAGACGGAAATTCAGGATAGAAAAATAGTACCGACATGCGTTACAAATGGGTGCCAGTAGAGGAAGGCTATGATGAGAATATTCTCCAAGGTTTAGGGAAAAATACCCAACGCCCTTCTATTTTAACCCAATATTCATAAGATATGCCTGAGGTATTACCTATTTCACGTAAAAGTGTAATATTATAAAAAACCACATTTGGTTGAAGTTTGTTCACTATATTTTTCATTCCACCAGCGTAATTACCTTTGCCCTGGGAAATATCTGAGATACTGAATGATCCCACTTTGATATCTGCATATTTTTCAAGCTCAGTTTTTTGTTGATTCCGCATATTCTTTTTCAAATCAACTATGTATCCGTAAAAAGTATACGCATTTTCTTTATTGAAAACCATTGAACAGTCCTCAAGTGTAGGAAGAGAATTAATACACAGATCAAAGTATGACTTACTGTCCAGATATTTACTAAAATATACTTTTGCTTGTTCCGAATAATTCTGTGAAAATCCAGAATCTGATATTAACATTAAAGTAAAAACCAATGAAATATTAATAATTATTTTTTTCATTTGAAGTAGAGCTATTAAAGTTGAAAGGTATGATTTAAATGATGATGTAAATTTTGTATTGATAATTTCAAAAGTAAGGTCAATTTTAAATCACAGGGTAATTAAAACTCTTTCTCCCCAATAGCTTCAATGGCAGCTCCATTTTTGTCGTAAAGCCAATCTTGTGTATATCTGCCTTTGTTTTGTTCAATATCAGTAATTGTAATATTAAGGTTCCCATCCTGAAATACTTTATTCAGCCAACCTGAGCTAAAAAAGGCTAATTTTCTACTAGGGATAAAACAATAATGAATGGCATTTGAAACTGTCCAAGCAGAAGTCTCAAAATAGACTCTTTGGCCATCAGAGGATAACTGAAGGTTTGAAATGTTGCAAAGGCCCGAAAAAGGATATTCATCTGAATCTGAATAATTAATTGGAGAGCTACCTGTACCATCTGACTTGCAGCCTTGAACAATAACATTTTCAACTGATGATTTTAAATTATAAAGTACAATTTTAGTTTCATCAATTATTTCTACACCCTCTTCAGGCTCAGTAGGATTTTTAATGGTGCGTAGATAAATTACAAATGACTTATCATTAGCCATTATAGGTTGCGAATCGAAGCCTTTGGCCGTAAGTTGACGAGATTCAGCATTGTCATATTGAACATAGATATTCCCGTTTTTGATAAACGTTTTAGTAGCTTCCTGAGATTTTACGAGTTGAGCTATCAGACAAAGAGTTGCTGAAAGTAATATGCGGGAAGTAGAAGTTAGTTTCATTTTATATCAAGAGTTAATTTACAAGTTATTAAGTTCTATTTTATCAATGTAGTAGTGTATTGCATACAGAATCCACTCTGTATAGGTTGTTTGTGAACAGCTAAGAAAGACAATAGTTATTATACAGTGTGAAAATTGAAGGTATAATATTAAAATTATTCTGCAGGTGTTGCTGAGGATACATTAATCTGAAAACCACCAGTTGCTCCTGGAGCATCAGCTTTTATTTTATACCTAATACTATTACCAGCGCCTACATATTCATAAACTGTATAGTAGACCTTACTAAGTTCTGTATCCGTTTTTGTGAACCAAGTAACTTCAACTACTACATCCTTGAAGTTAGCAATTGAAGCGGAATTAGTGATTGTACCTTCAAGGACTTTTAGCCCAATCAAGTTGTTTCGCATCGTTCCCTCAATTTTAAGATAATTAACAGGATTTTCCCGCTCTCTTGAAACCAGCTCTTGACGAAGCTCTTCCGGAGATTTTTCTCTAGAGGGATTTGAAAATAGTCTGTTTTCATTGCCATTACCATTACTTCGTTTGTCGATATATGTAGTTATCCCGATTACAATGATAATAATGAGTCCCGTCCAAAACCAAATTGATTTCTTGTTTGATTTTGTTTTTTGAGTATTGGTTTTTGAAACAGGCTCAGTTTGTGGCTGAGGTTGTGGTTGAGCTGGTTGAGAATGAATTGGAAGATCGGGAAGAAATTTGCTTGATGCTGCTTTTAATCTATCAACTGAAATATATGACGGATTTGATTCAAAATCATCAATAAGTTCTTTTGCTATTTCGATTCGACCATTACTGAGTTTAACAGAATAATTGAAATCCAGATTAAGCATACTTCTTTCATAACTTCCAAAAGCAGGATTATATGGTCTCATCTTATCAATCAATGGAACAATTGCAGTCTTCTTCTCGTCGAGTTGTTGGCTCATATTGGTTAGTTTAGAATAAGTTTTAACTAGTTGTAGTTTGGAATTTATTTAATTGAAAAAGTTAGACTAAAGTAAAGAACTAATACACAAAATTGATACTTTTTAAGAGTTCATCTGCGCAAAATATGATAATTGTTCAGCCGTCAAACTTAAGAAGATTTTTATAATTGAGAACTATCAAAGTTTTATTGTTAACTTTAATTTTAAGGTTTTAATAAGTACAGAGTTCTATTATATGATGGCTTAATGAATAATGTATAGCATAAGACAAGCGAATCAACGGGAGAAATTATTACAGAACATGTTGTAAGCACATGCCAGCAAGATATATCGACATGTTTTACAATCGCACACTAGGGTTAATGTGCGATTTTGAGAATTTGATGATGGATAGAAAAATTATATCGACATACGTTATAAACGTGCACCAGAGGTTATTCACATCACTATGCACTCAAACGCAAATTGCGATTATCCAACAGCCATTTTCGCAGAGTTTTTCCAGAAATAAGGCGGCATAGGTTCACTGAGTTCCCAGGTGATGCTCATTGGTTTTGAGCCTGTGTATTCAACAAATCTTGCATCTCCTAGAAAAACATATGAAATTGTATTTTTATATTCATCTTCATTCTTTTCCCTGACAAACAATAATATTTTCTTATTAAGTACTTGTTGATTAATATAGGATAGGCCTTTCCCTTTATCAGGTCTCGATGAATTCTGAGTTTGCCAGTGAAACAAACGATCACTAATAGCAAAATCCTGATACAGAGTAGATGGAGAGAAATCTTTTTCGGACTTGATAAGGTCGATAAATAGAATTTCTGTGTTTAGGTTCTTATTTTCAGCTACACCGACACCTATTTTGTTTGATGACACTTTTTCAAATGTTGACATGTTAAATGCAACTAATATCTGATCTCTAGTATATCGACTATGAAGCTTTAGTGGCTGATTGTAAGGAAATAAAATATCTTTTTCTAAGAAATTGATCTTATCTAATAAAATTTCAAGGACTTCAATAATTTCACTGGTCAGAACTTTATTTCTACCAATTGTTCTGATACTTTCTTCCAGCGTATCAAAGCTGCCAGCAGTTTGCCATACATCATAATGCAACATTAAAGCCATTGACTTTTCTGTATCCTTTAATTCGTTCAGGTTAATTTCAAAATTAATACTGGCTAAAGATAGAATAAACTGGAAGTAAGAGGTAGAACTACATGACAACCATTTTTTACTAATAGCCCGGCTAATTTCAGTTTCATTAACGGCTGGAAAATCTTCAATTTGTGTTGCTGTTACGCACAATCTTTTCCAACTCCCTTTTTTATATAGAGTTTGTAATGGAATGTGATAGAAGTTCATAAAATTCTTGAGTGAAAGCGGCAAAGTAGTTTGATACTGGTAGTTTCGAATTTTGTTAATTAATTGGTTTATATTCAGTGAGGTTGCATTTTTAATATTCTGCAAAATAATATCTTTTGCTTTTTTCTCCAGAACAATCGTACATCCTAAGGGTAGATGAGGAAAGTCATCTTCAATTTCTTTTGGAGTCGAAGTATTAGTTGGACCAACCAATGCCCGGAATTTACCTTCAAAATCATATTCCGGTCTTGAATTTCCAACAAAATCCAGCACTGTAAGGCATTCCTTATTTTCAGCAAGCCTTAATCCCCTTCCTAGTTGCTGAAGAAAAACAGTTAAACTTTCTGTAGGACGAAGGAAAAGAACAGTATCAATTTCTGGAATATCAATACCTTCATTAAAAATATCAACAACGAAAAGGTAATTGATTTCTTTATTCTGGAGCTTTCTGCGAATTTCTTCTCTTAATTCAGACCTAGAACTGACCAGATAGTCTGCTTTTAATTGTGCGAGGGTAAATTTTTCTGCCATGTATTGAGCATGCTCCTGCGTTACACAAAAACAAAGTGCTCTTACATCATCAATATCTCTCAGGTACTTATTGAGATTGGTTATTATTTCACCAACCCTTATATCATTGTGCGTATAGATTTGAGTAAGTTCACTTGGAAGATATTTCCCATTTTGCCATTGTACCAGAGATAAATCGATACTATCTGAAATTCCGAAGTACTGGAATGGACAAAGCAATCTTCTGTTTAAAGCTTCCGGCAACCTGATTTCAGCAGCAATTGTTCCTGAGAAATCCTCAAGAATGTCTGCTCCATCCATCCTTTCTGGTGTTGCAGTTAAACCTAAAAGAATTTTAGGATTGAAATGATTTAATATAGGTCGGTAGCTTGAAGCTGCAATATGATGTACTTCGTCAACAACAATGAAATCGTAAAATGATTCTGAAAGGGTTAATTTATCAATTCTGTTATTTAATGTTTGAACGGAAGCGAAAACGCAATTGTATGTTTCAGGTTCAATTCCATCAACCCACAACTCACCAAAATTATTATCCCGTAAAACTCCTTGAAAAGTTGCTTGCGCCTGTTGCAGTATTTCTTTGCGGTGAGCTACAAATAAAAGTGTTGAATTCGGATACTGCTTTTTAAAGTTTTTAAAATCAAAAGCAGAAATAACGGTTTTACCAGTTCCTGTAGCAGCAACAATTAAATTCCTGAAACGGTTGTGAACTATTCTTTCAGTCTGAAGATTTTCTAAAATCTCCTCCTGAAATGGGAATGGTTTGATATCGAAGTAAGAAGCAGAGTTGTTCCTGCCGTGAGTTCTCTCTTTTTTTAGCGCAATTCTTAATTTCTCACTATGGTGAATTTTATCAAATAATTCAAAGTCTTTATCTTGCCAATATGTATCAAAAGTTTTCTGGAATTTAACAATAATGTGCTCAGCTTCCCTTGTTGTTACTTTAAGATTCCATTCCAAACCAGTTGTTAAAGCTGAACGAGAAAAGTTAGAAGACCCTATATAGCCCGTGTGAAATCCGGTGTTTCTTAAAAACAAGTAAGCCTTTGCATGTAATCTTTCATTGTCAGTATTGTAAGAAACTTTTATCTCTGTATTCTTTAATCCTGATAAGTATTCTACGGCTTTTAAATCTGTTGCTCCCATGTAGGAGGTAGTTATGACTCTAAGTTGACCGCCTCTTTCGGTAAACTCAAATAATTCTTTCTCGAAAATTCTTATTCCAGTCCATTTGATAAACGATACAAGGAAATTTATTTTATCTGAAGAAAGAATTTCTTTTTTGATTTCGCTTTCGAGAGATATACCTGCATTGTTTCCGGTAAATAGTTCGCTTTGAGATAACCGAGTATAAGGAGTTATTTCTTTCAAATGTTTGTCGAAATCAGAGAATCTTGCATCGATCTTTTTAAAAATTGCAGAAAGCATCTTTGCTTCTGTTGCTATTATATCTTCATCAAATTCCTCGTCCTTCAGTTCTGTTCTCAAAAGAAAAATAATCTTGTTTGAAAGCTCGATTTGTTTTTCAATACTGTCGTCTCCAGTTATAAGATTGAGCGCAAAACGAATTACTTCAACCAGGTATTGAGACAACAGCCTTGATGCCTCATTTTTATCGATGGGACTTTCTTTTATGTAATAAGTATTTCTATCCAAATTATTCAATTTGGAAGAGATCAGTTTGTTTATAAGTTGCTCATAGAGTCCAAGTTGTGTCATAATGTAATTTTAAAAATTCTTCTAATACAGGAATATCAGCCAAAGCCCAGTCTAATGTTTTCAGTTCTTCTGGTTCAAGCCATTTAAAACTTTTATGTTCAGCAAGAGAGATGTCGCCACTTACATATTTAGTTACATAAGGAATGAGGTTAATTTTAAAATTACCATAATCGAAGGGTTTAGGTTCTAACCTTTGCAGGATACTTATTTCTAAATTCAATTCTTCTTTTATTTCTCTGTGCAGACAATATTCAGCAGTTTCATTCAATTCAATTTTTCCTCCAGGAAACTCCCATTTTAATGGAAGACTCATTATTTCACTTCTTTGAGTTACTAATATTTTATTTCCTTTAAAAATTATGGCACAAGTTACATCAATCATTCTATTTGCGGAGTATTGCTTTGAGTTTTGGGTTTCGAGTTATTTTTATGGCCTTCGGCAATGACTTTTGAGAATTTTTTATATGCTTTATATTCTCATATTTAGCACATTAGCAATTTCTAGTATTCTTGTTTAGTTGGAATTACACCTCGCACTCCACCTCTTGGTTTTTCTACATCGCCAATATAACGTGGAATCAAGTGTATATGCACATGTGAAATTGTTTGACCAGCCGACTCGCTAATGTTGATACCAATATTGTATCCATCAGGATGAAACTTATTGTTGATAGTTTCTTTCACCCGATTTAGCATAAACCAACATGCAGACTGTTCTTTGAAAGTTAATTGAAAATAGTTGGCTATGTGCTTTTTGGGTATGATTAGTGCATGACCTACGTTAACTGGGAATTTATCATAAATTGCATATGCAGTAGCAGATTCCATAATCAATTCCGTTTCTTTTTCCGGATTACAAAATGCACAATCAGTATTTCCCTTTCTTTCAAATTGGTTGTAATGTTGGTATTCATAGATTTCACAATTTTCATTCTCGAATATGGATTGATATCCCAATTTTACATTACACTGATAAGTTGGCTTCTGATGAATTTTATGAATTCTAAAACCCTCATATTGTAAATCTCTTCTTACTGCAAAATAGGCTTTGCCTGTCGGTTTCAGTAATTGTGAAACTTCAATCAGTACATTTGCTTGTTCTTCTGGCATTAAAACATTTAAAACGTAGAAGCAGATGATTGTATCAAATTTCTTAGCTGGGTAATCGGGAAAGTAATAAGGATCATAACCAATAATGTTAAAATCCCTAGATTTAAAGACCTCAACATCCTTTCCAAATCCACATCCAAAATCTAACATCTCGCCGAGGAGTAACTTCTTATTCAATAAGAGCTTAGCAGGAAAAGAAAGAGAATCTCTTTCCTTAGCTGTCAGATGACTAAATATATTTGACTTTAGATTTCCCATCCTTGATATCCGCGATTCGAAATTAAATAGTCGCAACGGCTCTGCAATTGTTTGATGGCTATATTTTGCCAGTCTCCAACCGGACTATTTCCAAGCAAAGCTAATTTTATTTCTTTTTGGAATCTTTGCGATTGATTTTCATTCAATAAACCCCAAAAATGAAGAATTAGGTCCTTTCTTTTTTCAATCATCTCAACAGAAGGAATTTTATCACGTTTCTTATTGTTGGTAGCTGGCTGAGAAGGTAATAGATTCCATAAATCATTATTTCGCCATATTGAAAATGGAATCATGTGGTCAACATCATAATTTGTTATTTCTTTTCCTGTCCAGACACAAAATACTTTTCCTTCTTTTTTCAATATCGCTTTGTAAATCTTTTTTGATTCTTCGACATCCCTAAGTGTGATTGGGCTTTTTAGAACCTCATTAATAACTTTTTCAACAGATAGATTTTTTCCTGACGCATTAACAGAGAACTCAGCCCATTTAAAAAGAATTGAATCCTGTCCACTTATGAAACTTCCCAGGAATTTAAATGATTCGTGATAGTCAATAGGAATTGAAAATGAACCAAAATTATCAATAAGGAATTCAGCATCAATGTTTTGGCTGGTCTTGATCCTTTTACCTGGTTCAAATTCAAAAATCGTATAGTAATGATTACTGACTGAACGGCCAATATATTTCATAGGCATCTTCGTGATTGTGTCACTTAACTTTTTCGCTAATGCTATGAAATCTGATTTCAGATTATTTGGTATTCCTTTATTTTTCAAGTCGTTATAGAAAACAGAGAATCCGCCTGAATTGATATAAGCAGAAATTATTTTCTTAAACTGATTGCCAAAAGCCAGATTTGCTTCGCCATTAATCTGAGGAATATAGGTTGCTGATTCCAAGACAGGATAATAGTAAAGCATCCATTTTTCAATAAGCAAGCCTGTTGGACAATACATCCTGTCATTACTGAATGATATAAAAGGAGAATTTTCCTGAATGATGTCAATGACACCGCGCAACAAGGCAAATTTATACGTAGTAGACTTACTATCCCGCTCTATAATTTTACTGATATTTGAAAATACCTCACTTCTCATTGATAAATATATTGACGCTGCTGTAATACAATGCACTAAATTAAAAGAATGCGATCAAACGAAGCACGAAGTTAACAAGTTTGCATTAATAAAATCCGGTTAGTGAACTTTTAAATAGAAGTGTTAAATTCAATCACAGGAAGGAATTAATAATGTGCTCAAGCATTTGAAGTTGATGAAGGTAAGGAATGAAAACTTAATTGTCGATGCAAGTGTGAAGGTTTTTTGGGTGACCTGGGATGAATCCGGGGAGGACGAGGATTGAGAAACATTGATTGATGCGGATGAAAGGCATAGACTAACAAGATATACTTTTTGCCAGCCTGGCTTTGATTGAATTCATCAGGGAATCCTGGCCGGATGATTTAGATGCAAGAGATTTTATAATATCTTCGTCGATGGTGTTTTCAGTGATTAAATGATAAACATTGACAGGCCTAGATTGACCCTGACGATGAAGGCGGGCATTAGCCTGCTGATATAGTTCGAGGCTCCAATTCGAACCAAACCAAATGACAGTGTTGCCGCCGTATTGGAGATTGAGGCCGTGGCCGGCACTGGCTGGATGGGCAAGCAGTACTGTTATCTCTTTATTGTTCCAGCGTTTCATTGTATCATTACCGAAAATTTCAGGGTTCCAGGGTTTCAGGGTTTCAAGAATACGGGAGAGATCGTGACGGAATTCGTAAAAGATCAGGATAGGATTTCCATTTGCCTGTTCGACGAGTTCTTTGAGGGCTTCAAGTTTAGCGGTGTGGAGTTCGATATAATTATGATTTTCGTCATAGACAGCACCGTTGGCAAATTGGCGGAGCTTACCGGAGAGAACAGCGGCGTTGACGGCTGTAATCTCATGACCTTGCAATAATTCAAGCATTAGAGTTGCTTCAAAATCCGTGTATTTTTTCATCGTGTCTTTATCCAGTTTGACTTTGAGGTAATGGTCAATGCGGCCCGGAAGTTCAAGATAGTCGGCTGATTTCATGCTGATGCAGATCCCGGATATTGCCTGGTGAATCTGCTGATCAGCTCCAGGTTTTAGCTTGTATTCAAATATGATCGGACCATTACGCCTGCCAGGAGTAAAGTATTTATCCCTGAACAGGGTAAGGCGATTCCCGAGACTTTTGCCCTGATCGAGCAGGTAGAGCTGGCTCCAGAGGTCGATGAGACCGTTGGGTGCCGGGGTGCCGGTAAGGCCGACAATGCGTTTGATGTGTGGAAGGACATGACGGAGTGCTTTGAAGCGCTGAGCTTTTGGAGATTTAAAGGAGGACAGTTCATCTATGACGATCATATCGAAAGGGAAAAGTGATCGATAATGCCCGACTAGCCATGCTACATTTTCGCGATTGATGATGTAAATATCTGCTGCAGCATTTAGGGCATTTATCCTTTGCTTCTCAGTACCTGTAACCAATGATAACCTGAGAAAACGGGTATGATCCCATTTATCGGTTTCAGTGGACCAGACATTTTCGGCAACGAATTTTGGAGCAATGACCAAGACTTTTCTTATCTCGAAGGAGTCGTACATGAGACGGGAAACGGCGGTGAGGGTAGCAATGGTCTTGCCGAGGCCCATTTCGACGAAAATGCCGGAGGATGGATGAGTAAGGATGTGATCTATGATGTTAAGCTGGTAGGTATGGAGGTTGGATTCGTTCATGTGGGAAGAGGGATTGCAGAGGAAAAGGTCATTCGGTTGTCATTCAGTGGTCATTCAATTGTTGATGATGGAGTATTGTGAGGTTTTTGAGTTGAAGGACAATAGTCAATCAGTGGTCATTCAGTGGTCATTCGGTTGTTGAGGATTGAGTGATTTGAGGTTTTAGAGCTGAAGGACAATAGTCAATCAGTGGTCATTCAGTGGTCATTCAGTTGTGGATGATTGAGCGTTTTGAGGTTTTAGAGCTGAAGGAAAA
>CAIRMR010000053.1 GCA_903879715.1 uncultured Bacteroidales bacterium
ATTTGAAGAAGATGTGGGTATAGATAAAACGCAAAACCTGATACAAGGGGTTCTTTTCTGAAAACGAATAAATTGAAACCTAAAACCCTGATATATTTATACCTTTACTTCAATTACAAAACGTTTAGGACAGTATTGATTCATTACTTATTTTCAGCGGTATTAATGCTTGCTTCGCAGGTATTTTTAACGGGTCAGATGGAACTCCATGACAAAATAATATCATCCTTATCTGAGTCAAAACAGGTTGATTTTGTCATGTTCGGTTCATAATATTTCTATTGTTTCACATCAAGCAACAATTTCAAGGCATTGAAATCAACCTGTTTAACGAACTCAGAGTGCCTTATTTGAGCCAAATCCGTGTACTCGCAATTGTCAGTAAAAGCTTCTGTTAAAGTGTGCACCGTAAGTATTTGCAGATTGGTGCGCGGCAGCGATCTGTCGAAATAATCAGGATTAAACTGCATATACTGATTTCCTCTGGCATCAGCTGTGATAGATGAAATATTACTGTTATCCCGATAGGCAGGAAAATTGAGTTCTTGAGCAGAAAAGGCTGCTTTTTCTTTCTTAATTGCATCAATCACATACAAAATACCTTCATCCTTGTTCAACTTATAATCAAGCTCATAATAATTCAACTGGAGGCCAAAAAGCTCACCGATTGTAACCGGAATCCAATAGGGCCGCTCTGTGCCGGCAATAATAATTTTGCCATTGCTATAAGCTGTAACGCCTTCGGCCAGTTCTTTTACAACCGGGGGCTTTAAAAATATTCTGTTAAGCTTTAGTGCAGCATCAGACAGCTCTTCGTGGTATCCATCGCCTTTGAAATGTATATAGGATTCGGCTGTAAACTTCGGGCAGTTGGATGATATTTCACAACTCGAAACTTCCATACAGTGCTTTTTAATGTTTCCGGATTCATCCTTATAATAAGGGCAGAACTGTATTGCTATCCTCGCACCAACAATTAATTTTGTCAAAGGCGCATGCACAAACCCAACGTTTTCATCAATAATCCGGACATTTACCGAAGGTTCAAACCCGACCGGATTTTTTAGAATCGGGTTTTGATGAAGCGTTTCAATTATGGTATCAATCTTGTGTTTGAACCTGGTAATTTCATCAGTTGAAAGTTTATAGTCCTCAATCGGGCCATATAATTTATGATGATACGACCATTTTCCTGGTTGATCAGGAAGCCAGTTTATTTCGTTTTGCGCATACAGGCCTCTGGTTGCAAGTGTAATAAGAAGTATGCTTAAAAATAGTTTTTTCATTTTTTAAGTTCTTACCGCGCAGATAATTCTATTTGTTTTCTGTAATTTTTACATCCGCCGGAACCTCAAATTTCGAAGCCGGTAATTCAGCGTTTTCGACAAATTTCTCTCCAATCAGTTGCATTTTCATGGTTCCCATATCGGTATCCGATTTAAGAGCAACTCCTTTGTAAACCAGGAAGGTGCCTTTCATCTTCATTTTGGTGTAATCGATGCTCATTTTTTCGCAGGTTTTGCCCAGGTATTCTTCGGTACCTTCTTTCTTAAGGTTCATATCCTTGACCATTTCCTCACTCAGGTTTTCAAAATCAATATCCGGAGATTTGCCGCTGATTTTTGTTCCGGTTTTCTTTTCCATATCAAGCGTATAGATATAACCATCTTTAGTAATGGTTACCGTATGAATTTTTACGCCCATCATATCCGCTTCCATATCGGTAGCTTCTTTTTGACCATAATCGTCGAAAGTAAGAGTCTGTTTCATATCCATGCCCATCATCTGGGTTTTGTATTCGACAATGCCCGATTTAATGGCATACTTGCCTTTGGGAGTTGCTGTTTCCGTTGCTGCCGGATTTTCACTGGTAGCTGATGTTTCTGAGGTTTTGCTTTTGCAGGAGAAAAGCAGAGTGGCCGTTGATAAGATTGCCAGGGCAACTAATTTGTTTGATTTCATCTTGAGAGAGTTTGGTTTTTATCTGATTAAATAAGTTATTTCCTTTTCATAATCAATCCTGCCAGGTCTTCCGGTTTGATTGAATTTAAGATTACATCGCAAAAAAACGGATATCCATTGTATCGACAAACCTCAGCAGAGATTGTTAATTATTAATCCCTCTTTAAATTAAAATCATACGTAATGGTAGTTTTTTCTTTAGTTACCGGGTCTATCGTTGAATAGGTATCTTTGTGGCTGAGGACCTTATCCAGCGAAGTTCCGGGAAAAGGCCCGAAAGTTGTTTCTTCCAAAGGCACATCTGCTTTTTTATCAATGCTTACGGGAGGAGGATTTTGATTATCACAGGTTCCTTCGGCCTTTTTTTCGGTTCTGAGTTTCATATCTCCTTTTCTGGAGGCAGCTTTTACTTTTAATGTGTAGGTTCCGTTATTCAGAAATGTAATTTCAGCGCGGGCATCCTCAATTTGTTGGTTGTCGGCAATACTTTCGTTGGAAAGGCCTTCCACTTTTGCGGTTTTTAACACTGTTTCTTTATACAGTCGAGGCCCCAGGCGACCCGAGGTACAGGTGTGGCAGTCGTTATGTTCTTCAGTTTCAGTTTCTTCCTGCAAGGTATATGTAACTGAACCAATTATCCGGTTTTTACTTGTTTTATTTAGCTTCCAATCACTATCGCTGGTTTTTTTTGTTGTAACATCCAATTTGTACAGGCCATCTAAACCGTTGCAATAAACAGCGTAAGATTCGGTCTTTTTATCGTTGCGCTCAGTTTTAACTTCAACATTAATTGGCCCTGTAAACGGGCATATTTCATATGATTTCAGCCCTTCAACCAACTCTTTTGAAACCTTTTCCATATCCTTAATACCTGAGCTTCCATCAGCAACACTGGCCATTGACCGTGAAATAACTTTTGATTTTCGGGTATCAGCACAGAATGCAGTAATCAAAGTAGTAGTTCCCAATACCTGAACTTTGAGGCTAACCAGGTAATCGCAACCCATGGCCTGGCCAATTGTGGATAATTCTTCATAATCACCTGCCCCTAAAAACTGTTTTTGCTTTTCATGCTCAAGGAGAGTCAAAATTGAATTGTCACTCATCGTTTCGACGCAAGGAAATTCTTTTTTCAATGCATTGGCAAACATTACTTCAAAATGGGGAAAGTATCCGGTTGCAGCCTGGTTGTTCCAGGAAGTTGCAATAAAAAACCTTGTTTTTGCCGCTGTTGCCACTCCTGAACTAAGATAAAAGAGTAACATCAGCAGTATAATGTGTTTTCTCATTTGAGTAGGATTTTACAGTTTGGTAATTGCTGTTTGATTCTGCCCAGTTCCGCGTCAGTAATAAGCGTTTTTACAATACCTAATGTATCCAGGTTATTCAGCTTATTGATGGCCGGTGAGAGAATTGAAACAGGATTCATATCAACATAAAGTTTTTTTAATGATACCAGTGTATTGAGTTCGGGTGGCAACTGGCTGATTTTGTTGTTGTATAATGCCAGCAAATTCAGGTCATGAAAATTACTGATGGACTTAGGCACTTTGGTCACAGAGTTTTTAAAGTTTATGATGTACAATTGTTGCAATGGGTATTTTTTTGCTTTGGCGATTAAAGCTTCGAGATCGACGGCTGTACCGCTTTTTTCACATGTAATAACCAGGATTCTTATCGATTTATAATTCTCCATCTGATCAATCAGCAATTGAACAGTAGGTGAGGACATGTTGATACATAAAAAAGTCATCTCTTCAAGAACTGCTTTGCCTTTTATTTTATTCGATTCCTCTTGCTTGTATTCATCCTTAATCTGTTCACGAACCGGCTCTGCAAGAAACACATCGGCACTTTTTCCACCTTCTGCACTTTTCATTAACTGTCCCCAATTATTCATTTTGTCATCCACAGCATCCTTTTTCGCCTGCTCAGCTTCAGCTTCGGACTGGTTTTTCGGCTGTTCTCCCTGCGGATTCCCAGTCATCATCAGTTGTTTCGAAAGCTCTTTGATCTGCTCATTGGCCTTTTTAGCAGCAGCAGCATCTTCCCAGTTGGTTGTTGACCGTATCTGGGCCATCTTTTTCTTAATAGCAGCCGCATCCTGCTGTGCCATGGCATTGCAGGCAAAAGCAATCAGAAGTATAAAAAGTGTGAAAAATTTCATAGTCCGGAATATCAGTTTAATTCTCAAAAAGCCAAAAAAAATCATACTGTTTTTAATTAACGTAAGATTGATTTTCCGAATCTCCTTTTACGGCAACTCTTCCAGGTGAACAATATAATCCATTAATGCTTCCAGGTACTTAAGGCCAGGTTCAGAAATCTGCTTTTTTGAGCCGGCTGTCGCGCTGGAAAGCTCATTTTCAAGAACATCCATGCGGTTATAATCGTCGCCTAAAGCAACAATAGTATTAAATCTTTCCAGAAGGATACTTGCGTATTTGGGAGTCAGAAAACCGCAATAAGTCTGATAGCAGGTCTCTTTTTGTAGTTTGATGGATTCATAATATTCGTCTCCCAAGGTATGGTTTTCTTTATTTGCATATTCTCGTTCCACCTTACTAAGACACGAATCGTATACAATTCTGTTCTTTTCTTTGAGTTTATTAAATTCTATAAGTTGTTCGTCAAATTTTTGTGATTTTAATTGTATTTTTTGCACAAGCTGGCTTTGTTCCATCGCCATTTCGGCCATACTCATGTTATTTTTATTTGCTGCTTTATTCTTATCCGGATTGGCCTGGGCACCGGCCATCATTTCGGATGACATAGCTTCACCATAGGCCGCCTGGCCTTCCTTACTCATTTTACCGGCTTTTTTGGCTTCATCAACCGGCATATTCATGTTTTGATTCATCATGGCCATGGCCATGGCCTGTTTTTCTTCCTTACTGGCTTTTTTCATTTTTTGCATATCAGCATCCGAAACAGGATACCCCGCCTGGTTCGACATGTTTTTTGCAGCCTGTTCATCAAATCCTTTTTGACTTTTTTTAGCATCAGCTTTCCTGCGACTGATTTCATCAGCCACTTCAGTTTTTAATTTGTCCACTCTCTTCAGAAATTGCTCTCTCACTTCCTTTTTACAGACAGAAATTGTAATTACAGGCATTTCTATAACCACGAGTTCGGGATTTGTTTGCGCCTGAATGAGCATTATTGCCATGAAAAAGAATAAAATTGTCATTGTTGATCTCATAATATTTGGTTTTGATTATTAGTTTTTAAAAAATAAGAAAAATCTGATTTTTTTTCAAGTAAGGAGGCTTATATTTAATTTCTATTTTGTAAATTAATTTAATGCAGTACATTTTAGCAAAGCAATCAACGCGTTGATTTCCAATATTTTTCCTTTAGAATTTAGCTATTACATATTTCCCCGGCCAGATTGATTTTTTAAAAAATTTACCTTCTGTGTTGTCCATGGGTTTAATTTTATCTTCATTGCTTTTATCATTCGGATCTTTAGGAGGTTTTACGCTTACATCGTGCTCCACGTTGCCCGACAAGGTACATCCCCGCTTTGTAGAAGCTTCGAAAGCCAGTTTACCCTCAGTTCCGTAACCATTCTTAAAGTCCTGGCTTACACCAGCTGAGAAGTCTGAATCCCTGACATCACCATTTTTATCGAAAGTAAGGCTACCGCCCACCGTAACGCCTGTATTTCCGACTTTTACACTCAGATCGGCACTTGGGGTTATTGAATAATCCTTAACAACACCCTGCCCATCGGTGGAAACGGTACCACTCAGCCCAATATTGGCTCCAACATTCACTCCATTTTTCTGAACTCCTATGCCTACCTTAATACCACCTTCATACTCGGTGGCACCGGTATTTTCGCTAGTAGTCATTGAACCAAAAAGCTTCGGAATTCCAGGGATAGGCAATATATCCGTATTGAGTTTTACAACAGTTTGAGCACATGACGACCTCACTTTAATAAAACCCAGGTTGTATTCATCAACAAACGAGTCGAGTTTTTTCCATAAAGGCGAGGACTTCGGGATTTCACCCGAGTCGAACATTGCTTTAGCAGCCTTGTTCCGCATAATCCGGGCATTTTCCTCTTCATGGATAGCTTTATCCTCTTCTTCCCTTTGGCGGATAAGGGCTTCGACATCGCACGAGCAATCCCAGTCATCGGAATAAGAGAAAGATCCATGAGCTATCATAACAGTCTGTAATGCCCATGTTACAGCCATGTTTATGCTAGATTTAAGTTCGGCATCCTTTTGATCCCTGACTTCCGGATCGGAAATAAGCGCGATATGACGGATCACATCAAAATAATATCCTTCGGCAGTTGGCTTAATCCTCTGCATATAAGCGATGGAAACTGTATTGGCAGCTGAACCGAATCCAACTTCTGCAGCGTTATTGAACTGGTTAAAATAATTAGTGTGTATATTATGCCTTCTTAACTTCCATTCCGCATCAGGGA
The DNA here is from genome assembly GCA_903879715.1 of uncultured Bacteroidales bacterium. GTDB lineage: Bacteria > Bacteroidota > Bacteroidia > Bacteroidales > UBA4417 > UBA4417. The sequence continues at coordinate 6,410 of CAIRMR010000053.1, forward strand.
AAGTGCCACTTGTGTTATTCGTCTTTGCGGCTTCATACTGTTTTTCAAATTGTTCCAGTTCGGCTGCTTCCATCTTGGTCAATTCACCAATTTTTTTCTGCGCTTTTTGCACATCATCCATCACATTCTGATACGTCTTCTTATTCACCTTATACAAATACATCTCATACAGATGTTTTTTACGGTTGTAAACAGCGAAGTTGTGTTTCTGAATAAGAATATTCATTGGATCGGCATACTGTTCCGGATCAATCAGCAGTATGTTAAAGAATGGATCAATCTGTCCCACAGTAGTAATCAGCGAAGTAGTTTTGCCGGCCGCGAGGTCTTTTTGAGCTACTTGCAACTGCTTTTTCATCTCCTCCATATTCGCCAGAAATTCCTCCTTGCCTGTAACTTTTACATTGTTTTCGAGGTGTTTATCCTTGTATTTCTCAGGATGCTTAGCCACATCCTCCATATCAACACCGGGATCAATTTTTAACCCCATTTTGGCTAACCATTCCATTTGCTGTTTGCTGGTTGATGCAGCAGATGATATGGAGAAATTCCCGACCATCTCGACAAAATCCTTGAGAGCGCTGATACCCTGTGGTCCCGAAATCGCTTTAAGTGTTGAGTATTGGGTAAGCTTTTTTATTTTCGGAACCGAATAGCTGCCTGCAGGGGGCAGATGCTCAATAAAATACCGCATTTTATTCTTTTCACTTTGATCAATCTGGGCGATAAAATCGGCGGATGTCATGATCGGTTCCGCAGTCATAATTTCAATCCCCTTTTCGTACTTCTCTTCGGGTGAATCGATTGGCAAATCAGCATAGGGCTCGCTCTTTTCGAGCGCCTTGGCTGATTTCTTTGCAATCATCAGCGATACCGGCTTATTCAGCTTGTCATCTTCGAGTATAGCCAGCGCTTTATCGGGTTGACCAATGGCATGAAAATAGGCCGCCATTCCCAAAGCTGCATCCCAGGATAACGGATCCAGTTTGCGCGCTACCTGGAAAAGGGAACGGGCTTCTTCCAACTTGTGCATATCAATATACAGGTTGCCTAAGTTTATGATTGGTGTCAGGCTCTCACTATTCCAGGCATCATCTTTCATTGAAATTGCCATAGCATATAAAAACGCGGACTCTGCATCTTTACGGAATGGAGCCAGTATCTCCGCTTTTACCGGGGGTGGGTTCAACCTTTCACCTGCTGTTATAATACCGGAAGCGAAATTATTTGCATTATTTGAACTTTCGGGATCAAGGGCAAAAACTGCTGAAGAAACCGCCAGTATAAATTGAGGCAAATTGAGGTAATTAGTTGACGTTGAAACAAGAAGAGACATCTCTTTGGCTTTCCCAGGCTGAGGATGAAGGCCATCGAAGCTGGGAACCCAGGTTATGACCTGCGAAAATGCAGAAAGGTCATCCGGCCCGAATTTCTGATGAGCAGCCTTGCTCCGGGTTTCCGCCATATGCAGCATGAAATTCTTGGTAGGAGCATCCTCTTTTTTAGGCAGAATATAGGGTTTTAGTTCGAGTGCTGCGTCAACGGCATCCACGGCAGCTTTCCTCTGCGCTTCATTCCTTCCTGAGCCAAACACCGGAGTTGTCCCACCACCACCTGACGACTGTGAATTATACTCATATGTCTGTACCGGCGGCATTTGAATAAGCGGCTTCACGCCTCCCGATTCGCCAGTATTACCATATTGCTCCATTCCCGGAGGCAGTATTGTTCCGGGCGGCATCATTTTCTTTATCTTTTCAAGCATTTCCGGGGTCATACCAGATGGCATTGTGGGGGGATTGTTTTGTGGGAACACGGAAGCACCGAGGAGTAATGCTAATAGTAGCGGCAGTAATACTTTCATGAAATCCTTTTTTTGTATGTTTTCTATTCAATTTCAAATTATCAAACACTCTATTTTTGTTCCACGCCATTTATTGAAACGTGACGAACACCGTTTATATCGTACCAATACGAAACACTTCTGCCAGGCGTATCTTCAGATCTTACCCTTCCTTCCTGATCGTAACTGACAGAACTGATAAATTCGCCTCCGCCTGTTTTGCTTTCTTTCTTTAATGTTCCTTCTTCGTAATATTCCTTGCTCTGGCAAGTGAGATTTGGAGCTTCACCACTGCAATTCATTTCCAATTTGAGAGTACCTTTTTCGTAATACTCTGTGCTGCTTCCGATGGGCATGCCATCTATATAGTTTGACTCGCCCCGAAGGTTTCCATTTTTGTAGTAAGTTCTGAAATATCCATTAGTCATCCCGTCTTTCATAAACTGATCAGTAATCAGATATCCTGAGTCGCTGTACATCTTATAGACACCGTTCAGCGCTCCTCCTTTCACGGTAAATTCCCGCATCAGTTTGCCATTGGCATAATATTCTTTTTTCGGCCCGTCAGAAGGATCTGGCCTTTTGGAAGCTTCGGGATCACCTGTGAGGATAAAAGTAGGGCTGGTGCCATAGAATATTTTGCCCTTTTTATTGATTACATAAACATTGGCATAATACTTTGATTTCGGTTCAAGTCCCGAAGCTGTTACTTTTACATACTCTGTTGATGGAAGAATATCCTTTGCTTCTCCCTTGTAACCGCAAAACGTAATAAAACTCTCTGTAAATGTTGAATTGGTTGCCAGGCAAACTCCATGTTCAACCACCTGTGTTCCCTGGACCAGATACCTAAGGTTGGCGCCATAGTCTTTTATATCACCAACTTTAAGTTTGCCGGCTTTACATTCAATAACCGAAATGTTTTGACACTCAGCACTTTTTGTTATTGATGCCAGGAAAATCACAAAGAGGACCATTGACAATATCAAAATAATCTTCATTTTGATGAAATTATTAGTGTCGTGTAATTGCTGGAAATGTCAGTTAAATATGAATACTTCATTAGTTTATGGTTCGGAATGGAAGTAAACAGGTTCAATTCATGCTTTGTTCAGATGTACAGTGGTGGAATTATCGCTGTTAATATTCCGTTTCAAATCTATAAATCTTTATAAACTTGATTTTTAAGCACCTAAAGTTGAAAGGTGCTTTTATCCGGCATTCACCAGTTATGTTACATCTTAATAAACTCCACTCTGCGGTTGAGTGCTTTATTGGCAGGAGTATAGTTGGGTGCAACCGGCTGGCTTTCGCCCAGACCGTCGGTTACCAGACGATCAGCTTTAACGTTGAATGATTTTACCAATTCATTCTTAACGGATGCTGCACGGCGCTTCGACAAGTCCAGGTTGGCTGCATCAGCGCCATCGCTGTCGGTATGGCCAACAATTTTAACTTTTACATCGGGCACTTCGTTGAGGATAGCGGCAATTTCCTTTAATGTTCCGTACGATTCAGGTTTTACAACGTCCTTATTTACATCGAAATAAATACCGTAAGTAACTAATTTACCTTCGGTCATCAACTTGTTGCGCATATCGGGAGCGCCAACTGCTATGCGTATGTTGGAAATCATTGCTGCGCCTTCTTCGAACCTGAGCCTGTCGGGTTTCACACAACCGGTGGGAAATGCTTTAGGACTATCAAAGAGTTTGTTCTGATCCTGATACAGGCGAACTCTTGTTTTCTGAACCCAGATAGCGATATGGTATTTTTGGTTAATCTTTTCTTTAAACTCTTCCCCATCTTTGTAACTTCCGGTTTTAAGTTGTTCACATTCACTTCCATACAACCAGGTGCCATAACTTGGCCTGCCATAATATTCGACCGAAAACCAGTATCCGCCTTGTCCGGGAACAGTGCCATGGTCCCATGATTTTACATTTCTGGCCTGCATTAACCTCATATTCCAACCTGCCATGTTTTTTTTATCCTCACCGGCTATTGGAATAACATCATATTCGATGGTATAGTTATCCGGTAACTTGAGCAAAGCATCAGTCCATACGCATTCACGCATGATAAATCTCATCCAGTTTCCCGGATAAAGGTTGGTTGTTACTACTTCGGCAGAGCCATTTGTGTTCCATAAAGCCGGAAAATCACCTATGGCATCCTGGCTGAAATCTTCATAGAAAATTACCTTTTCGCCAGGGACAAAATCGTATTTGGAATACGTTTGCATGGCAGGCTGGTCCTGCTTTGAGTCGACTTTAGCATCGGAGGCTGCGGTGGTAGTTCCGGTTTGTTTCGGATCGGTTTTTTGTGTTGCAGGAGTGGTTGTTTTCTTGTTGTTACCGGTAATGCTGTCTTCAATGGCATCAAGCCCTTTATCAATTCCACGGTCAATTTTATGGTTGACCCGGTTAACAACTTTGTTTTGAACACGTTTGGGGACGTTGATGATCTGAGCCGAAACATCAATCCACAACCCACATAAAAAGAATGCCAGGAATGTTACAACAAGTGCTTTCATGATCCTAAAGTTTAATGAATTAGAAATTGAGTTGATATGTTTGGTCTAAACAAATTTACATCAGGTCATTTCGTATCACATCCCTGTTTTAAGGGGTTTTGCAGCAGGACTTGTTATATATCTTAGTGATGTAAATATAGGGAAATTTCGCTGGAAATATTCTTTACTCCTTGAAAAAATTCGTTTTTAATATGTTGTACTGAAACCGGATAGTAAGAGTTTGCAATGAAAAACAGGCAGCAGATAATGAATTGCTTTGATTTTGGAATTGACATCTATTTGTGATATTTATTTACTTTACATCCAGCAATTTTCTTAAATCACTTCCTTTCAGCCCTGCAATGAATTCCCAAACCCTGTGGGCATTAATTTCTCCCCATTCGGGATAATCCGCATGACCTTCCATGGTGATGGTGATCAGTTGTACACTTGTTCGCGGGAGTGAAGGATCAAAATAGTTCGGATTAATCTTGTAAAGTGCACTTTTGGAGTCCTCTTCCTTGGTACATATTCCGGTAAGAGGCCTTTCTGAATTGCCATTAATGTAAGCAGGCATCATCATCATCTGGGGAGGAATAGCATCTATTTCACTTTTTAAGGCATCTATCACCATTTGAGGGATTAAACCCTCTTTTAAAGATGCATTATAATAGACCATCATTCGGGTGATGTACTCTTTGTTTGTAACGGGCATCCAGAGGGGGCGATCGTTGCGGGCAACAACAATCCGGTTCTCGTAATACCAATTATAAAGAAACACACCACTGCCAATATCCATAAATTCTTTAGGCAGACAAAAAATCTCTTTGAATTGATTAAGGGCTTTCTTGTCATCCAGTTTATCAAAATTCATGGCTGTTTCGTAAACAGCAGATTCATCATTGGTTCTCAGTTGAATATAGGATACCTCCGTACAGGCATTATCAATCTTTCCATTATTATGGATAAGGTTGCAAAATGGGACAAAGATTTCGGCTTTCACTCTTTCGCTTGATGCCTGGACATGATTATAATGGTTGTAAAAAGCCCTGGACTGTACATTCAGATTCACGCCAAGGGGATTTTGAGCTATGGGTTGCTGATGCAGGTAATTGACCAATTTTTCAGTAGTGGCGTGGTATTTCTCCAATTCAGTCGCAGTCATTTTGTAATAGCGCGCGCCAAACCACTCCGCCGACTCGTTATTATTGGTATAAATCCACTTACCGGGATAGGTCGCTAAGTCGCTTTTATCCTGCGAAAAAGTATAGGGTGAAATAGTGAAAATGAGGATAGAAATAAAAATATATTTCAATTTTTTACATCGAAAAACATCGTTCAAAGCGTCAGCAATTATATTTTTCATATCCTTGTTTTAAATGATGATTTATTTCTATCGGCTAAACGAGAAATTAACTTTGCTGGTGTAGGTTGTTTGGACGCCATCAATTTTATTGTTATCGGTCTCAGTTTTCGTATCCTTCAATATTTTATCCGTGGGCTTTCCTTTAAATGGCCCCCAGGTACTTTTAACTGATACAATATATCCATAGGTTATTTTTTCATCGGGCTCAGGATCTTTCCGGCATTCGGTAACATTGGTAACTTTTCTCGATTTTACATATTCGCCTTTTTGTGATACGGCTTTTACCACTACCATATAAGTGCCCTGAATCGTGTCAAATTCAATATTAACTTCAGCAGGGAACTTCTTTGATGTATTTGAACCATCTTTTAACGGAGCCAATCCATCCACTTTAAACTCCTCCCTGATAACCACCGTATAATCAGAACTGGTATAATTAGTCATATCAATTCCAGTTACATCTTTACCTTCGTATGTCCAACAATTCACACAGCCTGATTTAACCTCGCGGTTCATTTTCTCATCTATACTACTGGCATTCAAAGAACCTTCTGCCGCAATTTTCCCTTTCTTCTCCAGATCTAATTTTTCAACATACGTGTAACTATTCTTTATGGTTCCTCTGAAATATCCCGAATTGTCTTTTCCGCAGCGGCTTCCGGTTTCGTGAATCTCGTCACTGGTTCTTTCTGTGTACATGCTAATCGTCCCTAAGTAAGGGCATATTCCTCTGGCTAACAGATCCCTCGCCAAATCCTGTGCATATTTTCGCATTGCCTGAATAAAATGATCTTTGTCGGTTGTATTAATCCCCTTGGTAGCCACCTTTGAATTTCTTGTGATTGAGGTTGAACCCGTCAGATAATAATCATCTCCAATCCTGTACCCGCCCAAAGAAATAAGATAATCGCATCCCATCGCTCCGGCAATCATCGAAAGATTACCTTCTATGTCATTGGTCAAAATAGCTTTTGTACGATCAAGCATCATCATTTGCTTTATACCTTGATAAGTCATAAAATCAGCACAGGTAATCTGTTGCTTTAATTCATCTTGCACCTGATCTTCAAAAAGTCCTGATATATCGTCGGCAGAAAAATTCTTTATACCATCCTTTGCTGAGCCTATAATCAGTATTTTAGGTCTGCTAATCTCAGGTAAATTTTGGCCAAATGAAACAATACCAAACCAGCACAAGAAAATAATTAACAATGAAGCTCTCATTTCGTCAAAATTTTACAGTCAGGAACTAATTTCTGTATCCGTGCTCTTTCACTTTCGCTGATGCCGGTTTTGGCAATGCCTAGCATTTTCAGGTTTTTCAGCCGGCTGATACCTTCCGGTAATCTTTCAATTGGGTTCACATCAAGGTATAATTCCTCCAGGTTAGTCAGATTTTGAATGGAATTGGGCAATAAACTGATTTGATTTCCGTAAAGTGCCAGTTTTTTCAACTTGGTTAAGTTACCAATACTTTCAGGAATAGAGCGGGTTCCGGCATAATTCCGCACCAGGTAAAACTCGGTAACAGGTTTATCTGCAAGCTGCGTTAAGAGCGAATTCAAATCAATTTCAACACCCGATTTGGTCCCATTTATAAATAACACCTGCACATTTGGGAAATTCTTCAGGTCAGCCAATGTAAATCCAGGTTCCGGGTTCTCCAGATCAATCACCAGAAAAGTGGTTTCCTTATAATACTCATCGGAAATTCCAACCACTTCCTCCTCCATTTCAAAATCGCGCAGAATTTCGTTAGTAAGCTGCTCAGCCATTTCAGCACCAATAACTATGGGTGCCTGCAGGGTAGTATCCAGTGGAAATTCATTGGTGGTAATACCTGCCTCTTTATCGGCTTGTTGAAAAAGAATACCGAGTTTTATCCGCGCTTGCCGGGCTTCTTCCGGATCATCCCAATTGGTGCTTTTCATTAATCTCTCAGTCTCTTCAGCAGTTTTCAACTGCTGTGGTGTAGGTTTTTCTTCCTCTTGCTGCGCATAACAAGCAAATCCGAAAAACACTATCAGAAAAAGAAAAATCAGGTTTCTCATACTAAAATAGTTGAGTGAATAAGTTAAAATGGGGCGCACTATTATTAAATCAACAAGATAAGCTTATGCCCTTTATTGATTTGGTCGTCGGATTGGGTGATTTTTGGGGTATTAAAATCTATTTTCTGTTAATAAAATATTATCTGAAAATCAGAACAATACACGTGTTTATTAATATTGATGTATTGCCTGGAGGGCAGAATAATCCCTGGCATATTAAATTTCATAATTTCCGGCAGGATAAAAGCGCCCGCCGGAAACAAAGAACAAAAAATTATAGTTTAATAAACTCAACCCTGCGGTTCATAGCCTTATTGGAAGGCGTATCGTTAGGTGATACAGGCTTGGTTTCGCCCAATCCATCCGATTCGAGGCGTGCGGCATCAATGCCAAAATTTTTGATAAGTTCAGCTTTTACCGAAGCACCACGACGTTTAGACAAATCGAGGTTGGATGCATCGGCACCATCACTATCGGTATGGCCTACAATTTTTACCCTTACCGTTGGATTTTCTTTCAACACATCGGCAATTCCTTTAAGTGTTCCGTACGATTCAGGTTTCACCACATCCTTATTTACATCGAAATATATTCCATAGGTAACAAGTTTGCCTTCGGTAATAAGTTTACTGCGCATATCGGGCATGCCGGCAGCAATCCTGAAATTGGTAATAATCGGGCCGGATTCTCCCCACAGTTCGAAACGCATCTGGTTGCAAATCATCCCAGGTGCAAATACTTTAGGCAGATCGAAAATCTTTACCTGGTCCTGATATACCCTGAGCCTTGTTTTCTGCACCCAGAATGAGAGTCGGTATTTTTTACCTGCTTCCATAGTGGCGTCTGCTTTTTCTCCACTTATGGTGTAGCCTTCTACATCATATGCACTGTAAGTTGCCCGGTAACCAAAGCTCATTTTAATTCCCCCATTCAAACCCGGAACAGCTCCTCCTTCGAACAAGTCTTTTGGATTTTGAGCACTGTACAAATAAAAGCCATATTCAAAGCTTACATTATTTTCATCCAGCGTATAAGGAATAACATCAAACTCGATGGTATAATTTTCGGGCAACTTAATACCTTCTTCCAGAGATATGCAACCTTCACCAATCATTTTAAACCAGTTGCCCGGGAGAATACTATTAGTTACAACCTCCCCTGAAGCCGTTGTGTTCCAGTTTGGCGGGAAATCGCCAACGGCCGTTGCCATGAAATCATCGAAGTACAATACTTTTTCGCCGGGGATGAAGTCATATTTAGAGTATGTCTGCATGGACGGTTTATCCTGAGGTGCAGCAGGTTTAGTTTCGGAAATTGTTACTTCGCCAGGGGTGGCAACATCTGGATTTTCCGCCGCTGTTTGCTTTGCTTTTGACTTTTTACTTTTATTTTTGTCCGATTCTTTATTCTTTCCGCTAATATCATCCTCAACAGCATCAAGACCTTTATCAATGCCCTGATCTATTTTGTTATTAACCCTGTTATTGACTTTGTTTTCAATCCGGTTTCCAATATTGATAATTTGTGCGGAAACAAAACAGCCGCTAAAGATAAAGGAAGCCAGTAATACCAATCTCATGTAAATTTTCATAATTTGTAGGATTAATTATTATTAAAGTATAGGCACTATAAAGATAGGTAAAATTACTTTGAAACATTACCGGATTTATCCCTTAAAAAAGGGATTTTTTTTGTCGGTCGAAATCTTAATTTTGTAACAGCTAAAAAGTACAACTTTGATAGACCTGGTTAAATTGCTTCGATTAGCAGTGGGAATGATGTTGGCATTGATACTGCTGACCAGCCGGGTGAAAGCCCAGAATGTCGATTCCATCAGTCTGGTAATCGATCGTTTAGTAAAAGTAATAGGCTCTACGACGAGAAAACCTATTATAAATAATACCGTTTTCAGGGCAGACACGACAAGAATAAACAATTATTTATCCACAGCTCGAAGTTATCAAACCGAAAACTATGATTCGCTTCTTTTCTACACGCAAAAAGCGCTGAAACTTTCATTTAAAATCAACGATCTGCCTAGTATCTCAAGATCAGTACAGTTACTCGGACGCTATTTTATGATGAAAGAGGATTACCAGAATGCAGTAAAATGTTTCATTAAAAGCCTCTCCATCGAAGAAAAACTAAATAATTCTGCCCGGATTGCTGATCTGAATGATGAACTGGGCAGCGTTTATTATTTCCAGGAAATATTCGGGAAAGCACTTACTTATCATACTGCAGCCCTGGTTGTTTATGAAAAGAACCACGATACCACGAACATGGCAAAAGTATATAGCCATTTGGGAAACCTGCACCTTTCGCGTGAATATTGTGAGCAAAGAACAAAGGAGCAAAAAAAAGCTGACTTTATACTAGCTATTCAATACTTTGAAAAAACAGTACAGTTGTGTACAAAAACAGGATACAAATCTTTGATTATTAATAGTTATGTGAATATTGCCGCAACATATAACAAACTTGACAAACCTGAAAAAGCCCTGGTATATCTGAACCAGGCTGTAGAATACTACCGCAAAACAAAGAATATGAGTAGGTTAGCCGGTTCTTTACACACACTTGGCATTACATATTACAAAGCGAAACAATATAGCTTGTCTGTGAAAGCCCTGGAGGAATCCGAAAAACTTTCGGTTGACAATAAATATACTGAAGGCATTCAATATCTCTATGAAGCAATGGCTCAAACCTACGAAGCTTCACATGATTATAAAAATGCTTATAATTACTACATCAAGTACATGACTATCAGGGATTCACTTGTAACAGCTGAAAAATCGAAACAATTATTTGAACTTGAAACCAGGTACCAGACTGAGAAGAAGGAGAAAGAAATAGTAAAACTCACATCCGAAAAGCGTGAAAAGAATTTGTTACTCATAGCCTTGTCCGGTTTAATTTTGATGCTGCTTGTATCAGGCTATTTTTTCGTTAAAAATATCAGGAACAAAAAGTTAATAGCGGAACAAACCCTCGAAATCAAGGAGCAATACATCCAGGACCTGGAAAAAGAACGGCAGCTTGTTGCCACAAAATCAGTTTTAAAAGGAGAGGAATCAGAACGTTCGCGCATGGCCCGCGACCTTCACGATGGATTAGGTGGCCTGTTATCGGGAGTTAAAATAAATCTGTCAGCTATGAAAGGGAATTCGATACTAACCAGCGAAAATGCCCAGGCATTTGATCACGCCATTAAACTACTCGACACTTCCATCAGTGAATTGCGGCGTGTTGCACATAACCTTATGCCTGAAACCCTCAACCATTATGGCCTTAAAACGGCACTGAATGACTTTATAGCCGAAATGAGCAAGAATCCGTCGACAGAGCTCACATTTAGTTTTTTCGGGGCTGATATCCGTTTCGAATCGCAACTTGAACTTACGGCTTTCCGCATAGCGCAGGAACTGGTGAACAATGCGTTGAAGCACTCCGGGGCTGCAAAAATCGACCTTCAACTTATTGCTGATGTTGACCGGATATGCATACAGGTTGTAGATAATGGCAAAGGTTTTGACACAAAAGGCAAATCAGGCGATGGCAAAGGGCTGGTAAGTATCCGCGATCGCGTTACCGCCAACAACGGAAGATTTGAAATTGAAAGCACTCCCGGCGAAGGAACCGAAGCAACAGTTGAATTTTTACTATCTTAGCAGCACTATTAAGTAACTTAGGCTGAGGTTAAGATAGAGGTTAAGTAATCTCCGCTCAACCTTAACCTTTGCCTTAACCTTATTGTAGTTCATAAGGGAGTTATTCTTTTAGGACCCAAACCTATACATATTAAGGTTCTATTCTGCTGCTCCTATGCAAAAAGCACTAATCGTTGAAGACCATCCCATTGTAAGCGATAGCCTTACCAACCTGATCAATTCATCAGACCTTGAGCTTGAATGCCTCCATGTGACCAACGCACACGACGGACTTGCCTGGCTCAACGGCAACAAAGCCGGAATCATTCTTCTGGATATTAACCTGCCCGATATGAGCGGGATTGAGTTTTGCACCATTGCGAAATCGCGTTATGCCGATTTAAAAATCCTTGCCATTACTTCCATTGAGCAGCGACATGTGGTCGACCAGATGCTGGCCGCCGGCGCAAACGGGTTTATCCTGAAAAGCTCGGACACTTCAGAAATTTTCGAAGCTATAAAACAAATTTTAAGTGGCAATTCATACATCAGCCAAAGCGTAGCTGATTTGCTGAAAGGGAAACTTGCCTCAAACGGCAATACGCCGTTACTTACCCGCCGCGAAGTGGAAGTACTGAAGCTTATTGCCGACGGACTTACAAACCAGGAAATAGCCGAAAAACTTTTTATCAGCACCTGGACTGTGGATAGCCACCGCAAAAATCTTTTATTAAAATTTAATGCAAAAAATACTGCAATCCTGGTGAAGACGGCGGTAACAAGCGGGATAATAAGTTTTTAATAGTATGTAGCTTATTATTAAGGCATCAGCTAATTCACGAAAAAGCTATGACTATTAAACTGCAAATTCAATCCCTTTCGGTGTATTCATAACACTGGCATCCCGAAAATGAGAATTAACGGGATTTTTCAATTTATATGGCCGGTTGAACGCTTCCTGCGAAACCTTGAAGTATCCGGAAAGAGTTCGGATTATATCTTTGGACAGACCTTTTTTATAGTTCAAAATTTCCGAAACCAAACCTTTACTTACTCCTAATATTTCTACAAGGTCTTTGGCCTTCAATTTATTATCAAGCATTAATGAATGAATTAGTTCAATCGGATTAGCTTCACTAAGGGTTGTATGTTCTGCATCCCATTTTTCAATCAGCACAGTAAGCAATTCAATTTCATCCAAAGTATCTTTGCTTTTCTGGTCATCAGTTAGTAATTCTGCCAATACATCACAATATTCATTGTATTGCGATTCGGATTTCACGATGGTATATTTCAAAGTTTTCATTTTCTCTAAAATTTAATAGGCATTAACAGTAAACTGTTTCCTATTGTTGCAAAGCTCATCATATTCTGCATGTGTACCAATCCAACATACAAAAAGATGAACCTGGTTGGTACTAAAATGATATTTGCAGATTAGCCGGTAATTATTACCACCAATATTAAACACAACCCTGTCACTTCCATTTCCAATTAAATCGGCTGATCCAAAAGTATGCTTGATATCATCGGGAATTTGCCATTCAACATATTTTATAGTAGTCAACCACTTCCCAAAAGAACTTTTACCCGATGCATGACCAACCAGATATTTCTGAATAGTCTGCTTTTTTATCAGATGAACTCTCATGCAAAGATACATTAAATTTACATTGTTCACGTATTGTGAACTTTATTATTTAATATTTCGTCTACGCTAAATATTAATCAGCTAAAGCAGAAAAATAAGTCTTATAATGTGAATCAGTTGATTTCCTGGTTTAAACTCTTTATTTATATTTTATGAGCCAAACTTATTTCTTTCAATTTGTAAACCTACATCTTTTCCACAAAATCCTTCGAAAATTCCTGCATAAACTCCTCCGCTTTCATCACCATTTCTTTCGATCCGATAAAAACCGGCGCACGCTGATGCAGATCATACGGTTCTAAATCCATAATACGGCGGAAACCATCGGATGCCTTGCCGCCGGCCTGTTCAACTATAAATGCCATCGGTGCAAGTTCATATAATAATCGCAGTTTCCCGTTTGGATTTTTCAGGGTGCCGGGATAAATAAAAATACCTCCCCGAATCAGGTTACGGTGAACATCGGCTACCAATGATCCAATATATCGGGTGCTGTAAGGACGGTTGGTCGCTTTATCATCTTCCTGGCAATATTTGATATACCGTTTTACACCTTCGGGAAAATACCTGTAATTAGCTTCGTTAATTGAATAAATAGTCCCGTTTTCAGGGATTCTCATATTGGGATGCGAAAGGAAAAACAATCCAACCGTAGCATCGTAAGTAAATCCGTTTACACCATTTCCTGTGGTGTAAACCAGCATAGTAGAACTTCCGTACATCACGTACCCGGCTGCAACAAGGTTGTTTCCCGGCTGTAAAAGGTCTTCGAGCGAACCGGAACCGCCAACCACTGAAATTCGTTTATAAATAGCAAAAATGGTTCCGATGGGAACATTAACTTCAATATTCGATGATCCGTCAATCGGATCGAAGGCAACAACATATTTGCCCTGCATTGAATATTTGTTGCCGAAAATAATCATGTCCTCGTTTTCCTCGGATGCCAGGGCAGCACATTGTCCTCCGTGTTTCAACGCGTTTATAAACTGGTCGTTGGCAAACACATCCAGTTTCTTCTGATCCTCACCCTGTATGTTGGTCGTACCAAAATAGCCATTGATGTCAGCCAGTCCAGCCCGCCTGATTTCGCGGTTCACAATTTTGGCGGCAATACCTATATCATTCAGCAAACGGGTTAAATCGCCGGTGGCGGAAGGATATTCCGATTGTTTTTCATTAATAAACTGAACTAAGGTTTTCATTGGCATGGCTGGGGTCCTTTCGTTTTGGGGTTAGGTGTTGAGGTTGGATTATGGGGTTGATGTAGTAATTCATTTGGCTGGGAGTCAGAAGTCCGAAGTCGGAAGACCCTAAACAAAACAGTATCTCCTTAATTTCAGAAATGTCATATTCATAAAAAAACTTTGGGCACAAGCAACTTCCGACTTCCGTCGTCCGGCTCCTGTCCTCCAACTCCATGACTCCTTCTACTTTCACCAACTCCTTCCACCATTCAAACAAAATTAGTACTTTTACCATGTAAAATCACTTTATGCTAAAGGTTTTTAAATTCGGGGGCGCATCAGTGAAAGATGCTGATTCAGTGCGCAATGTAGCTACCATTCTAAGAAAAAACTCACCTGAGAAATTGGTCGTTATTCTTTCGGCCATGGGTAAAACAACCAATGCACTCGAAAAGGTGCTGAATGCCTGGTACAAAAGCGATGAACGTCTCAATATTTTTATTCGGGATGTAATCAGCTATCACGAAGGCATAATCACTTCTCTTTTCCCCGATAAAAATCATTCCATTTATTTTAAAACGGACCTCTTGTTTGGCGAACTCGAAGGTCACCTTCATACTCCGCCATCGCTGGATTATGATTTTGATTATGACCAGGTTGTAAGCTTTGGTGAACTGATAAGCACTACCATTATCAGCGAGTTTTTAATCAGCGAAGGCTTTAACTGCCAGTGGTTTGATGTCCGTGAATTGATTAAAACCGATGAAACCTGGCGTGAAGGCAAGGTAAACTGGGAAATCACCGAAACACTGATCAGGGAGCAGGTTTCAGGTTTTCTCGATCATTCGAAAGGCAAACCTGCCATTGCTCTTACCCAAGGATTTTTGGGTGCTGCCACAGATGGAGCCACTGTTACATTAGGCCGCGAAGGTTCCGATTATACAGCCGCTATTTTTGCGCATGCGCTCCATGCCGAAGAAATGGTGATATGGAAAGACGTCCCGGGTTTATTAAATGCCGACCCGAAGTATTTTAGTGTTACCGAGAGGCTGGCAAGTATTTCGTACCGCGAAGCCATTGAATTAGCGTATTACGGAGCTACTGTTATCCATCCAAAAACGATAAAGCCGCTTCAGAACAAAGATATTCCATTGCGGATAAAGTCCTTTGTCGATCCTGAAAGTGACGGGACAATTATAACTCAGAATACTTCGGCCGACAGCCTTATTCCTTCTTTTATTTTCAAGGTAAACCAGGTCTTGATTTCCATTTCTCCGCGCGATTTCTCCTTTATCGATGAACAGAGCCTGAGCGAAATCCTGGCTGTTTTTGCAGAAAAGTCCATTCATATCAGCCTGATGCAGAATTCAGCCATCAGTTTCTCCGTTTGTGTGGATCATAACGAGCGCAGGTTATCACAGCTTTTTGAAGCTTTAGGAAAAGAATATAAAGTTCGCTACAACACAGGCCTGGAACTTATCACTATCCGCCATTACGACCAGGCAACTATTGCCAGGGTTTTGGAAGATGGCAAAACGGTTTTGCTGGAAATGAGAAGCAGGCTAACGGCTCAGTTTGTTGTTCGTCCTTCATAAATCAGAATAAGTCGCCTAATTTTTAATGTGTATTTATTACACCAACTTTCAACTTTTTTTTATTAATTTGGCTGCTTGAAAGAGGAGATTAATAATGGGAATACTTTGAACAGCTTCCGTCTTCTGACTTCCGTCTTCCAACCTTTTTAAGAAATTAACTCAAACATAAAATACATCATGAAAGGCTCAATTCTTATCCTTGCCGGTGGTGGTCCAGCTCCCGGAATTAACACAGTAATCAGTTCAGTTGCAAAAGTATTCCTGCGCGACGGATATCGTGTAATCGGGCTGCACGACGGGTATAAAAACCTGTTTACCGAGAACCCAAGCACCATTGATATTGACTTCGAAATGGCCGACCGCGTGTTCAGCATGGGCGGATCGATGCTGCGAATGAGCCGTTACAAACCTGCCGACCTGGAATTCAAGACTAATTTCTTTGTAAAGAATAATGTGAAACTATTGGTTACAGTAGGAGGTGATGATACTGCTTCAACAGCAAACCGAATCTCAAAATTCCTCACTGAACGAAAATTTCCGATTCAGAATATTCACGTTCCAAAAACGATCGATAACGACTTACCTCTTCCCGAAGGTCAGCCTACTTTCGGTTACCAGAGTGCCAAACAGGAAGGCGTTCGAATTGGCCGTACTATTTATGAGGATGCCCGCACATCAGGAAACTGGTTCGTGGTTTCGGCTATGGGCCGCGAGGCTGGTCACCTGGCTTTCGGTATTGGCGCTGCCTGCCATTACCCGATGATCATCATTCCTGAAATGTTCAATAAAACCAAGATCACTCTTGATAAAATTACCCGCCTTATTATTTCATCCATCGTAAAACGCAAAATCCTGGGCATTCCATATGGTGTTGCAATTGTAAGCGAAGGCGTTTTTCATTTTATGAGCGACGACGAAATTGAAGCTTCCGGCATTCAGTTTACATATGATGAACACGGCCATCCGGAATTAGGAACCGTGAGTAAGGCACACATTTACAATATGTTACTGCAAATCAGGCTCAAACAACTAAGCATGAACGTTAAGAGCCGCCCGGTTGAAATGGGTTACGAATTGCGTTGTATCGCCCCGACTGCCTGGGATTTATTGTATTGTAGTTTGCTCGGTATTGGTGTTAAGAAAATATTTGATGATGGCTTAACCGGCTGCATGGTAAGTTCCGATCCTACCGGCGATATTTTCCCATTGTTCCTTAAAGACCTGGAAGATGGTCATGGCAAAGTCCGTACCCGTATGGTTACCATGGACAGCCAGAAAGCGCATATGGTTTTCTTCGATAGCATTCAATACCTGACTGCCAATGATATGGAAGCTGCTAAAGAATATATTAAAAATCCTGAAGAATTTGATTTTATGAAAATTCTGGAGTGGTAGTCATTTTTTTTCACAGTGTCTGCACACCTTTTTCAGGTGTCTGACACTGTGAAAGGATCGGTTCCCATGGAAACAGAGTCTTTATCTTTCGATATCAAGCGAGGTAATTAATGAAATGTGTACTTATATCAATAGTCCGTTAATAAATTCCAAACGATTAACTATCAGCAAGATACAAATCCCAATCTTTGCGCCTTAAGGTGCTGACATTCTGCGCCTTAACACTTTGCGCCCAGTTCGGCTGTCTCACTGCATCGCTTTGAGGTTTAAAAAATGCCGGAGTATTGTTATACCCAATTAGGAGTTTTTACCTGTTTCAGGTATTGCCTTTTAAAAAATACTGATTATATGATATTGACTGTGTTTTAAAGATAAATTAATTTTATACTTATAAGTAAAGACAATTAAATAATTTCATATAATCTGAAAATTGCAACCAACCTGTCCCTCTCCCGCGGAGAGGGATTTAGGGAGTCTTAGTTCGAAAATAGTAACTATATTGTTCCCGTAACTTAAAACACAACATCGGTTTCTTAATCTTCCCGGCTAAAAACCAACTCTTTAATTTTTCAACCGAATATTACAGGCATAATGAAGTCAACAACTTATTTGTAGATATGATATACGGGTACACTTTTACAAAGAAGAAGGTGGATCTTGAATTGAAATGCAGCAATATTTTTAACTCCACCACCTACACCTCATTTCTCACCAATTCCTATTCTGTTTGGGAGACAACCTATTTGCTTCGCCCATTCCAGGTGATTTTTTCAGTAAAGTTTAGCTTTTAGTGATATTAACTTTTCATTAAAAATCTGACGAAAAGCCTTAATGCAATAATTTATGCTTAAGGAAACCGTGCTTTTCAAAATGAAGTCTTTGTGGATAATTCAACGGCTAACACCTTCTGAGACAACGATCTACTCCTTTTCTCACAATCCTTAGTGATCCTAAGTGCCCTTTGTGCCTTAGTGGTTTTCTTTTAAATTTATCAGAGAATTGTAAGCTTTCGTAAAAGCAGGCGTTTCAATTCCATATTTTTCCCCTGCCCTTACCACATAAGCTGTCAAAGTTTCAACTTCTGTTTTTTGTTTGAGGCTCCGGAAATCCCTGTGCATGGATGAAGTGGAATCGTAAGGCAGCAACTTATTATAATTTAAAATGTAAGATGTAAGATCAGGATTAAAAGAAATTCCTTTTGCGACAGCAATCAATTTTACTTCTTCAATAAGCTGAACCAAGGTTTCTTCATTTTCTTCAAGCAGCTTACCAATGCTGCAATTAAAGTAAGAAGTTGCTGTTGCAATGGAAGCAATGAAAATAAATTTTTCCCACACAATGGTCGAAATTGAATCGGATAAGGTTGCATCAATTCCTGCATCCAGCATTATCTTTTCAAGCCACAGAAGCCTATCGATATTGACAGAACCGGGTCCGAAGAAAAGTTTTTGGTTAATGCCACTGTTTTCAATCACACCAGCTTCTTTCACTGAAGATACGATGTAAACACAAGCATCCAAAACAGTTGTTCCCGGTAAAATCTTCTTAATTCGTTCAACACTTTCGACACCATTTAAAAGCGGGATTAAAATTGTATTTTCGTTAATGCAAGGTTTTAACTGTCCAATTGTGCCATCCAGATCATAGCTTTTTGTGCAAATCAGGATATAGTCGGCAATTCCTATCTTATCAGCCTTATCCGTTGCTATTGCAGGCTTAGCAATAAATACATTCTGACCATGAATTACTTTAAGCCCGTTTTCCGTGATTTTATTCAGGTGTTGGCCACGAGCCAGAAAGCAGATTTCCACATCGTTGCTGTTTTCGTATTGTTTAGCTAAAAGTCCGCCAAAATATCCGCCAACTCCACCAATGCCGGCAATAACTATTTTATTATTTTTTGTCAATACTGTCCTAAACGTTTTGTAATTGAAGTAAAGGTATAAATATATCAGGGTTTTAGGTTTCAATTTATTCGTTTTCAGAAAAGAACCCCTTGTATCAGGTTTTGCGTTTTATCTATACCCACATCTTCTTCAAATGG
>CAIRMR010000054.1 GCA_903879715.1 uncultured Bacteroidales bacterium
AGTGTTACTTAATAAGATCACAGTAGAACAACAATTATGCAGATGAGCTTCTTTCCTATCTCGGCCAATCCTGTAATGTAATATCAACTCTATGGAAATGGAGATTGAAAATTGCAGCTTGAGTTTTTCAGCAGACCCTAAATAACAAAAATATACTTTTCGAATCATCTTTAACTTGTTGTATCGATATTGGCATCAGAATCCAGAAAACCAAACCGATCAGTCCGCCCCAAAGGAAAAACGCTGTAAAGTGCATCAGTGAAAATGAAATAGCTGTTTCACTGGCTAATCCATAATAAGAAAACAACAAAACCAGCGTTGCTTCGCGTGTCCCGAAGCCTGCCACCGAAAGGGGAATTATGGTGCTCAAACTCATTATACTCATGATAAAAACCACATCTATATAAGATGGAGTTAAATGGAGTGAGAGCATTATAAGCCATGAAAAGTTGAAATACATTAAATATGCAACAATTGTAATTACCCACATCCACACTGCACGTTTACCAAGCACCGCCAGGAAGCTCTCATAAATAAACCTGATTATAGGCAGCCGGCTTACTTTTTTATATCGCAAAATAATGGACAGGAACTTAATAGTGACGAAATAACAGAAAATCACGAGCACTAAAACACCCAGCGCATAATACAATCCGGGGTAATTACCGAACGTTTTGAAATAAAAAAGCATTCCTGATAAGCCAAACCAGCCCAACATCGTAAAATCAAATATCCGGTCGGAAACAATGGTTTTGAACGCACTGTAAAAACTTATCGGACTCTCTTCCCGTAAATAATACAATCGGGCAATTTCACCGATTCGTCCCGGTGTAACAATTCCGACTGCATCTGATGCCATGTAAGCAGCAAAGCCTTTATACGCTGAGTAAGTAGCGCCTTCGTTATGGATAAGCAAACGCCAACGGTAGCTTTTTATGCCAAGTACAAGAATAACCCCAAACAATGAAAACAGGAAATATCCGGTACGTACGGATCGGAGTGTATCACCAAATCCCTGGGCATTAAACTCTACTTTCCATAATAGGAAAAGAAGAATCAACAATGTAACAGCAATTTTGATAATGCTATTGAGTTTTATTTTCATCAGAATTGAAGGCTTCAAATAGTATGAAATTCACCGGAATAAAAGCAGTCATGCTTTCTCTGACAAAAATAACTTTTAAAACGATATTGTCTAATATATTTAACTTTTTCAGATGCAATTACCTCATGTCAGAATCCTGGCTAAAACTCCTGAAAAGGGAAATAGGATAAACCAAACGATTGAAGGCAATTCAATTCCTACAGCATTTTAACATTATGTGTTTTATGTTTTTCATTTACTATTCAAATTTGATTTTCGGATTATTATCATTCAAATAATAATAAACACAAAACATATAACACTAAATGAAAAAGTAAGTGCTATATCAGAAAAAAGCCCCCGAAAAAACGGAGGCCTTTCAAAACTATCAAAGAAATTTCTATTTAATTTCCCAAGTATCACCACTGTTAAGCAGATCATCCACACAAAGTATTTTGCTCATGTGTTGTGCCTTTGCAATCTGGGCTTCAACCAAATCGTCGTAGGTCGGATACATAGCTGAACGGATAATACCTAAAGCAACAGGGAAATGCGGCGGGTACATTTTCGCGATCATTAAATGTACTCCAGGATCCTGCTGGTACTGATCGTGAACAAGCAGATCATCTTCGGTAATTCCGTTTTCGCCTAAGGTCACTATTTCAAGTTGGGAGCCCTTCAGTCGAATGCCTTTATCTCTATTTTTTCCAAAAATCAGCGGCTCACCGTTTTTGAGATGTATCTGTGCATCGTCACGAACTTCTTTATCCGTAATGGCTTCGTGGGTTTTGTCGGCAAATATGATACAGTTCTGAAGTATCTCGATAACAGAAGTTCCATCGTGGCGGGCAGCTTCGAACATAACCTCAGTCATCAGTTTGACGTTGGTATCCACGGCACGGGCAAAGAAAGTTCCTTGCGCGCCAAGAACAAGTTCGCCGGGATTAAACGGATGTTCAATAGTTCCCTGTGGCGATGTTTTGGTAACGCTGCCCATGGGAGTGGTCGGCGAATATTGTCCTTTTGTAAGTCCGTAAATCTGGTTGTTGAACAACACGATATTTACATCGATGTTACGCCGGATGATATGGATAAAGTGGTTTCCGCCGATAGCCATGGAATCGCCGTCGCCGGTAGCAATCCAAACACTGAGGTTGGGATTTGCAATTTTAACTCCTGAGGCAATGGCGTTGGCACGTCCGTGGATTCCGTGAAATCCGTAAGTATTCACATAATAAGGAAAACGTGAGGAGCATCCGATGCCGGAAACCATCATGAAATTTTCCTTGCGGTAACCTATTTTAGGAAACACGTTGGCAATAGAAGCGAGAATGGCATGTGCTCCGCAACCGGGACACCATTTTACCATCTGGTCGCTTACAAAATCGGACTTGTTGAGCTCAACAACCGATCGTTCAATGGTTTTATCTGGAAATTCAAACATAATTTTACCTCCTAAAACATTTCGTTAAACCTGGCTACCAACTCCGTTACGGTAAACGGAAGTCCCATAACTTTATTATACTGAAGGTACTTAAAGTCGGGTTCTTTCATTCTCAGGTAGTTAACAAACTGCCCACTGTTAAGTTCACAAACAATAATTTTCTTAAACCCTGCCAGCACCTCATGCGTGTTTTTAGGCAATGGCATAATATGATGGAAGTGTGCAAGGCTGATTTTCTTGCCTTGTTTCTGTAATTCTTCAACGGCTGCCTCGGTAGTACCGCGTGTTCCGCCCCAGCTTACAACCAGCACATCTCCTTTTTTATCGCCTACAATTCCTTGCTCAGGAATAAAATCGGCAACTTTCTGAACTTTAGCTTCGCGAAGATCCGTCATTAACTGGTGATTTGCGGGATCGGTACTAACGTTGCCTGAACCATTTTCTTTCTCCAAACCACCAATGCGGTGACGAAGTCCTTCCGTTCCGGGAATTGCCCATTTACGGACCAATGTTTCAGGATCACGCTTGTATGGTTTATAATCTTTATCGTTTGGCTCAGCCAAAGGCGGAGTTATCGAAGGAAGATCAGCTACTTTGGGAATGCGAAACAATTGAGATCCGTTTCCGAGTGATCCATCAGTCAGTAAGATAACCGGGGTCATATGTTCCAAGGCTATTTTAGCCGACTCATACGCATAGTTGAAACAGTCAGCTGGTGTAGAAGCGGCAATAACCACGCAAGGCGCTTCGCCGTTACGGCCAAACAATGCCTGCATCAGGTCGCTTTGCTCACTTTTGGTTGGCAAACCTGTCGAAGGTCCGCCACGCTGAACGTTTACAATCACCAAAGGCAATTCAGTCATTACTGCCAAACCAATGGCTTCACTTTTCAGAGAAAGTCCAGGGCCTGAAGTGGAAGTAAGAGCCAGCGAGCCGGTATAACTGGCACCAATAGCTGAACAGATACCGGCAATTTCGTCCTCAGCCTGGAACACTTTTGCGCCAAGCGATTTATGCTTAACCAGTTCAATCAGAATTTCGGTAGCAGGTGTTATAGGATATGATCCAAGGAACAAAGGCCTGCCCGAACGTTCGGCCGCTGCAAGGAAACCCCATGCTGTGGCCACGTTTCCGGTTATGTTACGGTAACGGCCGGCAGGCATTTTTGCTTTCGCAATATGATAGGAGGAACCTAAAGTTTCAACAGTGTCAGCATAGCTGTATCCTGTTTCGAGAACCAGTTTGTTGGCCTCGATCATTTCAGGTTTCTTTTTAAACTTAGTCTTGAAATAATTAACCGTTGTATCTAATTTCCAGCTGAAAATATGGTAAATGATACCCAGAGTGAAAACATTGCGGGTACGGTCAGCGGTTTTATTATCAATACCCAACGCCTGTAAGGCATTTCGCGTTAACATTGTAACCGGTGCTTTCACCAGGTTGTACCCTTCGAGGCTGTCGTCCTCAAGCGGGTTGGTTATATAGCCTGCCTTTTTGCAGGTAGCTTCATCGAATGAATCGGCATCAACAATAATTGTTGCGCCGGGGCGTGTCCATTTCAGGTTCGATTTGAGTGAAGCCGGGTTCATGGCTACAAGGATGTCAACGAAATCACCCGAAGTTTCAATTTTTTTTCTGCCCACATGTACCTGGAAACCTGAAACACCGGCAATGGTATTATGCGGTGCGCGGATTTCGGCCGGATAGTCGGGAAAAGTAGCAAGGTCAAGGCCCAGAAGAGCTGCTGCATCACTGAAAAGTGTACCTGCAAGCTGCATACCGTCGCCTGAATCGCCACAAAATTTTACAACTACATCTTCTTTCTCGATGAAGTTAGTTTGGTCGCTCATGCTTTTGTTTTTTGAATGAATAACGGCACAAAGGTATAAGTTTTTAAGAAACCTGAGGTTTAAAATCTAATTTATATGTATTCTAAAAAGGGCGAATTACACAAATATAGTTGACTGATTTTAAACATATTAAAAAATATTAACGGCTTCGACATATAATAATATCCAAAAATACCGGGCCGGAAACCGGATAAAAAAGCCTGCTATTATTTTTTTACATCGCCCATACCAAGAATACTACTTATATTTGCAGTTCAATTTTAAAACTCTAAAAAAATGGCTTACGTTATTTCTGATGACTGCACCGCTTGCGGAACTTGCATTGACGAGTGTCCGGTTGAAGCTATCTCTGAAGGTGATATCTACAAAATCGACGCTGATATTTGCACCGATTGCGGTTCCTGCGCTGATGTTTGTCCGGTTGAAGCAATTTCACCAGCATAATTTCAACAGATACAAGCAGAATTAAAGAAGCCTGTTCGATTCCGGACAGGCTTTTTTTCTTTGCAAACCCTTTAAAGGCTTCGAAATATACTAAAGATCACTCAAATACCCCGCAAACCTGATCAAATCTTCTCTTGAATCAAAATTCACCTTATTTGATATCAGATAATCTTCAATTTCTTTTTTCTTTTGCGGGAAAAGCCCGATTACTTTCTTCTTTGTGAATGGTACAAATCCACTGTTAGATGTTGCCAGGAAATATTCTGTAACTTTCTGAAATATCCGATCATGATCCTGGGTTAATTTATAGTAATGTCCGTCAGTATGCAGCGAACTATAGGAAGTAGTGGCAGCGCCGGCAGCCATTTCACCATAAGGATCTTTCTTCCGTTCATTCATCAGATTAAAATACTGCCTGAGCCCTACCGGAATTTTGCTATTCGAAATCACTTCCATATAACCTTTATTCATAATGAAAATATTTCCGTCAATGATAATTTGCCTGATATCAGTTGGGTTGGCGATAGCCAGAGTATCTTGTCCCTCAATATAAACCATTTCTCTTGTCAGAAAATTGAAATTTAGTTTTGCGTCCGCATTTGTACCTTGTGTGAAGAACACTTTCCCCGTGGTAAATTCAGGGAAACGGAACCTTTCTTCAAAAGGAATACAATCCTCAATTTTTTTTCCAGCCGGTACCGTGAATGGTTTACCTTTTTGAGCTGATAAACACGGTGATAAAAGCATTAGTAGGTTAATAAGGAAAATAGCTTTTTTCATAATACATACTTCATAATCATGTAAAATAATCCGCTATAAAGTTATAAAAAACCTCGTCTAATGCCTGAAATATCTGAAAATGACTCAAAAATGAAATGCGGCTTGCGGAAATAAACAAATTCCCATATATCTTACATCCCGATTATCAATGGTAGCTGATATTTTGCTAATTTTGGCTGAACATATCTAATTTATAAACGTTTCTGATAGAAAACATATATGGATGAGTTATCCTTTCTGAGTAATGCCGATAGTGAAATGATTGAGGAATTGTACCGGCAGTACAAACAGAATCCTGAAAGTGTAGAAACAGGCTGGCGGCGATTTTTCCAGGGATTTGAATTCAGCGGGAAACTGATGCCTCAGGCTGACATGAAACCCGATGAATTTAAAGTAATCGACCTGATCAACGAATACCGTAAGCGTGGCCATTTATTTACAAAAACCAACCCGGTCCGGACACGTCGCACCTACTCTCCTACCCTTCAAATCGACAATTTCGGTCTTACAGAGGCTGATCGGGAACAGGTTTTTAAAGCAGGCGGCGAAATCGGAATCGGCGATGCTACACTTAACGCAATTATCGAACACCTCGAAAGAACTTATTGCCAGAGTGTTGGCGTTGAATATGCTTATATCCGCCGTCCCGAAATCCACGAATGGCTTATGGCCCGGATGGAACATACCCGCAATGAGCCTGTTTTCAACCGCGACAAGAAACTGCATATTCTTAAAGAACTAAGCCGTGCGGTACTTTTTGAGAAATTTTTACATAAAAAATATATTGGCCAGAAACGCTTCTCACTCGAAGGCTGCGAATCGCTGATCCCTGCCATTGATGCCATCATCAACAAAGGAGCGGAGTCAGGTATCAGTGAATTTATAATCGGAATGCCGCACCGCGGAAGGCTCAACGTACTTGCCAATACGCTTGGGAAACCTTACCAGGATATATTTAATGAATTTGAAGGTAAACTTCTGGAGGATGAATACCTGATGGGTGATGTAAAGTATCACCTTGGTTATTCATCGGAGCGCTCAACTGATGATGGACGAAAACTGCAGCTCTCACTGGCGCCGAATCCTTCGCATCTTGAAGCAGTTGGACCTGTGGTTGAAGGCATAACCAGAAGCAAAATTGATTCTGAATATCAAAACAATAACCAGCACATAATTCCTATTCTTATCCATGGCGATGCGTCTGTAGCCGGGCAAGGAGTTGTATATGAAACAATACAGATGGCTGACCTTCCTGGCTATTCCACAGGAGGAACAATTCACCTGGTGGTTAATAACCAGATTGGTTTTACGACCAATTACCTTGATGCCCGCAGTTCGGTGTATTGCACGGATGTAGCCAAAACAACCCAATGCCCGATATTTCATGTAAATGCTGATGATGTCGAAGCCGTGGTTTACACCATGGAACTGGCTGTTGATTACAGGCAGCGCTTTCATAAAGATGTTTTTATCGACCTGCTGGGTTACCGGAAATACGGCCATAATGAAGGCGACGAGCCACGGTTTACACAGCCCATTTTATACAAGATCATCGAAAAACATGATGATCCACGTGTGATTTATGTAAACAAACTGGTTGAACAAGGCACCATTACCACCGAGGAAGCAGTTGAAATTGAGAAATCATTCCTTGCCGAACTGGAACAGGATTTACTGGAATCGAAAGAAGACGAGAAAGCCCGGGTAATAACATTCCTCGAAGATGCATGGCACACCTTGCGGCCGGCTACCGAAGATGATTTCATGAAGCCAGTTGATACAAGTGTTAAGTTCGACAGGCTGCTTGAACTTACTCAAAAAATAACTGCTTTGCCTCACGGAAAACCCTTCTTCAAGAAACTTGTACGATTGATGGATGAGAGAAGGAGTATGTTTACGGAAAACGGAACTGTGGATTGGGCAATGGGCGAATTGCTGGCCTATGCATCATTACTCGACGAAGGAATTCCGGTACGCGTGAGCGGACAGGATTCGGAGCGTGGCACGTTCTCACATCGCCACGCAGTATTAACTATGGAGGATTCGGAAGAGAAATATACTCCATTGCAAAATATCAGCGAAAAGCAGGCTCCTTTCCAGATTTACAATTCACCTCTTTCGGAATATGGCGTGCTGGGTTTTGAATATGGATATTCACTGGCATCACCCTTTTCACTTACCATCTGGGAAGCTCAGTTTGGTGACTTTATGAATGGTGCCCAGATTATCATTGATCAGTATATAGTGAGTGCCGAAGAAAAATGGCGTGTGATGAACTCGCTGGTAATGCTCCTTCCTCACGGTTACGAAGGCCAAGGCCCGGAACATTCAAGTGGTCGTATGGAGCGCTTCCTGCAACAATGTGCCGATAACAATATTCAGGTGGCTAATTGCACTACTCCGGCTAATTTTTTCCATTTACTACGGCGCCAGGTTCACCGTGAGTTCCGCAAGCCTCTTATAGTTTTTACGCCTAAAAGCTTGCTTAGGTATCCCGAATGTATTTCGCCGGTAGCGGCACTTTCAAAAGGTTCGTTCCAGGAAGTTATTGATGATGACACTGCCAATCCCTCAGAAGTTACACGTATAAATTTCTGCAACGGCAAAGTGTACTACGATCTGATCGCCGAACGTCGCAAACGGGAGCATAACAATATCGCTTTCGTGCGTGTCGAGCAGCTTTATCCGTTCCCTTTGCAGCAGTTGCTGGATATTATGAAAAGATATCCCAACGCAACCAAATTCGCCTGGGTACAGGAAGAACCTGCCAATATGGGCGCATGGTCGTTTATACTCCGCCATTTTAAAGGAGTAAAATTATTGCTGGTAGCCCGCCCCGAAAGCGGCAGCCCGGCAACCGGATCGCCGAAAATGCATGTTCAGCGCCAGGCTAAAATTATTGATAAAGCTTTTGGTGATTGTACCTGCGAAAACCGGAATCTTACCTGTAAGATGCTGTGTGCGCCGAAGGAATGGAAGACTTAGAAAAAAGTTCAAGGGTTCAAGGGTTCAAAAGTTCAAGGGTTCAAAACGAGTTTAAATGGAAGATTTGGAAAGAGAGCATTAGAACATCAGATATAATAACCTTGAACATTGAACGGCGAAGCTAATTGAACCATTGAACGCGAAGCATTTGAACGGCGAAGCCAATTGAACCTTGAACGCCGAAGGCATTTGAATCATTGAACATAGAACGCGAAGCATTTGAACGGCAATGCCTTTTAAACAAAGAAAACAAATCAACTATGATTATAGATATTAAAGCTCCTACCCCGGGCGAATCGATTACAGAAGTTCAGGTTGCAAACTGGATGGTGCAAAACGGCGACTATGTAGCAAAAGATGTTGAAGTTGCTGAAATAGATTCTGACAAGGCTACACTTACTGTAAACGCTGAAGTTGCCGGCAGGATCACCATTCTTATCGAAGCCGGTGAAACAGTTAGCATAGGAACAGTAATTGCGCAAATTGACAGTGATGCCAAAGCTCCGGAAGGAATCGCTCCTGTAATTGCAGAAACGAAAGCAGCACCAGCTCAACCGATTGAACTTGAAATTAAACATATTTCCGTACCAACCCCTGTTGATGCAGATGTAAAAATTACTCCGCTTGCACGAAAAATAATGGAGGAAAAACATCTGACCGGCCGCGAAGTGCTTGAACAACTTGGACATACACGGATAACCAAACAGGATGTGCTGAATGCCAGTTCCGGTCAAAATGCAACTTCACATGTTTTCCAACCTGCAAATATTGAAAACTCGCGTGAGGTTGAGCGTAAAAAGATGTCGACACTACGCATTAAACTTGCTCAACGGTTAGTTAGCGTTAAAAATGAAACTGCCATGCTCACCACCTTCAACGAGGTGAATATGAGCCAGATCATGAGCCTGAAAAAGCAATACAACGAAAAATTCAAGGAACAATTTGGTGTTGGAATCGGCTTTATGTCATTCTTTACAAAAGCTATAACCATAGCATTAGCTAAATTCCCGCAGGTAAATGCCATGATTGACGGCGACGAACTTATTTTCCACAAATACGCTGATATTGGAATCGCGGTAAGCGCGCCTAAGGGTCTTGTAGTTCCGGTAATCCGCAATGCTGAATCCCTTTCGCTTTCGCAGATTGAACTCCGCATCAAGGAACTTGCAGGCAAAGCCCGCGAAAATAAGATCACACTGGAAGAAATGACCGGTGGAACCTTTACCATTACCAACGGAGGCGTGTTTGGGTCTATGATGTCGACACCAATTCTGAATCCGCCTCAAAGTGCCATACTTGGAATGCATAATATCATCGAAAGGCCAATTGCCATAAACGGGCAGGTTGTAATTGCGCCTATGATGTACATAGCTTTATCCTACGATCATCGGGTAATTGATGGCCGCGAATCGGTAAGTTTCCTGGTAATGGTTAAAGAATTGCTTGAAAATCCCGCAAAAATGCTTTTCGAAGGGAATGAGCCGGTGAAGGTATTACTCGGGCTTTGATAATTGGAGTGTGACTTCGACACATCCAAACTTAAAAAAACAAACCCTGTCAGGATTTAATTTCTGACAGGGTTTATCATTAAAGCAAGGAAACATTATTCTTCTGGCTCAATACTTTCCATTTCTCTTTCCTTATGCAAATTCCGTGTAAGGAGCATAATCACTGATAGCATAACTGCCATTCCAATAGAGCCAAATAACAGTGAATACAACTGGAGTTGAAGCAATGTATAGAAATACGCGTAAAGCATAAACAAAATCAATCCTACAATAATTCCATACTTCCGGTTGCTGAAAATAGCCCCGGCATAAAGCATCACCATAAGTGTGACCACAACTGCTGAAATAGCATAAGCTACGTCGAAAAGCATATATTCAGCCATCGAAAGCAATAAGAGATAAAAGAGCATTATTGCAAATCCAACAATCAGGTATTGCAACGGATGTACATATTTCTTCCGAAGCAGCTCAAAGAAAAAGAAGGTGACAAACGTCAGGATCACAAACAACACGCCATATTTTGCGGCACGTGTAGTCCTTTGGTACTGATCAACCGGCATAATAAGGTTTACACCAAATCCACCGGCTTTGTTATCAGGGGAAATGCGGTCGTTGGTAAACAGATCGCTGGACTTATCTTCATCACTGTTGATGAAATCATCGAATCCAAACTGACCGTAATTGCGGTTCAGTTCCAGGATTTTCCATTTCGCGGTAAAACCTTGTTTAGTAATATTCTTATCCGATGGAATAAATGCGCCTTCAAAAGAAGGATTGGTCCAGGTTGATTTCAGGTCAACATTCATTTCGGAGGCAAACGGCAGGAACGACAAGAGCCGGCTGCCATTTAACTGAAGTTTGAAACTGAATTTGTTATCAATTGCCGGATCAATAGAAACCGGAATACTTACTCCGCCCTTGATAATATCACGAACCGGCACACCGGGTTGCATGCGGAAAACCGAATCGTTCCATGCCAGGTCAATATTTTCCTTCACGCCTTTCATATCAGATATACCAAAGGTAACATAAGCCTTGTCCCATTTGATATCGCCAGGCTGCACATTAAGGCCTTTGGGAACCATGGGTTTGAAATTACCTTTTATATTTAATGTGCTTGAATACAGAACCGCCTCATAAATACTACGGTAGCGGATCAATGGCACCACATCACCTGAGATGGAAAGATTCTCAGGCAGAAAATGAAGAAAACGGGTATTGGATTCAACTGTCCCGTTTGGCAATGATTTTAAAGTAACTACCGGAACACTTACCACCGGCCCGGCTAGTACCTGCCTGTCGCCCCAGATTCGCCATATCTCTGAAATGGCTTCGTTTCGGGTAGTTTCACGTTCGCGGATAAGTGACTGCACCATCTCCGACGGAATTAGAAGAATCAGCACAAAAAGGCCGATAACCGAAAGTTTCAGGCTAATGGAATTACGTGCCCACTGATTGATTTTACCTAATGTGGAATTGTTTGACATTTTGCTTTGTATTTGTTTAAATGCAAACGGACTTTACTATCCAATATTATTTATGAAAAAGCAATAATGCGCTGATTTAACAATTGTTAACCATAGATTTTCAGGCCCGGAATAAATCCGCCTAATTCATAAAGAACCGGATATAATGCCGAGCACCAATACTTGAAACGCAACACTAAAAACAAAATCTTATTCTATTGAAAGTATTCTCTCCTTCGGGTACTTTACCGAATATTTGAAATTCAGTTTCCTAACCTGACCTGGTTCGAGTACAACTTCCCACCGAAGCATGCCTGTTTCCTTTTCAATCCTGGCACCGCCGTTTTCAACAAGTTCCACTTCAATGTCTTTTTCTTTGCTCACAGGGTACTGGTCGAAAATTATCAGGGTAACAGGCTGTTTTTTATTGTTTCTCAGGCTTATTTCCCAGGCGCGCTGAACTGTTCGGTTCGAACCCATAAACTGGTTCGAGGTATAATCTTTTACCTTTTTTCGTTCAATCATAATCGATTTATCACGCCCAAGCGAAATATCCAATGTATCGGTAGCCAGGGATGCCGAAAGCCTGGTTTTGCCAGTAAATGTACCTTCGTAAAAAATTCCAGCAGTAGCGTCAAGCAAGTCATAATCCTGCCAGTTAATTACTTTTGCCACCAGGAAAGCATCCCTGTCAAGTTTTGGCGTACTATGAAACTCATAAACAGCTTTAATTGTCTCACCACCAATTACCAGGTTGTACTCCTTGCCATCCGAAGGCATACTCATAGGCATCGAAATAACATATTCTTTTACCGAGCGCACCTGCTGCTGATCGTTGGATTCAATCTGAAGATTACGCGGTTGTACAGGTTTCTCTTGTTTTTCTTCAACTTCAGAAGCATATCCTAATGATTTGGACTCTCTTGAAATGCCCATAGCTGTAACTACAACTTCATCCAGGTTCATAAGCTCAGCTTCCATTCCAATATTTATTATTGGGTTATCAGCTCGGGTAGTTACAGCTTTCATCCCTACAAAACTAAATTGCAAATCATTTCCATAGGTTGCATCAATCGTATATTTCCCATCCAGGTCAGTTAGAACTCCACGTGTAGTTCCTTTAATCACAACGGAGACACCAATAAGACCCATGCCATCATCAAGTGAATAAACCCGGCCCGAAACTTTCCCGGTGAAAGTATATCCTGTATTTGGCTTGTCGATAACCGAACGATTGGGTTCATACCTGTTTTTATAACTGCCATTTTGATAATTTGAATAATACCCGCCTAGAAACCAGCTTGAAAGTCTTGGTTCCGTTCCTGACTCATTCGGATTACCGGTTGAAAGAGTTAGTTTTACATCCTGCCAGTCTTCGCCTGAATTCTGGCTTATTTTTGCCCTGCGCGATAATTCCAAAGGCTGTGAAATATCATCAAGTCGCAGATCGAATTCCGGTTTCCATGAAGCAGCCCTCACCAGGTAACTGACTTTAAACTTTGCATTCATGGCTTCCTTTGCCATAACCTGCATCATTATTTCGCCGGTGGGTTTCAATTCTTCCTGGTTCGCTTCACCTAGCTGAGAATCTATTTTATATAATTCCTCCTGGCAGGATTCCTGCTTACGCGAAAGTTCAAGCTTTTTCCCGGACAATTCAGTAAAACGAACCCTGAAAAAGTCTGCCGCCGATTTTAATTCAAGTGTGGTAGTTCCCTTATCAGGAGAGCCAATCTTTTGGTTTGCTTTAAGTAGATTCTCCTCTGTGGCAAGAACGCCTTGCTGCGAAACAATATCCTCTATCTGTATTTCGAGCTGTTTCTTTTTTGCCTTGAGGGATTCTTCATCTTTTACGGTTTTTTGAGTTTTCAGATAATTAATCCGGCTGTTAACGGAGATTATCGTAAAACTGCCTTCACCAGTCAGCCTGATGGTATTGGCATCAATATTTTCGGATAAACCGGTAAAAGTAAGTTCAGAAATACCAGCCTTCAGCGTTGCCTGAGCAGAACGGGTGACTTGCGCACCTGACAGGAATAAAGTTACGTTTGTAACCTTCGAATCAAGATTTTGAGCCTGCTGGGCCAAACATGACGCACTTAACAGGACAGCGAGTATCAGAACAATATTTTTCATAAAAATTGGGATTAAATAAATGAGCTATACCTTTTACAGAATTTTAAGAGTAAAATTAACAGAAAAGCTTTAATAAACACGTATTCCAATCAAAGACCGCTGTTAATTGTTAATTTTGTAGTCTATTTAATTTATTATGCGACGAGAAGTTGATTTCCTGGTTATCGGAACAGGTATTGCAGGACTTACTTTTGCTTTAAAGGCAGCTAAGTTTGGAAAAGTTTGTATTGTTACCAAAAGCAAGGCAGATGAAACTGCCACAAAATATGCCCAGGGCGGAATTGCTGCAGTAATGTACACTCCCGACACTTACGAGAAGCACATCCAGGATACCCTGATTGCCGGAGATGATCTGAACGATGAAAATGCAGTAAGAATAACCATTACAGAAGCTCCTGAAAGAATAAAAGAACTTATTGAACTTGGAGTTAGCTTTGATAAAAACGCTTCGGGCCAATACGATCTTGCCAAAGAAGGTGGGCACTCGGAATTCCGTGTGCTCCATCATAAGGATCAGACCGGGCTTGAAATTGAAGAAACACTCCTGGAAAGAGCCCGCGAAGATTCAAACATCGAAATTCTCGAGAATCATTTTACTGTTGAGCTTATTACACAGCACCACCTGGGAATGTACGTAAACCGGCGTACACCCGATATTACCTGCTATGGCGCCTATGTGCTCGATCGCAAAAACAACAGTATTGACACCATTCTTGCCAAGGTTACACTAATGGCTTCAGGAGGAGCAGGAAATGTATATGCCACCACCACAAATCCTCCGATTGCTACCGGCGATGGAATTGCTATGGTTTACCGTGCTAAAGGAACTATAGAGAAAATGGAATTTATACAGTTTCATCCTACCTCTTTGTATAACCCCACCGAAAAACCATCCTTCCTCATTACTGAGGCCTTACGCGGATTTGGCGGAATACTGAAGGATATAAACGGAAATGAGTTTATGCAGAAATATGACAAGCGACTATCACTTGCACCGCGCGATATTGTTGCACGAGCCATCGATAACGAATTGAAGATAAGTGGTGAAGATCACATGTACCTTGATTGCCGGCACCTGAACCGTAACCAGCTTATTGATCATTTCCCGGGAGTTTATGCCAAATGCCTTACCATTGGTATTGATATGACAAGAGAGATGATTCCGATTGTTCCGGCAGCGCACTACACCTGCGGCGGCATTAAAGTGGATGAATGGGGAAACAGTTCCATCATAAATCTTTATGCTTCAGGCGAATGTTCATCAACCGGTCTGCATGGCGCAAATCGACTTGCAAGCAATTCACTGCTTGAATCCCTGGTTTATTCGCACCGCGCTTTTATCGATTCCAGTCAAAAAATTAAACATATCAACTTCTGTAACGAAATTCCTGACTGGAATGCCGAAGGCACCGTGATGAACGAGGAAATGGTGCTCATTACACAGACTATGCGGGAGTTGCAGAGCATCATGACCTATTATGTTGGCATTGTACGCTCCGATCTGCGGCTAAAACGCGCAGCTGACAGGCTTAGCATACTGGAACGCGAAACCGAAGAACTATATAAACACTCGGTTCTCATTGATAAAATATGTGAAGTCCGTAACCTGGTTAAGGTTGCCACGCTTATCGTAAAAATGGCACTCGAACGTAAAGAAAGCCGGGGGCTTCACTTTTCTATCGACTATCCGAAAGTAAGCGATAATGATGTAAATGTATTTAGCCCGGAAGATTAAAAAAAGGTACGATTGACGATTGACGAGGTACGATTAATGCGATTCGTAAGTCGTCATTCGTAAATCGTCATTCGTAAATCGTCATTCGTAAATCGTCATTCGTAAATCGTAAATTGTAAATCGTAAATCGTAAATTTTAAAAACATGCCTCTCATCTATCCCATCAAAGGAATCGCCCCAACAATCGGTAAAAATACTTTTATTGCTGAAAACGCCACCATTGTAGGTGATGTTGAAATGGGCGACAATTGCAGCGTTTGGTTTAACACGGTGATTCGCGGAGATGTTAATTCAATCCGTATCGGTAATAATGTAAATATCCAAGATGGCGCAATAATTCATTGTACGTATCAAAAACATTCGGTAACTATTGGCAACAATGTGTCAATCGCCCATGCTGCCATCATACACGGATGTACAATACACGATAATGTATTGATTGGAATGGGTTCCATCGTTATGGATGGAGTTGTGGTTGAAAGCAACTCTATTATTGCTGCCGGAGCTGTGGTTTCGCAGAATACCCTGGTTGAATCCGGGAGTGTTTATGCCGGTGTTCCAGCTGTGAAGATTAAATCCATTGATAAATCGCTGCTCGAAGGTACGGTTAACCGTATTGCCAGGAGTTATACTATGTATGCCAGCTGGCACGATGAGAGCATTGAACCAATGAACGAAAATGATGATTTAAAACTTTCGGGAGCATAGGCTCGGTACAAATCCCAAGCCCCAAATTCAAAGATCCAAATCCCAAGGTCATGATTTACAAATGTTGGAAGCCTAGATTCTTTTAATTTTTCTCTTGGGATTTGAAATTTGGAATTTGAGACTTGGGTCTTTCCATAACCGGATTCTGCCACAATGTCGCAATTAAACAATTGGCAGGAGATTTGTGTTACTTCCAGCAAATTAAACTCTTAAACGATGTACATAATAATTTTTATTGGCTTTATGATCCTGAGCCTGATTGTAAGCCAGGTGTTGAAATCAAAATTCCGTAAATACTCTGCTATTCCGATAGGCAAAGGCTATACAGGAAAAGATATAGCTGAGAAAATGCTGCGCGATAACGGAATTATGGATGTGAAAGTAATCTCTGTAGAGGGGCAGCTTACCGACCATTATAATCCTGAAACCAAAACAGTGAACCTTAGCCAGGATGTTTATAACAAATCAAGCATTTCGGCGGCTGCAGTTGCCGCTCACGAATGCGGGCATGCCGTTCAGCATGAAGAAGCGTATGCTTTCCTGAAACTTCGCACTGCCCTGGTTCCTGCAGTAAGTTTCGCTTCCAACTGGATGCAATGGGTATTGCTGGCCGGAATTCTGATGGTAAACAGATTTCCGGAACTATTGCTTGCCGGTATAATTTTGTTTGCCGCTACCACCCTTTTCAGCTTTGTGACACTTCCGGTTGAAATTGATGCCAGTCGTCGCGCATTGCTCTGGCTTAACAACAGTGGTATCACTACCCAGGAAACTCATCCTAAAGCACAGGATGCTCTAAAATGGGCTGCTTATACCTATGTTGTTGCGGCTTTAGCATCACTGGCTACACTACTTTATTACATAATGATCTTTAACGGACGCAGGGATTAATACCTGCCATCGAAAAACCAAAAGCCGGAAATCAGAAATGGTTCCGGCTTTTTATGCGTATTTAGGTCTGCTAAAAACGCTATAGATTAATAAACTCCGGGGTGTCTTACTTAACAAGAAAGGTGAAATACCAGAAACATATCGTTCCTGACGGAACTTCTATGAGCGGATGTTTTTATATTCTACCAATATTCAGTCCCGCTGGGACTGTCCCGTTAGGGGCAATATATTGGTAGACAACGAGATAAAATATTTGGGGAGTCCCGTCAGGGACGAGATTTTTGTAATAGAACCATTTTGGGAAATATTTCCCTAATTAATCTTTGGTTAATTCTTCTTGTGTGACGAATCCTGATCTGGCACTAAAAAAATCAAAATTGTAATCAGGTCCCTAACATAGGAAGTACAAGGGTTTTGACGATTTTGCTGAAAATAGCTTGCACCAGATCGCACAAGAAAGCTTTCAATCCATTGCAGGATAAGCATTTAGCATAATTTCAGCAAGCCCTGTTTAGCTTTGCTTTCCTGCTTATATTATACTTTGAATGAAAGTAATTTTATTTGTATCCTTCCGATGAATGACAGCGATATGGTTATAACGTCAAATAGCATTTATTAGATTGATATTCATAGAATTATGTGAAGGCTTATTCTATTCTGAATTAAAATTTAAAGCAGCACACAAACAGCTATCAGCATCAATTCTCAATAAGACAGATGAACCCAGATATTAAAGTAAGCTTAACCTTAAATTCCTTCAGAAGCATACATAAAAAAACTCCGGACAAAGCCGGAGTTAATTGAATTTGGTCCAATTTATACTATTGGGTAATCCCAAGTTTCTTTTTAACCTGCGCGGTTACATCTTCGCCACCGTCAGAATAAAGTACAATTTCTTCATTTGCGTTCAGGATATACGCGAATCCACCTTCTTTAGCAACATCTTTTATAGCTTGTTTTGCTTTATTTATAAAAGGTGTGATCAACTCGGTATTCTTAGCCTGTAGATCCTGTTGTGCCGATTGCTGGAAAGCTTCTATACGTCCCTGGAGGTCAGTAATTTCTTTTTCTTTGGTGATTTTTATAATACTCGACATAGTAGGCAGGTTTTTCTGGTAATCAGCACCTTTTATTTCCAGTTCCTGTTGCATCATCTGCAATTCACCCTGAAGAGTTTGAACATATTTTTCCATAACAACTTTCACCGTATCCTGTCCTGGCATTTGTTCCAGAACTTTACCGAGGTCGATATGTCCGATTTTTGAGGCTTTCTGTGCATTGGTGGTTGCTGCTACAGCTACCAGTACTACAATTGCTAAAACTTTTAGGGTGTTCTTCATCATTTTTGGATATGTGGATTATTTGTTTTCGGATTAAATGAGGCGCAAAGGTAAAAAAAAGACGTTACCAAAAGCACTTCTATGCTATTTTTTACTTTTAGTAGTTTGTTGTGGCTTATAGGTATAGCCCAGTTTATCAAGCACCTGCTCACTTATATCATATTTGGGGTTGGTAAAAATAAGAGTTGCATTACCGGATTTGTCGAAAACAACGGCATAGTTTTCGGTAGTTGAAATTTCCTCGATAGCATTGTACACTTTTTCCTGTATTGGTTTCACAAGTTCCTGGCGTTTTTTAAACAGATCGCCATCGCTTCCGAAACGCTTTTTCTGCAGGTCCTTCGCTTCCTTCTCTTTTTTTATAATGTCATCCTCACGCTTTTTTTTCATGTCTTCAGGAAGAAGTACAGCTTCGTTCTGAAAGTTTTTATACATTTTATCAATTTCCGCAAATTTCACTTCAATCTCTTTCTGCCATTGTATCGAAAGTTCATCAAGCTGGGTTTGTGCGTCGGCATATTCCGGAACATTTCCGAGTATATAATCTGTATTTACAAAGGCATACTTCTGGGCCGAAGCGCCAAAACCAAAGGCGCAAATAATTGCCGCAATCAGAATAATCTTTTTCATAGTATTAGCTTCTTAAAATTGATATGAGAGAGAATACAATTAATTAGTTATGATTAGAGTGATTGCAAAAAACCTGCCAAAACGATTAATCAATGGAAGAATTCATTGAAAAATGGAACTGGCCCTTATTTGCGGAAGGCATACCAGGTATTTTATCAAAACCATAACCCCAGTCGAGACCAAGTAATCCAAACATTGGCAGGAATACCCGTACACCGATACCGGCTGATCGTTTAACATCAAAAGGATTGAACAGGTTGAATGATGCCCAGTCGTTACCAGCTTCCGCAAAAACAAGCCCGAATATAGTCGAATTTGGATTAAGGGATAATGGATAGCGCAGTTCGAGTGTACTTTTATTGAAAACAACACCTCCTGCCTGAGTGCTTTTATCAGCATCGGGAGTCATACTTTCGTTGGTATATCCCCTGAAACCTACGAGTTGGCGCCCATCGATAGCTGAATAACCCGACATACCATCTCCACCCATAAAATAGCGGTTGAAAGGTGTTACTTCTATATCACTGCTGTATTTGCCAAGGAAACCAACTTTGGTACGAGCCATAAGTACCAGGTCACCCACAATCTGCTGGTAGAACGCTCCACTCATTTTCCACTGGTTAAACTCAATCATACGGTATTTATCGTCAGCACTTTTTGAGGCAAACCAATCAGGCGCAATCAATGAATAAGGCGGTGTCATTTCGAGCGACAAGTTCAACTCGGATCCGGCACGGGGATAAATTTGCGCGTCAGTCGAATATCTGCCCAAAGCAATTGAATATGAATAACTCTGGTATAACCCGTTCGATTTTTTGCCAAACAAATTATAATTATCCAGCTGGTAATGCTGCAGGTTTATACTCTGCGACAGGTTAAAATAATTGTCGGGCCAGTTCAAACGGCGACTGAAAGTAAATGACAGACCTGTGATATTGTATGCATAATAATTTGAACTGGTTTTGGCGTATCCGTTATTATAGGCTGAAATAAAGGTAGAAACACTTAACTGATTTGGTTTTTTCCCTCCAAGCCACGGCTCTGTAAAAGAAGCACTGGCACTCAGATATCCTTTTCCGTATGATTGTAATCGTAATGACAATTTTTGCCCATCGCCTGAGGGCATTGGTTTCCAGGCTCCTTTTTGGAAAAAGTTGCGTGCCGAGAAATTATTAAACGAAACACCCAATGTACCAATAAGTCTGCCATAACCCCAACCACCTGAAAGCTCAAGCTGATCAGATGAAGTTTCCTCCACTTTATAAGCAACATCCACGGTTCCGTTTGCAGGATCAATGTTTGGTGTTTGTATATCAATTTTTTCCTGATCGAAATATTTCAGCTGCGTTAGCGAAGTACGGCTGCGTAAAATATCGGAACGACTGAATAACTGGCCTGGTCTCGAGTACAATTCCCTGATAATTACATGGTCATTGGTTCTTGTGTTTCCGGCAACAGTTACTCTGCTAACATTCATCTGCTTGCCTTCGCGTATACGGATCTGAAGATCAATTGAATCGTTTTCAGCGCTTATTTCAATAGGTTCGATGGTACAGGTGAGGTAGCCATCATCCACGAATAAACTCATTAAATCTATACCATTCGGGTTGAACTGAAGAGAAGCATCTAACTGATCCTGGTTATATACATCACCTTTACGTATACCAAGCAGAATAGCAAGCTCGGTTGCGGTAAATTTGGTATTCCCAACAAAGGAGATGTTCCTGTAATAGTATTTATCCCCTTCGTAAACATGAAGGTCTATTGTAATATCATTATGTCCCGATTTGTATATCGAATCTTTAACAAGCGTAGCATCCCGATAGCCATTTTCATAGAATTTCTTTACCAATGCAATCTTATCCTCTTCATATTCTTTTTCGATAAATTTAGAAGATTTGAATATCCTGAACTTCATGTTTTTATCAACAACATCCTGAACATACTCAGGATAATGCTTTAAATCGTTTTTTAAGAGATGTCCAAACAATCCAAAAAAGGATTCCTGTACGGTATATAAAACTCTGTAGGAACCTTTTTCCTTGGTCTTTTTTAATGCCGATTTAAGCGTGAGTTCGCTTAATTGTTTATTGCCAATAATATTAACCCTTCCAATTTTAACGCGACCGCCCTTTTTGATATTAATAATGAGTGCAACATTATTAAGCATAGCTGTATCTTTCACCTGCTTAATATCAACATTGACATCAAAATACCCTTTCCCCACAAAATGCTTTTTTATAGTATTGGTTATACGGGTTAGAAGATTATCCGTAACTACATCACCTTTTGAAATTTTGATTTTATCTTTTAAATCGTCGCCTTCGCCTTTCCGGATTCCACTGAAATCGAACTTGGCAAGTCGTGGACGTTCAGTTAAACGAATTTCGAGGAAGATCTGATCATCCTGAACACCTGTGGCTACAATTTTAACATCCTCAAAAAGCCCTTGTTGCCATAATTTGTCCATTGCAGAACGAATTCTCTCGCCAGGTATGTCAATTTTATTACCAACCTGCAATCCGGATAAGGATATCAAAACAGAACTGTTGAGGTACTTCACTCCTGTTACAGTAATGCCTCCTATGGTATATTTCCTGGGAAGGTTGTAATTGATATCGGGAACTTCATCGCCTGTCGTGATCTGTGCCATTACAGGCATTGATAGGATTGAAATCAGAATAGATAGTAGTAATGTAAAGCGCCTCAGTGTCATCCTTTGCAATTTATAATTTGTTCACTCGTTTTACCAAACCGCCGTTCGCGATGCTGGAAATCAATAATAGCTTCATACAGATCTTCCTTTCGGAAATCAGGCCATAGTTTAGATGAAAAGAATAACTCCGTATAAGCAGTTTGCCACATCAGAAAGTTGCTTGTACGATATTCCCCGCTGGTGCGTATCAAAAGTTCCGGATCAGGAAGATCGGGGGCATTCATACTGGATGAAACCAACTTTTCATTGATCTGTCCAGGGCTGAGGGTTCCATCTTTAACCTGTTGTGCAATTTTTCGCATCGCATCAACAATTTCCCACCTGCCGCTGTAACTCAATGCCAGAAATAAATCCATCCGTGTGTTACCCGCAGTTTTTTCCATAGCCTCGGCAAGTTCCTTTTTCACTTGTGGGTCCATACATTGCACATTCCCAATTACCCTGAGCCGTATATTATTATCGTTGAGGGTTTTGATCTCATTATTGATTGTAACAACCAAAAGATGCATTAAAGCATCCACTTCGTCTTTCGGACGATTCCAGTTTTCCGTTGAAAAAGCATATAACGTGAGGTATTTAACACCCAGTTCAGCAGCAGCTTCAGCTGTTTCACGAACCGATTGCACACCATTATTGTGCCCGAAAACACGTTGTTCGCCACGTTGCTGAGCCCATCTGCCATTGCCATCCATGATGATGGCTATATGCTTTGGCAGCCTGGTTTTATCTACAGTGTCGATCAAATTGTTGTTCTCCATCATTTCCGACAAATTTAGGCTTTTGTGCTTTACCGCACGAGCCACTTTTGTTAATTATTCTTAATGTAAATGTTACAGGTTTACAATCCCGTAAATTACTAGTAGCCTTCACGTTGGTGGTCGAGACAATTCTCTTTAGCCAACATTCTTATTTTTACTGTTAACGAAATACCCGCAAACGAATACCAATCTGTATCGCGGGAGTTACCCCGCTGCATTCCGGCATTGTGGCTTAGAGTAGGGTCCGATGCTATTTCCTGTATTGTTGGGGTTGCCGGAGGATTTGCGGCAAGATCAAGATAGTATGCCTTGCTGACATCATCAAGATAGTCGGTTGTGGTTTTGCGCATACCCCACTCCGCTCCCACCCCAATTAATTTACTAATACTGTATTTTACACCCAGTCCGAATGATCCGCTAAAAGCGTACAATTTATAAGGGCTTCCCTGATTTTCAGTAGTTAAAGGCTGTAATTCAGTTTTCCCCGCCGGCAAGTTCCCATATGGTTTGAAAAAGAATACCGTTGGACCGCCAAAAATGTAGGGTGAAATCGGATGCAATTTGCTTCCTATAAAATATTCAAAGAAATTGATTTCGAGCTGCAAACCTATTTCTGTAAGATTTGACTCAAAATTAAGATTCCTTTCAGGATTGGTTTTGCTAACGGCATCATCACCCGCAACTTTACCCCGCAACCCATGCAACCTTACTGATATGCGTGGATTGAAATTCTGACGGTACATAATGCCGAATGCAGGTTTCGACAACAAGAAAGGTTTGTTTGGATTGAGATCACCCATATAAAAGGTAACACCACCCAATATTCCCAGATCGCCGGATTTCTGAGCAAAGATAAATGGTGCTGAAAACACCATAAATAGAAGAAAAATTAAGATTTTTCGCATATTTTTTTGAGCGTGCAAAGGTAGCATTAATATTGATACAGAGCGCATAGTATTGGTATGTTCAATTTTAAAAGGAGTAAGCAGATAAAAATTTACCTGAAACAGAGCTGACATAAAATAAAGAAAAGCTTATTTATAAATCTTATGATTTACCTCTGCCAACTTACTTCATGAGTACAATCTATTACATGC
The DNA here is from genome assembly GCA_903879715.1 of uncultured Bacteroidales bacterium. Classification (GTDB taxonomy): domain Bacteria; phylum Bacteroidota; class Bacteroidia; order Bacteroidales; family UBA4417; genus UBA4417. Next base: position 23,573 of record CAIRMR010000054.1, read on the forward strand.
CAGATCCTGGAGCTGAATTATAAATTTAATTCTTTCATTTTTTTTATAGTAATACGCTGAAAATAACCTATTTAGTCAACCAGGACTGGAAAGCATACAAGTTTTGACACCTCCGGGCTGGAAGGAGTAGAGAAAAATTAGGAGTAAGAGTAGCAGGAATGATTCCGATAATTATCAGGCCAGGTTAAATGTTTAATTCCGGATATCGGAGCCCCAGTTGAGTTTTGCTCGTATTGTTGAAAAAAAGTTCTCATTCAGACGTTGTACCAGGTTAATTTCAAAGTCAGCTTTTCCCACAACCAACTCATTATCAGGCGTAATGACAGCAGATTGCGAATCAAGTCCAACAAGTGCCTGCTCATCCCTGCTATCGACCTTTATACGTATCAGGCTGCTGTCAGGAATAACGACAGGCCGCACCGATAAATTGTGCGGCGCAATCGGTGTAATCACAAAATTGTTTGAATCTGGTGTAAGTATCGGCCCTCCGCAACTAAGCGAATAGGCAGTCGATCCTGTCGGGGTTGCAATGATGAGCCCATCGGCCCAATAGGAATGTAGCAGTTGGTCGTTCACCCAAACATGCACAACAACAAGCGACGAATTTTCTTTTTTATTGATCGAAAGCTCATTAAATGCATAATTAAAATCCGGAAATAGTGTTTGTGGTGATATCAAACTGATAAGTGTCCGTTTTACAATACGGTAGCGTTGCTCCATTATATCTTCCACGGCGGAAAATATTTCGCCGGGAGGAATACTGGAAAGAAATCCCATCCTTCCAAGGTTGATTCCGGATATCGGAATTCCCGAATCGCGCACCAGGCGAACAGAATGCAACATAGTACCATCACCTCCGACTGAAAAAAGCATATCAGCCTGTCCTTTCAAATCTGTGTGTTCATGAAACAGAGTGACTTCCTGCCTGAAGGAAATTCTATCCTTAATAAAATCGTGGAAAGGTTTCCAAATAAGAAGTTTACATCCTTTATTTTCGAGGGCTTCTATCAGAATCCGGACATACTCCAGTTGGTTATCGTTAAATTCTTTTCCGAAAATCGCAATTCTCACTTTGATAGGATTTGTATTGTTAAAATGAAATGGCACAAAAGGGGTTATATCCCTGCAATAAAGTGAATAAAGATACCACTTTTACCTGATTTATTGATTGCATACTCAATTCGTATTACTTTGTCGTAATAGGTAACCAGATCAACACCTAGCCCGGCTCCTGCCAGCAATGTGCGTGGAAGCATATTGTTAAACTGACCGATCCACTGTGGCTGCCATACATACCCGGCATCGGCAAAAGCAGTAAGGTAAAAAGCATAATGTATGAGACCAAACTTGGGTGTCGGAATAAAACCAATGTGCTGAGTTTGTTCAGGAACTATTGCAAATTTGATATTGGAGCGTATTATGCCATAATGTTTGCCATCAATTACATTGTACTGATACCCTCTCACATAATCCCGTCCATAGCCCAGGCCCTGGATCTGAAAATAGGGTTGCCATCCACCCGACGACACTTTACCAATAAAGGAAATACCTGCATACCATCTCTTTGCAAGTTGTGCATAAAAACGGGTGGTTGTTTTCGCCCAGGCAATATCAACTGGTTTTTCGAAACCAAATCCCAAACCCGATTTATTCAGTTCAAGGTCTGCATACCAGCCTTTGAGCGGGTAATATTTTATATCGCGGTGATCGATTTTCAGTTTGTAATATAAATAAAAAAATGAAGGTTTATCCTCATTTTTATAACTATAATCAGGATTTAAAGTCATAAGCGAATCAGAAAAAGAAAAGGCCCGAAAGCCGGCAACTACCTGGTGTGTGGTAAATATGTTGTTGCGGTAGGTGCTGTTTACAGAAAAATATTTTTCAGTAGATAATCCATCAGGAACGAATGCAAACAATAGTATATCATCCTGTGTAAGATATCCTGTTTCACGGTTGTTCTTATATCCTGCATCAAAACCAATCCCTACATGTTTTTTCTTGTCAATATAAGGATCCTGATAAGCCAGGCTCAGGTTATGATTTTTTCCAAACTGAATAATAGCATCCAGCTCATCCATCCGACCCGTGAAGTTGTTCCATTTCAGGTCAATTCCATAATTGATGCGTGTAAAGTCGCTTGTTTGTAACCAGGTGTTGAGATTCCGGTCAGTAATCTGTAATATGGGAACAGGCCACAAATACCAGCGTTCAATTAAGGAAATTTTGATATTCATAACAGCCTGACCATCTGAACCAGCATTCAATACTGTATCAATAGTCACGAAATTAAATAAAGATGTATTCAGAAGATTGAGGCGCGATTGATTAACAAGCCTGCTAAATTCTCCAGGTGCGAATTTATCGCCGGTTGCAATTAATAACTCCCGAAAAACAATGCTTTCCCTGGTTTTCTTATTTCCTGATAATTCAACAGTGCCTACAGTGACTGTATTGTTGGAGGATTCTATTTGAGCGGATACAGAAAACAGCCTGAAAACCACCATGTGAAACAGTAACAGACAGCGTAACGCTTTTGCAGGTGGTGTTTTGAATCTTAAATCCATGAATAAGGATCAGACGTTTAAATAAGTCATCAATAGATCATAGCGTTCGCGAAGATTGTCGAAATAATCACTTTCGAAAAATGAAGCTTTGATGGTATAATCGTGTCGAATAAAGGATTGAATTACAGGCTGTATATCAATTTTATTGAGTTTCATAGTGAGTTCGAGGCGCATGGAATCAGCCGGCGAGGTCACATAGAAACTCAGGATTTTTGCATCATTATCTTCAATGATCTTTGATATCGCGACCATCGAAAAATCATTTATATTGAGTTCCAGGACAAGAATTCCACCGGGATTATTTACTGCGGCGGTTGTGGCCATTTTTTCAACCATATCAGCCAGAGTTATCAGTCCTAGGTACATACCTTTTTCATCCACAACGGGCAAAGTGGTAAGCTTATAATCGGCAAAAAGCTTTAATGCTTCATAAAAATGCCTGGTATGGAGTATCGAAATATTCTGCAACTTAAGCTGGTAATTCCAGATTGGCTCTTCGAATGAACCGGCTGCAAAAATGTCATCTTCCGAAATAAGTCCCAATAACTGGGAATCACCAACCACGGGAAGATGCGAAACCTTGAATTCATCGAACCAATGCATGGCAATGAGTCCTGTATCAGAGGCTTTCAGTGGCAGTACAGCATTTGATATGAGGTCTTTTGCAGTCATAATTCTATTAGCTCAAATATCGTGCCTTAAATCGGTAAAACCAAGCGTGGTGTTTTGTAATTTTGCAACATTAAAAATAAGCGATGACAAAGTTAAGTGTAAATATTAATAAAATTGCCACAATTCGTAACGCGCGGGGCGGAAATATGCCCGATGTGCTGAAAGCTGCAATTGATTGTGAATTATTCGGTGCCCAAGGCATTACCGTTCATCCTCGTCCCGATGAACGTCATATCCGATACAGCGATGTGTACGAGATTTATCCTTTGATTAAAACTGAGTTTAATATTGAGGGAAATCCTATTCCGCAATTTATCGACCTGGTACTCGAAGTGAAACCGGCTCAGGTTACGCTGGTTCCTGACGCGCATGACACTATAACTTCCAACGCAGGTTGGGATACTAAGAAAAACAAGTCTTTTTTGAAGGAAATCGTTTCGGAATTTAAATCACACGGAATCCGTACTTCTATTTTCGTTGATCCTGACACTGAAATGGTTCATCATGCCGCCGAAACCGGCACCGACCGGATTGAACTTTATACCGAGGCTTATGCCCTTCAATACCAGATTGACAGGATCAAGGCTATTTTGCCATATTTAGAAGCATCAAAAGTTGCTACAATGAACGGTTTAGGAATCAATGCCGGGCACGACCTCGATCTGAATAACCTCTGGTACCTGGTTCGTACCATTCCCCAGGTTCTGGAAGTGTCAATCGGTCATGCACTGGTTAGTGAAGCATTGTATATGGGACTTGAAAAAACGATTCAGCTGTATTTGCAGCAGTTGAAATAGCAGAATTAAGACTTTTAGAACCCTTCAAGGGTTTAAAACTCTTGAAGGGTTCGCTATTCCTTTTAAAAAATAAATATAATGTTTAAAAACATTCTTTTCCTGTTTTTGGTCTTTTCCTCTTTAGTAACAATGGCACAAGGTGTTGTTGAAACCAGGCAAACAGAGGAACGGAATGGCATCGTTTATTTGAAAGGCGACAAAACGCCTTTCTCCGGAACTGCTGTTTCCTATTTTCCTACAGGCAACAAACAAGTTGAGGCGACTTATCTGAATGGTAAAGAAAATGGCGTGGAAACTGACTGGTATCCGGATGGTAAAGTTATGATGGAAATTACTTATCGTGATGGTGAATTTAACGGGCCCTACCGGTTTTATTACATCGTAGGCGGAATGGAGTATGAAAAGATTTATTCCGGAGGGCTGATGAACGGTCTTTCAACACATTACTACCCTGATGGCAAAAAGGAATACGAAGGCACATATTCCGATTGCCGCGAAACAGGCACCTGGACTTATTATCACCCCAATGGCCTAAAAATGAAAGAAGGGGAATTTAAACTTGGATTCGAAGATGGCGTATGGCAGTTTTGGAATGAAGAAGGTGAACTTTTAAAAATAGTTACTTACAAATCAGGTGAAGTCATTTCCGAAAGCCCTGTAAAATAAACCAGTACTGACTTTACAGCACCTTTGTTAATATTGAGATCTGGATTGCCAAATTCTACCTTGGCAAAAACATTTGCCTTTACGCTAATCGCACAAAGATTGAATTATTCAAAATAAAAATCATGAAACTTTTTTACCGCGAATTCGGCGAAGGACAACCTGTCATTATTTTGCATGGCCTTTTCGGGCAGAGTGACAATTGGGTTACCGTTGGCCGTAAGATTGCCGATCAGTTTCATGTATATACTCCTGATCAGCGTAACCACGGTCAATCGCCCCATACTTCCATTCATAGTTTTCCTGCTATGGCAGATGACCTTGCCGAATTTATCGACGAGCATCAGATTGAAAATCCAATTCTGATTGGCCACTCGATGGGCGGCAAAGTTGCGATGACTTATGCCCTCGAAAATCCCGGAAAGCTTAAAAAATTAGTAATCATTGATATCAGTCCACGGAAATATCCTGAACGGATTACACATACACAGGTGATCACCCAAATGATGGGTATAGATTTGGAAAAGGTTTCAACACGTGGTGAAGTGGAAAAAATACTGGATTCGAAAATTTCCGATGCCCGTGTCCGGATGTTTATCATGAAAAATCTATATTACAAACTACACGGCAAACTGGCATGGCGCCTGAACCTGGAAGCTATAAATCAAAGCATGGACCTGCTTTTTGACGGAATCCGAAGCGAAAGCCAATACTCAGGGCCTGCCCTGTTTATTCGCGGTGGAATGTCTGATTATGTACCTGATGAGGATATTCCATTAATTAAAAGCATGTTTCCGGAGGCTGTTATAAAGACAATTTCCGGGGCATCACATTGGGTTCATGCGGATGCACCGGAAGAATTGTGTAATCTGCTGAGTGGCTTTTTGGAGAGGGAATGCACGTATGGGTAAACTGGCTTGTAAACAGGTTCTATCGTTTAAGGTATTAAATTCCAAGTCCCAAATTCCAAAAGGTCTTGCTGTGGTAGACTTGGGGCTTGGAATTTGGACTTTGGAACTTGGGTCTTTTTTAGGGATTTGTGATTTAAGAAGACAAGAGACCCCAAACCCCGGAGAGGCTTATCGTTGACGAGCAATCAGACTTGGGACTTGGGATTTGGGATTTGGTCCTTGGAATTTGGGACTTTTAAAAAGTAAAATATGGGATTTGTGATTTGAGAAGACAAGAGACCCCAAACCCCGGAGGGGCTTATCGTTGACGAGCAATCTCAGACTTGGG
>CAIRMR010000055.1 GCA_903879715.1 uncultured Bacteroidales bacterium
CCATTTGAAGAAGATGTGGGTATAGATAAAACGCAAAACCTGATACAAGGGGTTCTTTTCTGAAAACGAATAAATTGAAACCTAAAACCCTGATATATTTATACCTTTACTTCAATTACAAAACGTTTAGGACAGTATTGAAAAATGAAAAACAAAATAGCAATTCTGTTTTTTACAGTTCTACTAAAAACCCCAGATGCAGAAGCTCCTGGATGTAGTTAGTGTTCTTTAACACTAAAAATCAAACAAGTGTTATCCTGACGCTGTGATCCAACAGGCAGCGATTTCCATATTTAAGCCCGTTAAAAACTTTTAAACTAGTCACTTCCTTCTCCATTCAATATATTTCATGTACCTTTGTTGGTAGCTATCCCATGGTGAATGGGATTTAGTTCAATCGCACCTACTCAGAAGTCAGGTTCCCCGCTACGTAACGAAAGTACGGTAACAGAGCACCAAAGCATGTAGCAGTTTAGCGCCCGGTTTTACTATCAATGTATAATATATTTTCTTTTAAAACGATTGAAATGGATAAAAAACGACTCCTCGACTTGTCAAAAGCTGATTTACTCGAAAACCAGGTATGGGAATATTGGATGGCTGATAATGTAGAATACGTAAGGGCTTCGGATAAAACAGAGGTACATGAAGGCACCAACAGTACTCATATTGTACTCACCGACTTTTTCTTCAATAACAAGACTAAACACATAGGATTCTGTTCGCCACACGACTCGGGCGGACTGGATTATATTCAGCCTGTCGTATTTTTCGATAAAGGACAGGTAGAATTTTACAAGGAATCGGACTGGACAGAAACCGAAAAAAATAAAGCTTTGGTAAAGCTTGGACTTGCCTGGGGAGATGTATTCCCGGTTCTTTACAAGTCACGGGTAAAATTCGATAGGAAAATTCTCGCAGGTGTGCTGAAGAATTTTAACGAGGCGGAATAATCCTGCTTTCTTAAAAGCGTTTTAAACAGATAAGATTTAAAACTGCCGGGTATTGGGGATTGAGTTTAAATTAAACGCCACCCGAACATCAAACTATTACGGGCAAACTCCGGAAGTGGTACCATCGAATCTTTCGAAAGAAGAAATGAGTTCTGTTTTTAGCAAAACGCGAAAGAATAAGACCTTAATTAGCCCTGACGACACTTCAATTCTGTTTTAAAATCTTAATTCTGTACAGGAGAGAATCCGCGACTTCCAGGATCTGTTTCCAAAATCAAGGTCCTGGGCGTAGGCGCGGAAGCAGACAATTTACCTGAATTTAATTCGGCTGAAATAGCCGGATTCGTACCTGAAACCATTGTCTTTGGTTCTCCCTGCAAAACTAAATCCGAAATTGAATACGCTTTAAATGCCGGTGATCATCTGAATGCGGATTCTTTTGATGAACTGATTTGTTACTGTGCTTTTTATAACAAGGGGAAGAGAAACCAAGGCGGATTTACTTGACTTCTGGCAGTAAATGAGAATCGGTTTCGGCAATTTCTTTTATCCGATCATCTCATTTTCTCAATTTTATAGCCCTGTATACGCGGATCTTTTCTCCGGAACGCAAACATTTCTCAGATTTTTGTACGTTTGCCAAAAATCATATTTATGCTTAGTAAACAACGAATTCCAGATCTGATTGTGATAGCCGTTTTAGGGCTTTTGCTCGTACTGTTGAATTATACCGGGAATACTTGGATTATGTCCGATTACCCGTTTATCTTCCTACTGGCAATGTACTTTGTTGGCCGGGCAGTAACGTGGTACATCATTAATCAGCATTTGGATAATGGAGAGGGAGAGGGATAGGGAGAGGGAAGAGTGCAGCTGCAAATTCGTAAATCGAAAATCATCATTCGTAAATCACATAATATTATTCCCTCATGCTTGAGTACGAGCCCAAAATACTACTTGCTTTTGCTGAAACCCTGAGTGGCAACCAGGAGATATTCAACTGGCTGATGCAGAACGGGTATCCTGAGCTGGGCGCATTAAGCATGTGCATGCGTGGAAGCGAAGACGCATTTGCCTGGCTGATGAAAAACGGGTTTCCTCACCTTGGCGCCCTCGACCGGGCCATAGACGGAGATCCGAAGGCATTTATATGGTTACATAAAAATGATTTCCAGCTATTGGCTATTTTAGCCGAAGCCTGCAACGCCAAACCCGAAGCAATTGATTACCTGAACCGGAACAACCTGCCGATTTTCCTGCTGATCGCCCGCAAATTTATTGCCTTTCGCGATAACCAGACGTTTGATCATCATAAAAAGCATTTTTAACCAAAAAGGCGCACTTAAAGTGCACCTTTTCTTGGCTTTTTAAATATAGAAATGAAAACATCTCTTATTTCTCGGATAAACCTTTTTGCCATTAACTATTATATAGCGGCAAAAAACCTCTCGCTTTTTTTCTATTTTCTTTTTCATCAGAAAATTTTTTTTGAATAGCCCAAATCGTTAGGCCACCGTGCGAGATAATAATTCTAAAAATTTATCAACAGTTAAATTGTTCAAAAAAATAAATTGAAATTGTTTGAAGGTATACTTTTAGAATTATCTTTGATACAGAAAAAAAGCATCCAAGGTGAGTAGCCTTGGCAAATTGTCGAGATTTATTTTTTTCTGATAGCGAATACACGATCCCGCCAGATTTAATGTATTCGCTTTTTTTATTTTGTGTTTTCTCTCATTAATCTCCTTTCAATCACCTATTTATATATTTATCCGCATTTGCTGTAACCGCAAACGGTACAGGTCATACATCCTTCTTTGTAAACAATTGTGTTCTTCTCGCTGCATTGGGGGCAGTTGTGACCGGTTTGTGTTCCATCGGGAATAAACTTTTTGAGACCACGTATCACGCCGTTTTTCCATGTGGTAATGCTGTCGTTATCGAAACTCAGGTTATCAACAAGTTCAACCACATAAGGTAACGGCATTCCGTGCCTGAGGATACCTGAAATAAGTTTCGCGTAATTCCAGTAGTCTTTTTTAAAGGAACGCGAAAGGCCTCGGTGTGTAACGCGGTAGCCGTAACTGTCCTCGTATTCAAAATCGTAACGGGCCGAAGTTTGTTCGTTGTCCTTATGACGGATTACCCAACCTTTTTTTACATAGTCGGGAATATAGAAATCGGTGCTTTTCCCGGTAAATATTTCGTATGGTTTATTGTTGAGTAGTCCTACAAAGGCAATCCAGCGTTGGTCTTCATTCATAAAACGGACAACTTCAACTTCCAGTTCTTTGGGACGCGGAGGAGCTTTGGTTTCCTGGAATTCGTTAAGGATCTCTTCCTTTTTGGTTTCGTTACTGATTAATACGCCTGAACGGGAACCGTCGCGGTAAATAGTCATACCCTTGCAACCGCTTTCCCAGGCAGTGAGATAAACATCGCTAACCAGTTCTTCTGTAGCTTCGGCAGGCAGGTTAACCGTTACGCTGATTGAATGATCCACCCATTTCTGAATGGCACCCTGCATCTGAACTTTCGCAACCCAGTCAATATCATTACTGGTAGCTTTATAGTAAGGTGATTTCGCAATAATAGGCTGTAATACTTCATCAGTCATGGAAATGGCGTTTTCCATATCATAACCGTTGATTCTCATCCAGTCGAGGAACTTGGGGTGAAATACATTATATTCTTCCCATGCGTCGCCAACCTCATCAACAAATGATACATGCACATTTTTATCGTTTGGATTTACCTTACGGCGGCGGCGGTAGCTTACCATAAATACAGGCTCAATACCTGATGTAGTTTGAGTACAGATGCTTACGCTTCCGGTTGGAGCGATGGTGAGCATGCTGATATTGCGGCGACCCTGTTTTTCCATTTTGGCATACACCTCAGGAGCAGCTTCGCGGATACGGTTCATCAATGGATTGTTGCGTTCGCGCTCGATATCGAAGATAGGGAATGCGCCACGTTCGGCGGCCAGGTCAGCGGAGGCACTGTACACTTCAATAGCTAAGGTCTTATGAACGTTTACACTGAAACTGGTGGCTTCGTCGCTTCCATAGCGCAGATTCAAAGCTGCAAGCATATCGCCTTCGGCTGTGATGCCAATACCGGTACGACGGCCCTGTAGTGTTTTTTCGCGGATTTTTTCCCAGAGAATTCTTTCGGTGCGCTTGGTTTCTTCGTCCTCGGGATCAGAATTGATTTTTGCCAGAATTCCATCAATTTTCTCCATTTCGAGGTCGATAATATCGTCCATGATACGGAGCGCGGCACGCGAATGTTCGGTAAACAGTTTTGCATTGAAGGTAGCGCTGGGTGTAAACGGATTTTCGACATAGCCGTATAAATTGATCGCAATCAACCGGCAGCTGTCGTAAGCGCAAAGCGGTATTTCACCGCAAGGGTTTGTAGATAAAGTTTTAAATCCAAGGTCAGCATAGCAATCTGGAACGGATTCGCGGATAATGGTATCCCAGAACAGGATTCCCGGTTCCGCGGATTTCCATGCGTTATGAATAATTTTATCCCATAAACCTCGGGCACTGATTTCCTGAACTTTGGTAGGATTTGCTGAATCAATAGGGTATTGTTGGTTATAACTTGCTTTGCTTTTTACCGCACGCATAAATCCATCATCGATTCTAACCGAAACGTTGGCACCGGTAACTTTGCCCTGTTCCATTTTAGCGTCGATAAAGCTCTCGCTATCAGGATGTTTTATTGATATTGACAGCATTAAAGCACCACGGCGGCCATCCTGGGCTACTTCGCGGGTTGAGTTGCTGAATCGCTCCATAAAAGGAACAATACCTGTAGATGTAAGAGCGCTGTTTAAAACACGGCTGCCAGAAGGCCTGATATGTGACAAGTCGTGACCAACACCGCCACGGCGTTTCATCAGCTGAACCTGCTCCTGGTCAACCTTCATAATTCCGCCATACGAATCCTGGTTGCCATCGCTGCCAATTACAAAGCAGTTCGACAAGGATGAAACCTGGAAATTGTTACCTATACCGGCCATGGGGCTTCCCTGCGGAACGATATAACGGAAATTGCGGAAGAGTTCAAAAAGCTCTTCTTCGCTCATCGGATTTGGATATTTCTTTTCGATACGGGCCACCTCAGATGCAAGACGATGATGCATATCATCAGGGGTAAGCTCGTATATATTCCCATCACTGTCCTTCAGTGCATATTTATTCATCCACACACTTGCAGCAAGCTTATCGCCCTCAAAATATACGGTGGCGGTTTTCAATACTTCCTCGTGGGTGTATGCTTTCATAATTTTATTATCCGGCTTTTCAATAATTTGTTGAGTCATTAATACTGGTTCAATTTCTGGAATGCTTACAATTTCTGGTTCTAAAACCGGCTCAACTTTTTCAGGCTGTTCGATTCCGGGTCGTTGGCGCTGCTCAAGTACTTTACCATAAAAATCGTTTTTTACACCTTCTTCAACTGAAGAATCGATCTGTGAAAAAAGATTAACATCCATTTTGTTTCGCGTTCACTGTTAATAATAAAAAGAATATCCTGAAAGCCAACGGTATCATTAAAATGTTGTGGCTGAAATCAGGATTTACAAATTTACACTATGCTTACTGTATTATTCAAATACAGTTATTAACAAAAAGCATGTTCGCATGTATTATCTACCTGAATATGTGGCGTTTAAACCCTTGATAAGTATCGAAACCCTTGGTACCATTGAGTTTCAGAAGGCCCGCAAATAAAGGGTTGTAAGGATATAAAAATTAATGTGTAATTGCAATACCAAAACGAGGTATTTGATTTGGCTACAATATGATAGTAAAAACATGGCCATGTCAATGATAAAGTAGGTTTTAGTATTCTTTAACTATCATGATTCCAGATGAGTTTTGTGCCAAAGCCAAGTCGGTTATGTGTCATCTTTATAAAATCAGGTTGTATGCTCCAAAGAACAAGTTTTTTAAATGCCGCAACAGGGAATTTCTTCAGGTAAGCATTAAGAGCTGTCTCATAAATATCACCTTCCAATTCCGCTGACAATCCGGTAAATTGTATTCCCTGTATCTTTCCTATCATGGTAGTTTCGAGGGCAATAGCCCCTGAAACCAAAGGTTGTTTCAGCATTTCATACACATGCCGGGTGCCATGATCGGATGTAAACACAAACAAATTGAGTTCATCGATAAATACATAAAAACAGGTGCAGGTATACGGAATATTATTAGCCGCGGTTGCCAGGGTAAAAATATGATGTTTATGAATAAAATCGATTATTCGTTTTTCGGGTAGATTCATTTGTTGATATGCCAGATTAATTTTTATTCGGTTTAACAGAAAACGGATAAAGACAAAATATCTTGTTCAAAAATCGGATAAATACAGCATTCAATCAGTACCAGGTATTCTTTACATGGTCGCATTAACGATTTGGCCAAACTTATACGATACAAATTTTCTACTTCAAGATCAGCAACTTTAATTAAAATGTCAGACACTTGAAGGTGTTAGTGTCAGACAATTGAGGTGTTAGTGTCAGACACCCTTCGGGTGTACAGACACTAAAAATCGAGGCTGAGAGAAATATAGAAAACCCGGGGCTGAACCGCCTGGTCTTCAATTCCCCATGCCCAGTCAGCCCGAAGGAAATATCCGAAGAGTGTGCTACGTAGCCCGAAACCATATCCCGCGATAAGCGGATCTTTCTGCACTTTAACGGTAATATTGAGCGGCTTGCTGGTAATAGTGCGTGTATAATAAAGATTCTCTTCGGCTAGTGGATTTAGACCCTGCCAGGCCGAGCCAATATCTGTAAATCCGACAACCTGGAAATTATTCAGGAATTCGGACTTGAGCGGTTTATTAAGAAAATACCTGAAAACAGGAAACCTCAACTCGGAACTCAGTAAAGCAAATGTATTGCCGCTGCGGGCATTCTGCTTAAATCCGCGCATGCTGGTAGCAAGTGTCTGAAAAGCATAATTCTGGGTATAATCAATCTGGTATTCGTTGCTAAACTGGGGCATCAGCCAGTTATCAACACCACCCATGTAGTATAAGAGTTTATTCTTTCCGAAAGAAGTGCTACCGGCAAAGCGGTTTGCCCAGATAAACGAGCGGTGAATGCGGGTGTAATTCCGGAAATCGAATCCAAAAACGATCATATTAACCGGCTGTTTCTGGACAAGCTGGTAGTATTCGGCAAAGATTTTATACCGGAGCCCCTGCAACAGATTAATACCTATTTCGCGTGTATTGTCATAAACCAGTTCCCCTTTTGCGATACCCCAGGTATTACCCGGAGCAGTGGAATCTGCAGATGGTTTATCATACGCCAGAACGAAAGGGTGATCATACTGAACTGAAGCTGTTCCTTTAATCGCAAATATTTCGGTAAACGGATAGGTTAATACATAATGAAGCTCATGTATCCTGTGACGTACAGAAAGAAGAACCGCTCCGTTGTTATCAGTATATGATACATCAAATCCTGTACGGTGGAAATATAATTCGCGATCGAGACGATGTTTCAGATCAGAAAATCCAAACAAGTATTCGTTATGCGTAAGGCTTGCGTTTAAACGGACACCACCCAGGATACGATAATCCTCCAGCAAATCGGTTCCACCAACCATAAAGAGCGCATTGGTAGGTGAATTCTGATATATAGGCCCTGTATACCCAAGGTACGGCTGATAGCTGAGGTTGAGATATGAAAAATCCAGCTGGCTTACCAGTTGGTTCACAGAATATTCGACGTTGTAGTTTCGGGGACTGGGAAGCTTGATAATATCATTGTTACTTCCGGGTTGTAACACATTTGAACTTTTAAGTGCTGTTTTACCTGTCAGTAAATCATTTGAAATCTGATAATTATTAATATCAACACCTGATGAATCCATTTTTGCAGGAGGAATATCATTTTCGTAAACGGCTACAAAACGTTTACGCTTTACTTTTGCCTCAGGCTTTAACTTCTGGATAGCTTCATTTTCTTTTTCCTTCAGTGCCTTTGCTTCAAGTCCAATCATATATTGAGTTTGTCCAAGGTTTTGTGCCGGGCTTAACGAACCTACAGGAATATCGCCCGAGTATATATGAAATTTATTTTCTTCAAAAACCAGTTCAGCGGTTTTGCGACCTATATAACTAACATCCTGGTTAAGAACAGAGCGCGAATAATTGGTGAGAGGGAATGTTTTTGTATAATACCGGTAATGTACCGTTGTATCAACATAAGCAACTGTGCTGTCGAATTTTGCGGCATACCGGTTATAAACACCATTGGCGTCGCTGAGGTAAGTAAAGTATCCGGGGCTATAGGAAACTGGCTGAATTTCGTTGGCTAGTTTTGTTTTTGTAACCCGTTTAAGCAGGGTTGAACCTTTATCAAAAATAAACAGATCATTGTTTTCCATTCCGTCATAGGAACGGATATTTTCTTTCGTAAAATTAATGGTATCATCAGGCCTGTTAGAACTAAATATAATACGGTCACTTTTCACCAGAAATCTGGGATTCAAATCGTTATATACATCAAGTGTAACATGTTCTGCTGTTTTGGCAGCAATACTGTATAAATAAATGTCGGACTGTCCATGCTGTACAGCCGACAAGGCAAATGACCGTCCATCAGGCGAATACGAAAAATCAAGAATTTTTTGAAAATTATAAAGGTTCTGGTTTTGCCACTTACGGGTCTCTTTATCATAGAAATAAAGATAAAGCAAACCTTTCTTTTCAATGATCATAGATATAATATTTCCGGTTGGATGCCATGCAAGCAAAGGATAGGAATAATCAACCTTTTCATCGGTACGGTATCCATGTTTGAAGATACGTTTCTTTTTCCCACTTGCCATATCGTACAGATAAACCTTGTATAATCCTTTATCGTTAACAGAGTATACAACCTGATCACCATCCGGGCTTATACGTAAATTGTCGTATACCTTGTCCCGCTTCATCTTGAAAGGAATCTTTGAATTATAAGGGCTAAATTCCTGTTTATCTGTTGTATAAGCCTGTTTGTACCAATCGTACCATTCCTCAATAACTTTCTTAAATGAGATGCCCAACACATAAAGAAATCCACTTTCAACACTGCGGTTCACTCTGGTCATGTAGGCAATGTTGGCTATATTTTCTTCCCCGTATTTTTCAGAAACAAACCGCCAGAGTGAATGCCCGGCCAGAACCGCATCATCGTCAATCAGGTGGTTGAAGCGCTTGTATTTCTCACTCAGAATTCCATCTTTTACCTTGTTGTCAAGTTCTGTATCCCAGTTGCGGCTGTAAAAGGAAACCAGCCCGTCAATATACCAGGAAGGCAGGTTAATGAGCGTGTTGTTTTTTACCTGCGAGCCTATTGACCCTCCATAGATAATATTTTCGAGCAGCAAGCGGGTTATGCCGCTGCGTATCTGCCTGTCGAAATGATTGAGATCTCCGTCGAAATACAGGAATACTTTAGTGCCGATAACATGCGTGATTCCACCTGTATTGTATTGAGTATTATTCATTAACCCAATATTGCTCTGTTTGAGATCCGAATAAGTATTATATACTATAAACTGCGTTTTTTTATCCAGTGTGGCTTGAAGTTGTTTCTCAATTTCAGGAATATATTTTCCGGCGTAATCGGCTGTATGTTGGGCAAGTTCTTTCCCGTTGAGATAATAATATACATCAAGATTGTTGAACCGGAAATATGTCCAGAGGAAATCAGTGTACTGAACACGGTTTTTCCCGAAGCTCATCTGCGACCCGTTATAAAACTGGGCCGAAGCAGAAAGTGAAAAACCACACATAATCAGCATTATGCATGCCAACCTGCCAATTTTCACTCTTAAACTTACGGTACTTATCTTCATGTATATGAAACTGCTTTTCAACCCGCTAAAGTAACAAAAATCCGCGGTTGATTGTTTGTTAGAACCTAATGGGTTTATTGATAACTTTATCGCATCAAAATTAGTATAACTATGATTCAGAAAGTAAAGAGATTTGTATTTAATTCGTTTGGTGTAAATACATATGTGTTAAGTGACCAAAGCGGCCAATGCCTGATAGTTGATCCAGCCTGCCAGTACCATAGAGAAGAAACAGAGTTGCTTGAATATATTACCGGAAACCATCTGAAACCTGTCGGCATGGTGAGCACGCACTTCCATATTGATCATATTGTTGGCAATACTTTAATCTGCAATACGTTTAACCTGCGGCCACAGTGCCATAAAAGCAGCCAGTTGTTATGGGAAACAGCCGGAGAATTTGGGGCCGCGTTTGGGATAAAGATAGAGAACCTGATCGTTCCCAAAGATTTTGTGAGTGAGGGTGACAAAATCAACTATGGCAATTCATCTGTTGAAGTTTTATATACACCGGGGCATGCTGATGGCAGCATTTGCCTGGTAAATCATGCTGAACGCTTTGTAATAGCCGGTGATGTCCTTTTCCGCGACAGCATTGGCCGCACTGATCTGCCAACGGGTAGCTTTGATGTGCTGTATCAAAGCATCACGACTAAGCTATTCACTTTGCCCGATGACTACATTGTATATCCGGGACATGGTCCGGAAACTTCAATAGGATATGAAAAGATGAATAATCCGTTTCTGCATTGATTTTATTGAAAGGCAGCCGGAAGACAGGAGATGCGTAAGAAAGATTTGCGAACGGAATCCTGTTTAAATTACACTTCCGGAAAAAATAAAACATGTAACTAATTTTGCAGGCATGAATTTTATTGATACACATTGTCATTTATACCTTCAGGAATTTGCTGACGACCGGCATGCTGCCATTAATCAGGCAATTAACGCCGGTGTAAATAAAATACTTTTACCCAACATTGATTCCAGTTCCTGGCAACCTATGCTGGAGTTATTTCGGAAATATCCGGGTATTTGTTTCCCGATGGCCGGCCTGCACCCTACCTCGGTACTTCCCGAAACCATTGATAGTGAAATGGATGAAGTGAAGCGTCAACTCGAAACCGGTGACTATATCGCAATAGGCGAAATAGGAGTTGATTTATATTGGGACAAAACTCACCAGGCTTTGCAGGAAGAGACATTCAGGTACCAGATACAACTTGCCAAAAGATATAGACTACCTGTTGCTATTCATGTGCGGAAATCCTTCGACGAAGTCTGGCAGATATTAAAATCAGAAATCGGTCCTGATTTGCAGGGTGTTTTTCATTGCTTTCCCGGAGATGAAGCACAGGCCTGGCGTGTGATTGAAGCAGGTTTCCTGTTAGGAATTGGCGGAGTGGTAACTTTTAAAAATTCAGGTTTACAAAAAGTAGTTGCGGCTGTTGGTCCTGAGCATATCATTCTCGAAACAGACGCTCCTTTCCTGGCACCGGCGCCCTATCGCGGAAAGCGTAATGAGCCGGCATATATCCCAATAATTGCAGAAAAGGTGGCTGAGTTGTGTGGCATGAGTGTTGACGAGGTAGCGGAAATTACGACGGGGAATGCTGCGAGACTTTTTAATTTGTAATTTTAAAATAAAAAACTCACCCCCCGGCCCCCTCTCTTTGAAGAGAGGGGGTGACTCTGCGATCTAAATTTTAATTAAACACTATCTCTAACTATCCAAAATGACTTAAAAACCTGATTCTCCCCTAACACACCCCCTCTCTTTCCTTCAAAGAGAGGGGGCAGGGGGTGAGTTTTTTCTACAGTTATGAATCCTAATTCCAGAAAAAAATATATAGTCGCAATTTGCCGCGAGAACCGAAAAAATATGACGGAAGCTGAGAAAATTGTATGGGAAATAGTTAGAAACAGAAGGCTTGATGGTAAAAAATTCCTCCGGCAACATAAAATAATTTATGAAAATTCATTCGACTCTTTTCAGTTCTTTGTTGTCGATTTCTATTGCGCGGAAGAAAAACTAATCCTTGAAATTGATGGACCAATACATGAATCGCAAAAAGAATATGATCTTTGGCGCACATCTGTTTTAAATGAATTAGGCTTGCGTGTTATGAGAATACAGAATGAAGAAACCTGTTTTAAAAATTTTGTAATTGAGAAAATCAGGAAAATGTTATTAAAAACTCACCCCCCGGCCCCCTCTCTTCACGAAGAGAGGGGGTGACTCTCCGATTTAAATTTGATTTTAAACCCTGTTTATATATAACCCAAAATGACTTAAAAACCTGATTCTCCCCTGACGCACCCCCTCTCTTTCCTTCAAAGAGAGGGGGCAGGGGGTGAGTTTTATAATTCCCAACATCTTATCTTTGCCCTGAAATGAATTTACACAAATAAAACATGACCCCAACACTTCTTATCATATACACCGGTGGCACAATCGGAATGGTTAAAGATCCTTTGTCAGGCGCTTTGCAACCATACCCATTCACAGATATTTACAAACTGATGCCTGTATTGCGTAATTTCGACTACAGACTGGAATCAGTTTCTTTCGATCCGCTAATCGACTCTTCAAATGTTACACCGTCGTTTTGGGTAAAACTAGCCATCGTTATTGAAGAGAATTATGAAAAGTTTGATGGATTCGTTGTACTTCATGGCACTGATACCATGTCGTATTCAGCATCGATGCTCAGCTTTATGCTGGAAAACCTGAATAAACCTGTTATTTTCACCGGTTCTCAATTACCCATGGGTGTGGTACGTACCGACGGACGCGATAATTTTATCAACGCCATAGAAATTGCTGCTGCACGGATTGACGGCAAACCTTTGGTTCCGGAAGTGGCTATCTATTTCGAAAACAAACTGATGCGCGGCAACCGGACCAGTAAATTCAACGCTGAAAATTTCAACGCATTCCTTTCGGGAAACTACCCTCTGCTGGCGGAAGTAGGAGTGCATATCAGGTATAATACTGAAATGATTTTGAAACCTAACCATCAAAAGCTGAAAGTCAATAAAGAGCTGGATAATAGTGTGATCATCCTTAAGCTTTTCCCCGGTATTGCTGAAATTGTAGTAAAAAATGCTTTGAATATCACCGGTCTGAAAGGTGTTATCCTCGAAACCTACGGTGCCGGCAATGCGCCGACAGATACCTGGTTTATTGATGCTTTAATACAAGCCATATCTAAAGGAATTATCATATACAATGTTACACAATGCAAAGGCGGCGCAGTAGATATGGGGAAATACGAAACCAGCATGCAACTTGGCCGGATCGGTGTGATTGGAGGATACGATATTACAACTGAATCGGCTATTGCGAAAATGATGTACCTGCTTGGACAAGGATTTGATGGCGAAGAACTGAAAAAATTTCTTCAACAGCCATTACGTGGGGAACTTACTTTGTAAGCCTCATTTAATATATTTTTCAATTCCTGATTAGTGCCCTTAAAAGGTAATTATTGCCTATTTACAATAATAAATAGCCGGCTGCAGATGCTAATAATAAAACATTTAAAATCCAAACCGGACAATTTGGTTTCAAATTGAAAAAAAGCCGAACGTTCTGTCCGGCATTAATATGTGTAAACAACTGTATTACTGGTTATTATAAAGTTTGGCAATATTATTGTACAATGAATAATATCACTATTGATTTAGTCTATTATTTACTCACTAAACTATTTACAGCCTTGGAAACAAATTCAGTAGCAAGAAATCAGAACAGTATGCGGTCGCAGGTTGCCCGCAGCAAAGGCACCGAATGGATGGTGTCCAGTTACAACGCATGGCAGTTGCGTTCTCCTTTACCTGACATGCCCGAAAGAAATTCCACATCTTTAATGCCGTTTGTTCGCAGGATGGCTCAAAAAGAAGGACAATTCAACAGTATTATGACAGTTTCTTACAGATCGCTGTTATCAATTATTGGATTGTTGATGTCGGTTAAAATCAGGTAACCGTTGTCATAAAAAGATTAGTACAGATACTCTTTGTCTTTTGAGACAAATGAAAATTATTGTGTGTAGATATTTAGTCTGCTTGCAACTAAGCAGGTTATTTACAAAAAAGGAGGCCCTAATAATGGCCTCCTTTTTAACTTTTTGCAGAATAATATTAACCTAATGAACTACCTTGCCACAAGTGGACGAGGTATTCAAAGGATCTCTTTTCAATTTCGCCCCAAATGGCGAGGAATAAAACCCTGCAGATCCCTCGACTTGCTTCGGCAAAAGCTCAGCAACCATCGCTCGGGATCAGTTCGACTAAATAATTTCAGTTCACTATCGTTTCTGAAATTATAGTCTCACTGATTACAGCGGAATATTTCCGTGCTTTTTGGGGGGATTGGTTTTGCGTTTATTTTGCGTCATTTCGAGTGCCTGTATCAGTTTGAACCGGGTTTGATGAGGATAAATTATTTCGTCGATATATCCCTGCTCGGCAGCTTTATATGGATTGGCAAAAGTTTCGCGGTAATCGGCAACAGCTTTTGCGCGGGCTTCATCACTAAGTTTGTCGCGATGTATGATACTTACAGCTCCATCAGCTCCCATTACTGCTATTTCTGCTGAGGGGTAAGCAAAATTCATATCCGCCCCTATATGTTTGCTGCTCATTACATCGTACGCTCCGCCATAAGCTTTGCGTGTTATAAGTGTGATTTTGGGAACAGTAGCTTCTGCAAAAGCATACAGTAATTTTGCACCATGTTTAATAATACCGCCAAACTCCTGGTTAGTACCTGGCAGGAAGCCCGGAACGTCGACCAAAGTAATAAGCGGAATATTAAAAGCGTCGCAGAAGCGTACAAAACGAGCTGCTTTTACAGAAGAATTAATATCGAGTACACCGGCAAGAGCCTGTGGCTGATTGGCAACAATTCCAACACTTCTTCCTCCGAGACGGGCAAATCCGATGATTATATTCTGTGCGTACAAAGGCTGAACTTCAAAAAAGTTGTGATTATCAACCACGTCCTTTATCAGCTCTTTCATATCGTAAGGCTTGTTAGGATCTTCCGGAATAAGCGTATCGAGCTTTTTATCGCTGCGATTTATATCGTCGGTAGTAGCTTTGAAAGGCGCATCTTCCATATTGTTGGATGGCAGATAGCTCACGAGTTCACGAAGCATCATCATTGCATGTTCATCATCATTGGCCGTAAAGTGAGCCACTCCGCTCTTGCTGTTATGAGTGATGGAACCACCCAGTTCTTCTTTTGTAACTTCTTCGTGGGTAACAGTTTTAATTACATCGGGACCGGTAACAAACATATAGCTGGAGCCTTCAACCATCATAACAAAGTCGGTAATAGCAGGCGAATACACGGCGCCACCGGCACAGGGACCTAATATGGCGGATATCTGGGGGATAACACCGGAACTCATTACATTACGGTAGAAAATATCAGCATACCCGGCAAGACTTTCAACACCTTCCTGTATACGGGCACCTCCCGAATCGTTAAGCCCGATTAAAGGAGCGCCCATTTTCAACGCCATATCCATTATTTTTACAATTTTGTCAGCATTGGACCGGCTCATAGTACCTCCAAAAACCGTGAAATCCTGTGCAAATACATACATCAGCCGGCCATCAATTTTACCATACCCTGTTACAACACCATCACCGGAAATCAGATTTTTCTCCATACCGAAATCGTGTGAACGGTGAACCACAAATTTATCGAGTTCAACAAATGTGCCCGGATCAAGCAGGTCGTTAAGGCGTTCGCGGGCTGTTTTCCTGTTAGCCTGGTGCTGACGATCAATGCGGTCCTGACCGCCACCAAGTTCGGCAACGCGGTTTTTTTCTTCCAGTTTTTTGAATTTTTCTATCTGACTTGACATTTTTTGAATGATTATCTTTTGTTTTTATTAGGCTGTGAGACCATTAGGCTGCTAGGCTGTTATGAGTTTAGCTTGATTTGGGTTAAACGGTTTCAGATTTCAATAATGCGACATCTAACATCCGGTATTTTTTCTATTCCACATCCTCAATCATAACCAATACCTGGTTTCCATCCACGGTATCGCCTTCAGCCACGGGTATTTCGCTTACAATGCCAGCCTTTGAAGCTTTGAATTCACTCTCCATTTTCATCGCAGAAACTATGATCACAGTTTGGCCTACTTCAACAGCATCGCCGACTGCAACAAGAATTTTCACGATTTTTCCTGGCATAGGCGACCGGATTATGTTGCTGATATGGCCACCGGCAGCATCGTTGCGGCTGCGGATATACCTTGATTCGGCATCCACCACCTCAATATCGTGGGTAAAATAAAAGGTATTTACCGTGTAATGTTTGGGTTCGCTGCCTGGCACCACTTCAATATTGTATGACCGGCCTTTGTATAGAACCGAGTATTCAGCTGGACCAACTTTTACAATGTCAACGTTGAATAATTCATCGTCTACAGAGATCATCAGTTGGCTGCCATCGCGGCTTATTTCCTTAACAAGGGCCTTACGGCCTTCTACGTTAAGTTCCAGTTCCATTGTATGTCTTAGAGGCATATGTTATTTTTTTATGGGATGAGGGGTGACCAGGAGAGGGGGGACATGGCGAGGGGCGAGGGGCGAAAGGAGTACGAGTACAATGAGAGTGTGTGTGATGACAACGTGAGTGTTAAGATTGATAAATTATTTTTTCTCAATTATCCAATTGTCGGCATCGTTTATCATTAAAACAAGCTGACTGATAAGATGATCATATTTTTCAAGTAAATCATTTGTTGTTTCTTCGGTAAGGTATTTGCAGCGTAAAGCTATTTCAAGCCAAACCTGTGTTTCACAGGCTTCAGTTTCAGAATCATTAATTTTTGCAATAAAAGCAGCTTTATAACGACGTTTTCGCCAGGCTTCTGCAATATTTGCACAAACTGAACGCGATGAACGTCTGATTTGATCAGTCAGAGAATACTTTTCTTCAGGTGGAAATGATTTTGTTAGTTCAAAAATTTCCATTGCCAGATCGATGGCAGAACGATATACCCGTAATTCCCGATAACTAAGAATTTTCATTTGCAATCAATTGTTACGTATTTAATCTTTAAAAGCAGGCCACAGTATCTATCACTTTAGTCGCCCAGCCTCCTCTCGCCCAGTCTCCCCTCTGCTTGTCATCAAAATCTTCTTGTCAACTAAATCTATCAGAGCCTCCATGCGGCCAGACGTCGGCCAAACTCTTTCCAGTCGCTGCCATGGCGTGATGATTCAGGCGACATGGTTTGTTCAATATCATGCAGCTTTGTTGTATAATCGACAAAAGCAGCAATTAGTGCCAGGTTCTCACATTCGAAGGCACATTCAGGTTCCTGGAGAAGAAATTCAATGTTGTCTTCGATAAAATGAGTATTGTATCCACCTTTGCGGAAATCAGGTGCATCCATTATGCGTTCGAGGAATTTTATGGAGGTTTTTACTCCGCTGATTTTGTATTCATACAATGAACGGCGCATTCTTTCGATAGCTTCCTCGCGTGTTTTTCCCCAAGCAATCAGTTTACTGATCATAGGATCGTAATAAATAGGGATCGTATAACCTTCGTACACATATCCATCGCAGCGCACTCCGAATCCAAGTGGTTCGGTGATATGTGTGATGGTTCCAGGATTAGGCATAAAGTTATTATCCGTATCTTCAGCATAGATGCGGCATTCAATAGCATGGCCACTCTGATGAAGATCTTCCTGGGCAAACGGCAAGGGGTTACCTTCGGCAATGCGTATTTGCTCCCGTACCAGATCGACACCCACAACGCGTTCGGTAATAGGATGTTCAACCTGTAGGCGGGTGTTCATTTCGAGGAAATAATAATTAAGTTTATCATCCATGATAAACTCAATAGTACCGGCACCTTCGTAATTAGCGGCTTTGGCGGCAGCCACGGCATGAGCACCCATTTCGGCACGTACTTCCTCCGTCATAATAGGTGACGGGGTTTCTTCAACTACTTTCTGATGCCGGCGCTGAACAGAACATTCACGTTCGAAAAGATGAACTGTATTTCCCTGCCTGTCAGCCAGAATCTGAAATTCGATATGATGGGGTGAATCTATGTATTTTTCTATATAAACGGCATCGTTTCCAAAAGCTGTTTTAGCTTCGGATCGTGCGCCACGCAAGGAACTCAGTATCTTTGATTCTTCTTTAACCAGCCGCATCCCTTTCCCTCCACCGCCAGCAGAGGCTTTTATCATGACAGGAAGACCAATCTGCCGGATGGATTCGAGCGCTTCTTCTTCACTGGTAACTGCATCAGTGGTTCCCGGTACAACCGGCACTCCAGCTTTGATCATGGTTCGTCGGGCTGTAATCTTATCACCCATACCCATGATTGCTTCCGGCGAAGGACCAATAAAAATTATTCCTTCTTCCTTACAACGGCGGGAGAATTCAGCATTTTCCGAAAGAAAACCATATCCGGGATGAATAGCATCAGCACCGGATTGCTTGGCAACTTCAAGGATTTTGTCGATTTTAAGATAACTTTCGTTGGATGGTGAAGGGCCGATATGATAAGCTTCACTGGCATACCTCACATGCATGGAGGTGCGGTCGGCATCAGAAAATACGGCAACGGTATGTATGCCCATTTCGCGGCACGAACGGATAATACGTACTGCAATTTCGCCACGATTGGCTATCAGTACTTTTGTAATTGGCTTAATTTCCATTTAAAAGTCTTCGATAATTTACTTATAACTACCTGATTCACAAAACCCCTACTGTAAATAACCAATAGGAAAAGTTGTTCATGTTACAGCAATAGCAACTGCAAATATAGGCAAAGTTTTGATATATGATAGTCTTTAAATATGAAGGGATCATATTTTGCTGGAAATCGGAATTTCCTTCCAGGACACTATTCCCAGTCATGCAGGGAACTTCCGGCTCCGAACATCGGCTTCCTATCTTGAAATCTGCTGTAACAACATAGTTCAGGAAAACGATTTCTGTATTCCCGATCTATCGGATCAAAGTTACAGTTCCCGAATTTCCTCCCCACAATTTTTCTCGGTTCCCTATGTCGGCATTTCGCCAGATGGTTCCATCCCTGAATGTGGCTGAAATTTTCCAGGCATATACTCCTTCCCTGCAAAGTGCACCCTTGTAAGTCCCGTCCCAACCTTCCACAGGAGAGCCTTCAGGTGTTAATTTATCCGAACTCCATAAGAGTTCACCCCAACGGTTAAATATTTCGGCTTTGTAAGAAATGACATTTACACCTACCGGTTTCCATAAACGAACCGCTGAATCAGCTCCGATTGCAAGCGCGCTTGGCACCCAAAGGCCTTTATACATCATTTTGTACACGGCGGATGATGAGTCAGAGCAACCATAATCATTTGTCACTAATAAATGTATGAGATAATCTCCATCTTCGTTAAAAGTGGTGACCGGAGATTCCAGAGTTGAAGTTTCGCCATTTCCGAAGTCCCAGAAGTATTCAACAGCACCCAGAGATCCGTTTTCAAGCTTAACCTGACCCTGCAGATTTTCATAGTTTTCTTTCACCTCAAATACACTTAGTGGTGACGGGACAACAGTAATATCGGAAGTTATACTATCAGAGCAGCCATTCGTGTTTGATACTGTCAGAATAACAGAGAATAACCCGGGAGAATCGAACGTAAAGGTTGGATTCTGTCCAATCATTGTTCCAATGGTATTGAAACCGTCTTTTATTACCCAATTCCAACTGGTTATTGGAGCAGGCAAAGCCTCTGAATGATCAAAGAAATAGGTTGGCAATCCATGACAAGCAACACTGAAATTAAAGTTTGCTATCGGACTTGGTGGCGGATTAATTACAACTACAGCCGCAGAAGGTGAAACACATCCTGCATC
Organism: uncultured Bacteroidales bacterium; assembly: GCA_903879715.1. Classification (GTDB taxonomy): domain Bacteria; phylum Bacteroidota; class Bacteroidia; order Bacteroidales; family UBA4417; genus UBA4417. Next base: position 19,718 of record CAIRMR010000055.1, read on the forward strand.
ATTTGTAACAGTATAGCTGTATATACCTTCAACTAATTCTGATAAGGTTATGCTTGCGCCAGTTCCTGATATTGCACCCGGATTAATAATCCAGTTTCCCGTTGGTAATCCGGATAATACTGCGCTCCCGGTGTTTGTGGTACAGGTAGGCTGGCTTACCGTTCCTATTATTGGCACTGATGGCGTGACGGGTGCTGCAATAATTATCACATCCGCTGAAGCATCTGAAATACACCCTGCTGAAGTGGTAACAGTAAAGTTATAGGTTGAATTAACTAAACCATTAATTGTGGTGGTTGCGCTATTTCCAACGATTGCACCTGGATTAATCACCCAGCTTCCTGCCGGCAAATTGGTTAAAACGACACTCCCGGTAGATAGGGAACAATTTGGCTGTGTAATTGTGCCCACTGATGGGGGTGCAGAAATGTTATTAACAGTCAGAATATACGTGGCAACTGCCGCAGCACATGGAAGACCTAAAGGATTATCAGTTGTAACTGTAATGGTTACAATTTTACCCATATCGCCTTCAGCGGGAGAGTAAGTAAATGCAAATGGAGAAGAATTTGTTGCAGAAGAACTTAATGAACCAACACCATCTGATGTAATTGAAACTGCTGTTGCGTTACTAAATGAGTTTCCGCTGATTGTTACCGGAGTAGTACCGCAGGTACTTCCACTTGTGCTGTTAACTGTAACTACCGGCGCGTTTACGCATGCACATGAGACAGAGAAACTACTTCCTGTGCTCACACACCCTGCTGCATTTGTTACTGAAATTGAATGGCTTCCATTTCCGACGCCGGTAAATAATGTTCCTGATTGATATGTACCGCCATCTAAACTATATTCCAGATCAATACCAATTGGACTAATCACAGTTACAACTGCATTATCAAACCCTAAGGAGCAGTCGATAGTTTGCTCAGGAATGGCCGGGGTTGTAGGTTGATCATTAATAACCACATCTGCGGAAGCTGGTGATAAGCATCCGTCAGCATTGGTAACTGTAAAGTTGTAAGTGCCTTTTGCTAATCCGCTAAGGGTGATTGTGGAAGTGTTTCCGGTGATGACACCTGGGTTAATGGTCCAATTGCCGGCTGGCAAGCCGGTTAACATTACACTTCCTGTTGCAAGGGTGCAGGTAGGATGTAATATGGTTCCGACGATAGGAGCAATTTGTTTATTAACCGTAACTGTCAGGGTTGCTGTTGTTGCGCATTGGCCACCATCAGGGGTAAAAGTATATTCGGTGGTAGTAGTATTATCGAAGGCCGGTGCCCAGGTTCCGATAATGCCATTCAGTGATGTAACCGGTAAAGTGATGGCTGGTGCGCCGCTGCAGATAGCCGCGATCGGATCAAAGGTCGGTGTAACGCTTCCTGAATTTATAGTTACCGTTAAAGTAGCTGTGGTTGCGCACTGACCACCATCAGGAGTAAAAGTATATTCGGTGGTGGTAGTATTATCGAAGGCCGGTGCCCAGGTTCCGATAATGCCATTCAGTGATGTAACCGGTAAAGTGATAGCCGGAGCACCGCTGCAGATAGCAGGGATTGGATCAAAAGTTGGAATAAGGGCCGCATTGATGGTCAGGTTCAGGCGTAAGGTATCGCTGCAACCGTCGGCATTCACAGTAATATAATCGTGTGTGCCCGAAGACGTGTACGTGTTGCCATCACCGGCAGACCAGGTAAAGGTTTTGCAGGCGGTCTGGTTATCCAGC
>CAIRMR010000056.1 GCA_903879715.1 uncultured Bacteroidales bacterium
AAAACCATTCCGCCCCAAGGCGTTATCGCTTTGCTGGTATAGGCTATATCAAATTCCATAGGCTAGTTTTCTCTATTGCTACGCATTAGGATTTCTTGGCATGAAGGTACTAAATATTTCTATTGCGGAATCTGGGTTTAACTTGAAGTATCGATAATTTTATCTGCTTTTCTTTAACACAATATTTGTGCGGATTTGTATGCCGCAGAAAGTACGCAGGTAACTATCCATAATTAAATGTGCTTGCTGAATCGAAATCCGGTGATCCCTTATGTCTTAAAAATTCTAAAAATCCAGCTGCATTCCCGGGTTCAATGCTGGTTTTTAAAACCAAACGTTCATTTTCGTTAACTTTGCTGCGTCGTGCAGCAGTCTAAACAATACTAACTCCAGTCAGGATGAGCGAAAAAGTTGATCAGTTTAACGAATACCGAAGCAAGATGAATGACCGCATTCTTTCGGTTGATAATAAAGTAGTGAAACGCATTTTTAACGTTGATACCAACGCTTATACCGATGGTGCTTTACCTGTAAAAACCAAGGAGTTAATGGGCCTGGTTGCTTCACTGGTATTGCGTTGCGACGACTGTGTTAAATATCATCTGTTGAAATGCAAGGAAAATAACGTTTCGGAAGAGGAGCTTTTTGAAGTAATGGGAATTGCTACCCTTGTGGGTGGGACCATTGTTGTTCCTCATATGCGAAGAGCCGTTGAGTTTTGGGATGAACTGCTTGTATGACAAAAACATATGGCAGACTGTCGCGATTTTTTTAACCATATCCCGTAATCGGACTGTCAGCTGAACTGCCTTTCTTTAAATAAAAATAGTGTGTAATGTATTTGTATAAAGGTAGTTAATGATAATTTCATCAAAATCATGTTACTTGCGGTAGCATAAATGGCATGTGTTTTGATTAACGCTTTAAACCATGAATAATAAGTTATTAAAAGATTTAGTTCTATTCCCATTTTTAAGCCTGCTGCTTTTTCTGGTTTCGGGTTCTATTACACCTTGTAATGCCCAGGAAATTACTAAAATAATGGGCATAGTTCGCGATGCTCAAACCGGCGATACTCTCCCGTTTGTGAGTGTATATTTTAAAAATACACAGATAGGTTCCACCACCGGTTTTGATGGCCGTTTTTCACTCGAATCGCGCAAAGGAACTGATACGCTGGTTGCGTCATACATTGGGTTTGCTACAGCGTATATTCCTATTCAACGGAACCGGTTCCAGGTCATAGATATACAAATGGAATCCGAACGATATGAGCTTTCAGGAGTGGTAATACGGCCAGGTGAAAATCCGGCGGAGGTACTGCTTCGCAAAATCATTGACAACAAGCCCGCTAATGATCCTGACAAAGTTGAATCATTTCAGTGCCAGGCTTATACCAAAATGCAGTTTGATGCCAATAACCTGACTGATAAATTCAAAAACCGCAAAATCCTGGAACCATTCAAGTTTGTATTCGAACAAATGGACACCAGTGTAGTTAACGGTAAGGTTTATCTCCCGATCATGATGTCCGAATCGTTCTCGGATTTATATTTCCGCAAAACTCCCAGGGAAAGAAAAGAAATTATAAAGGCTTCCCAGGTATCCGGTGTTGACAATGCGAGTATATCGCAGTTTGTCGGAAATATGGCGCAAAATGTTAAGGTATACGACAATTTTATCAGCCTGTTTCAGAAGAATTTTGTGAGCCCGATTTCAAATTTCGGTCTGCTGTATTATAAGTACTACCTGGTTGATTCAACATTTATCGGCAACAAATGGTGCTATAATGTTATGTTCAAGCCACGAAGGAAACAGGAATTTGCGTTTACCGGCAACTTTTGGGTTAACGATACTTCCTATGCCATCAAAAAACTTGATATGCGCATGGTTGGTGATGCCAATATCAATTTTATAAATGACATGGCCATCACACAGGAATTTGATATTGCAAGCAATGGTCAGTGGATGCTCTCGCGCGAACAAACCATCGCCGACTTTAATGTGATTGAAGACGCAAAAGTTACCATGGGATTTTTTGGTACCCGTACCGTCCTGTATTCTAACTATGATTTTTCGCCGGTTCGCGACCCTAAAATTTATTCTATGCCCAATAACATCATTGTGATGGATGACGCAAACCGTAAAGGCACTGAATTCTGGCAAAAATCAAGGCCCGAAGCACTCACACACCGCGAATCAGGAGTTTACAGGCTGAGCGATACATTAAAACAGATGCCAATTTTCAGAACGTATCTGGATGTTATTAAAATGATAGCAACCGGCTATTATATAAAAGGAAATTTTGAATGGGGCCCCTATGCGTCAACCTACAGTTTTAACCAGCAGGAAGGTAACCGATTCAGGATTGGCGGACGTACCAGCAACGATTTTTCTACCCGTGTGATGCTTGATGGTTATCTCGCTTATGGCACAAACGACAACAAATTGAAATATCACGCGGGATTTATGTATATGCTGGATAAAACACCAGACCGTGTGTTGAGTGGTTCGTATAAATATGATGTGGAACAACTGGGTATGGCCGAAGGAGGATTCCGGTCTGACTTTATTCTGAATTCACTTTTCAGGCGTAATCCGCAGGATAAGCTTTCGATGGTTACGGAATATAAGGGAGCCTATAAACATGAGTGGTTCACAGGGCTTTCCAATACTTTTACGGTTACCAACCGCAGTATTTTTACCATTGGCGGCGCGGGAATAAAGGTATATGATTCCGATAGCCAGGATTATGTGGAGCGAACGAAAATTGTCACTACCGATTTATCCCTCGAAATGCATTATGGCTATCGCGAAAAAGTATTGGCAGGCGAATTTGAAAGAATAATTGTCAGTTCTCCATATCCTGTTTTCAATCTAAAATATACATATGGAGTTAAAGGATTGTTTAACGGGCAATACGAATATCACAGGCTAAGTTTTAATGCGACGCAATGGTTCAGTTTCCTGTCGGCAGGTTGGCTCAAATATACGGTCGAAGCCGGGAAAACCTGGGGAACACTACCTTTCCCGCTCCTGAACATATATGGTGGAAACGAAACTTTTTATCATGATGATTATGCATTTAACCTGATGAATTACTACGAGTTTGTCAGCGACGAATATGCTACGTATAATGTAGTATATCATATGCAGGGCTTTTTGCTCAATCGAATTCCTGCCATACGCAAATTGAAATGGCGTGAAGTACTGGCAGTAAAAGGGGCAGTGGGGCAAACTTCAGCTGACAACATATTATATAATCAATTACCAGAGGGTAGCTATTTTATCAGCAAACCTTATATGGAAGCAAGCGCGGGAGTTGAGAATATTTTCCGCTTTATCCGTGTTGATGCTGTGTGGCGGTTATTTTACAATGATCATCCTGATGTCAAGCCTTTCGGAGTCATGGTTTCAATGAATTTCGACTTTTAGAATTTAATCTTAAAAAAATACTCACTCAGTTCAATTTTCCCTGAAACTTTGAACCGGGTACTCCTCTCAGGCCAATGACTTCTAGTTAAGGGTCTTTCTTTTGAATGTCGAACAAGGAACATCGATTTTTGATTTCAGAAGTTTCGCTAACTCATCGATTCAAATCGAAAATCGTTAATCCTTGTTCTTAAATCAATAACTGCATAACTAAACGATATTACCCTTAGGACTTTACCAATAAATACCAATAGGTTTTGATCGTTGAAAGCCGCAGGCATTTGAACTTTTTTTAACTTCTGATAATATATGCTGTCCCGCGCGATAAACCGCGTCTTTAACTCAACAACAAATTTTACTACCTTTACCGCGTGAATGAATCCATATGATATTACGTACCGAAGATTTAGTTAAAAAATACCGTCAGCGCACTGTTGTTAACCATGTATCTATACAGGTTGAACAGGGTGAAATCGTAGGTCTGCTTGGCCCCAACGGAGCCGGTAAAACAACTTCTTTTTACATTATTGTAGGTTTGATCAAGCCGTTACAGGGAAGAGTATTCCTGGATGACCGCGACATAACGGATGAGCCTGTATACCGCCGCGCGCAAATCGGGATTGGATACCTGGCACAGGAAGCGTCAGTTTTTCGTAAACTTAGCGTAGAGGATAACATTATGGCTGTCCTGGAATTCACCAAGCTGAAAAAGGCTGAGCAGAAAGAAAAACTCGAGTCCTTATTGGAAGAGTTCGGATTAAACCATGTGCGAAAAAACATGGGAATTCAGCTTTCGGGAGGCGAACGCCGTCGTACCGAAATAGCCCGCGCACTGGCTACTGATCCGAAATTCATTCTGCTCGACGAACCCTTTGCAGGCGTTGATCCAATTGCCGTTGAAGATATTCAGAATATTGTTATCAAGCTTAAAGCTAAAAATATCGGTATCCTCATTACCGACCACAACGTTCACGAAACCTTGAATATTACTGATCGTGCCTATTTGCTGTTTGAAGGTTCAGTACTGAAATCCGGTTCTGCTGAAGAACTTGCTGCCGATGAACAGGTACGTAAAGTTTACCTGGGTAGCAATTTCGAATTGCGCAGGTAATTTCCCCCTTTTTTCCCTTTCTGCAATATTGATTTAAGGTGTAGCGTTGGTAGCTGTATAGGATTCGTGATACAATTCCGGGTATTTAAATCTGGCAGCTAATTTCTGATATATTAGAAAGGTTACATATATTTACAGTAATGAAAAAGCTGAAAATTTACCTTTTGTTGATTTTGCTCTCCATTAATCTTAGTGGCTGGGCACAACAACTGTATTTTAATCACCTTTCGGTAAATAATGGATTGTCACAAGGCGTAAACAATTGTATTTACAGGGATTCAAAAGGATTTGTATGGATTAGCTCATTCGATGGGCTCAACCGTTTTGATGGTTTAAACTGCATTAACTTCCGGTCAGCTGTAACTGAAAAGAATGGCTTAACAGGAACACTTTTCTTAAATATTCTTGAGGATAAAAATTCAAACCTGTGGATTGGGAGTAATGCCGGACTGAATTTGTATAACCGCAGGCTCGATAGGTTTCAGAACTTCAGGATTGAAAGTAGCAGAAATGACGAACGGTTTTATTCGCCATTCTATATTGATGATAAAAACAATGTCTGGCTCCAGTCGGGATCAAGTATTTATATTTTTAACCCGGCAAATAAAACTTTTACTTTTCTTGATAACTTCTTCCCGCCCGGTAACCTGATTGTGAAACCTCAGTCTGCCGGGATTTTTCAATCGTTACAAAAGATATTTGTAATTTATAATAACCTGCCAGTATTATGGGAGGGCCAAATTTCAGGGCAGAAAATTAACTGGCAGGCAACAAAGCTGTCTGTTCCGGTGGTTAAAATATTAACTGTTTTGCAAACAGCGAATACGGGTTTTTGGCTTGGCACCAATTCAGGTCTGTTCCTGTATCAAAATAATAAACAACGGTATTGTATTAATCACTTTGCAGATGTTGAAATAAAAAATGTTTCTGTTTTACACCTCGACCAGAAAGGTACGCTATGGGCAGGAACAAACCAACAGGGAATATTCACTGTCGATACCGCTACCGGAAAGGTTAAAAATCATTATGCTCATTCAGTTTATAACTCGTACGCGCTTGCCGGAAACCAGATTCAATATATCGCCACAGATGATAAAGGCGATTTATGGGTTTCGGTGTGGGGGAAAGGAGTCGATTTTACCAGCTTAAACAGGTTCCGGTTCAATCAGAATGTTACAAAAGAAGAAGCCGGTCATGTTGGTTCCGACAATTTTATTCGCTCCATCATACACGTAAACAATGAGTTCTGGTGTGCTACACAATCGAGCGGGATACTTGTCCTTGACGAAAATAAAAAGATAAAAAGTTTTTTACGGACTGGATTGCCTTTGTCCATAGAACATTTATCGGTTGATAAAAACAATAATGTTTGGGCTGCAACCTTCGAAGGGTTATTCCTGATTGATCCAAGTACGAAAAAGGTTACAAAGTTGCCGGACAATAAAAGTGGATATAGTCCGGGTTCGGATCAGTACAATTATATCAGTAGTCTGCCAAACGGCTCAATGCTGGCTTCAACCAATGCGGGTTTGTTCATCATTGCCAGGATTAACAATAAGTATCAGGTCAGACCTGCAAAAGGCATAGTAAAAGGTAAAGATGTATACCTGACAACCTATGTTGACCGGTTGAATCAGATCTATATTTCACGGGCCTTTAAAGGTTTTACAGTGTATAAATTTGAAGGTGATTCGCTGGTAGTATTGAAGGAATTTCCTTTGGAGGCAACAATCAAGTGTTTCAATGAGTCATCAGACAGCAATTTATGGATTGGCAGCACAATTGGCATGATCAGGTTCGATAATTACAAGTTAAAATCAGAGTATTTATATACAACTGCCGATGGATTGAGCAATCAATATATTTATGGCATTGTTGCTGATGGTCGTAATTTGTGGCTAAGCACCAATGCCGGTATCAATTTTTTTGATTTCAGGAGCAATACAGTTAAAACCTTTTCGGCAGGTGATGGCTTGCAAAGCAACGAATACAATACATATTCCTATTACAAGACCAGCAAAAGTGAAATCTTGTTCGGCGGTGTAAATGGATTAAACTCTTTTTACCCGGCCGATTTCAAGAACAATTCATATCCCCCCCAACTCATTCTTACCGGTCTGCAGATAAATGATACAGCTTTCAACCCCCGGATCAACCCGTCAGAAATAGAAGACCTTAGCCTTGAATATAAACAAAACACAGTAAGTTTTCAGTTTACCGTCATTCATTTTGCTAATGTTGACGGGAATACTCTTAGCTATATACTGGAAGGATATGATAAATCGTGGATTCGTATTGCCAGCAAGGCACAGATCCGTTTTGCCAATCTTCCGCCAGGTCATTACACATTGAAAGTGAGGGCATTTAATGCGGATGGAATCCAAGCCATTAAAATCTACTCCTTGCCATTAACCATAAAAGCGCCATGGTGGCAGAGCTGGTGGTTCAGGCTTATTGCTTTGCTAATTATGGCTGGATTGATGATCCTGGTTGTTCGAAATTATACCAACCGCCGTCTCGAAAAACAAAGATCTGAACTTGAAAAAACACAGGCAATTGAAAAAGAACGCAACCGCATCAGCCGTGATATGCACGACGATCTCGGAAGTGGCCTTACCATAATCGCTATACTCAGTGAAGTTGTAAAAAAACAATTATCAAATCCTGTCAAAGCAAAAGAAACGCTTGAAAAGATTGCTGTTTCGTCGAGAGACCTTGTTGATAACCTGCAGGATATCATCTGGGTACTTAATCCGCAAAACGATACAGTTGAAAGTCTTTCGTCGTATATCCGTGAATATGGACTTAAATATTTTGAGCCGCTTTCGGTACAACTTGAATTTGAGTATCCCGAACTGTTTTCAAACTGCCATTTAAGTGAAGAGCAACGTCGCAATATATTTTTAACCGTTAAAGAAAGTTTTAACAACATAGCGAAATATGCCTGGTGTAATAAAGTGACTGTTAAAATTGAGGAAAATTCAACAGGTATTCTGCTCAGTATTAAAGATGATGGAAAGGGATTCGATGTTAACAAAGTCCGGTTATTTGCCAATGGCTTAAAAAATATGCAGCACCGGATTGAGCAGGTAGGCGGGAGTTATTCCATCAGTTCCGAACCTGGAAACGGAACCTTAACTGAGATAAAAATTTAGAGTGTAACCCTTTTTTGTTACAGAAAAAACTTGCAAGATGATTTATCTTTGTCATTGAGTAAAATGAATTGAATACGTTTACACTATGATCAGAGTGGTTATTATCGAAGATATAAAAGAGATCAGGGAAGGATTGCAGATGCTTATCGATGGCAGCGATGGTTTTGTTTGTGCACAATCATTTGCAACCGGCGAAGAAGCTTTGGAAAAACTGCCGGGCCAATGTCCTGATGTTGCTTTAATGGATATTAACCTTCCCGGTATAAGCGGGATTGAAGTAGTTCGTCGGCTAAAAACTCAATGCAGCAATACGCAATTTATTATGAGCACGGTATATGAAGATGATGAGTCCATCTTCGAATCGCTCAAAGCAGGTGCCAGCGGGTATTTGCTCAAGAAAACAGCGCCCGCAAAAATCCTGGATTCTATTATTGAAGTATACCATGGCGGCTCGCCCATGAGTGGCCAGATTGCCAGGAAAGTGATTGCTTCCTTTCAGCAGAAAGATACAATTGATGGTTCTGAATTACTCACTCAGCGGGAAAAAGAAATTCTTAAATCTTTAGCCAAAGGCTTACGGTATAAAGAAATTGCTGCAGAATTTAATATCGGTATCGAAACCGTGCGTTCGCATGCCCGTAATATTTATGAAAAACTACAGGTTCAAAGCCGCATGGATGCCATCAATAAAATAATGGGCAGGCAGGCGTTTTAAACTTCTTGTTTATTGTTCCGGAAACTTCCTAACTCTATTTAGGGATTTTAAGCTCTTTTGCTTTTTCTGAGAGCCGAAAACAAGTATGGGCACAATCATACTTTTCTTGCCGGATCGACCTGTCAAATGACTTTGCAGGAAGCGTTTTATAGCTTAGTAAAACGTGAAAAATAACTTCCCCAATTCAAATTAATGATACGAACGAAATAGACACTTCACTGGTACAAAAATATGTCGTCCCTACCCAGGATTTATAGGCACTGTTTTAAGCGGGATGTCTGAAACCACTTTTTAATCACTACCCGCACTTTTTATATACACTTGTATCATGTAATGACCTCAGGTAATATCTGTGACGGATCGAAAATTCAAATTTCTCAGATCGTTATTTCTTCTTTAACGACGGCGCAAACCTGTAATTAATACTTACGCAGAAATTTAAACGACTATAATAATCCGAAAATTCTGTTCTGTCTTTATCTAAAAAAATCCTCGTTCCATTCAACTGGAAACCAACCTTTAATCTTTCACTTCCCATTCTCATAAAAGCCTGGGGTTCGATAAGGAGTCCATAGGTGGTATATGGGGTAATATTATCGAATAAAGCTTCTTTCACTTTGGCTTCAAAATACCCGGTTTTTAACCCAAACCCATAATCAATATGAGCCCTTCCAAGGTTTGTTTGCCCGATGTTCGACTGCACGAAATATATCAGATTGTCGGCATTGTGGAAAGTAGAACTACTATCATCAGTAATTTCAGTGCCTATCCCCTTGCCTAAACCAGCATAGATTTCGAAATTCAGATTGGCTTTCGTTTTAGTAAAATACCCGACTGAACCCTGAAAATTATTGTTTTGAGGGTAAGCTGATGCATAAGCCTGTACTGCAACATGTTGAGCCGGGGCATAAGCTACTGATCCGCTTATTCCCGCCAGCATACTGACTCCACCACTCAGCTGAAGTTCGTTCTTCTCCTGCATCAATGGAATGCTGACTGGCTGAGGCTCATAAATAGCACACGAATGAACCAGGAAGAAAAATGCAGCCATAAAGAGGATTGAAACCAACCGAAGAATTTTTGCTTTCATACTATGCATTTTAAATTGTGATACAGTTTAAGCTCTGGTGATGATTGCAGGAATTACCCAATCAGGATAAACCTGCCACTATTGTCAAATTTCGATTCTCAACACAAATAATAGTCAATAGTTTATTTTTCTCCGTTTCCTGATTTACATATATACCATCTGTATAAAATTGATGGAATCAGGAAGCGGCAGGTTTAAAAATTAGTGACAACAAGATGTACGCAAGAATAATGAGCGGAACAGCGGTAAATGTAACCACCGCAAATGAAATCACAGCGAATGCTACCAGTATAAATTGCGGTTTGTTATCCGAAAATTTAAGATTGCGGAATTTAAGTGAAAATAACGGAATCTCGGAGACAAGTAGTAAACTCATGCCAATGGCAATAAAAACAAGTACATAATAATTGTCAGTTATTGCTGTAAGCCAGGATAAGGAATCGCTGTACCTGGCCTGCATCTGTATAAGAGGCAGTGACCCCAGGAACAAGGCATTTGCCGGAACCGGCAATCCTATAAAAGAAGTCGACTGTCGCGTATCGAGGTTGAACTTAGCCAGTCGTACAGCTGAGAGCACCGGTATGATAAAGGCAATTAATGAGAAAATACTGACATATGATCCCGCAACCGGCGTATTCGGGCTGTTAACCATAAGCTGGTATACAATAATTCCCGGCAAAACGCCAAAGGAAACAACATCAGCGAGTGAATCAAGTTCCCTCCCGATTTCGCTTTTAACATGAAGCAGGCGGGCGGCCATGCCATCCATAAAGTCGAACATGGCAGCTATAACAATAAAATATGCCGCATAATCTGAATGGTTCTGTACGGCCAGAATTATACCTATGCATCCGCTGAAAAGATTCAGAGTGGTAATGACGTTTGGAATATGTTTTTTCAAAATGAGATATTTAATGTTTGAGAAGGCGTAAAATTACTAAAATTGTGGTCTGTTTTGTAATCTGATGATTTTCAGGGAAGGATAGACATTCAAATAGCATTTTGGGCCAAAACTTGTTTATAGCAGATAAAAGAAGTATTTTTGTTATACAGCGAGTTTATCTCCAAAGTAAGCATAGCTGACAGTGCAATATAACATGAACGGGGTTTATGCTTATTGCGTTTCTCGTCTTTTCAGTAACGCTGATGCAAATGAGTTTTAGTTCTCTGTAAATTTAAAGTAAAGTGAAAAGTGACGAATTTAGTAAACTGACAATTTTCAGGCAGGTAGAACTTCTGCTCGAAAAAGGCCAGCACGTATTAAACAGGATTTACCTGTTTTATAACGTGCATTTATATACGCTTGCCGGCTTTTATGCCGAAATATGGTATCGGCAGGCAGATAATAAAATTGAACGTGTCGTAATTCTTGACGAGTCAGATGTACTTGATTTATACGATAACCAGATAGGACTGGGCGATATTGCCGGTAGTATCGGGCCGAAATAATAACTACAGATTGATTTCCTGAAAAACCAGTAATGGCCTAGCCTTTGGCACTTATACTGTCAAGCCTTGGCAAATCGAGCAGCGTGATAGATTTGTTATTGATATCTATAATTCCATCATCTTTAAAATCTTTCATAATACGGATCACACTTTCGGTCGACATACTGGTAAGATCGCTTAAATCGCTGCGCGTCAAAGGCAGATCGAAAGATTCACTTTTAAATATCTTTCGCGACAGGCAAAGCAGGATATCAGCCAGGCGTCCATGCAATTGTTTTTGCGTCAGGCTGAAAAAACGGCCATACGACTGGGATGTACTTTCATTTAATATATTAATAATACGGTATGCAAAGAGTGGATTTTGCTTTAACAATTGTTTAAATATCTGAATATCAATCAAACGTACAGACGAATCAGTATAGGTGCTGATGCTGTAAAGAAAAGTGTTATTTCCCTCGAAGAGCGCCTGCAAACCCATCAGGTTTTTTTGAGGAGTAATGGTTAGAATCAGATCTTTTGGATTTCCTTCAAGGTAAATCTTCACTAGCCCTTTCTCCAGGTACATGATGTGCGATGCAAACGATCCCTGTTTGCATACTATCTCGCCTTTTTTGTAATTAACTAGTACTGACTGTGTATCAATTAATTCCTTTTCTTGAGGAGTCAGCAAATCAAAGCATGAAAGCTCATACAAGAACGAAACACAGGTATCAGGGCCTGATAATGGCATATTTTTTTCTTTCAAATTGTCGATAAAAGTACACTAAAGAATTGGAATTAATATGATTTACATCATGTTTTTCTTGACGAAGCGCATCTTTTTTGCAATTGCATCCACTGTTTTTACTTTGCTAAAGAGTACAGATAGAGTATAGTTTTGTGAATCAATTAACAACACAAAATTCAACCAATCAACTCATAGCAAAATTACTAACCCCCAAAATCAAACTTATTGTATGAAAAAGCTCATTAACCTTGCAATTTTACTGGCTTTTGTGCCTTTACTCTTTCTTACTTCCTGCAAAGAAGACGAACCCGATGTGGTAAATGCGTATACTACATTAAAATCTTATATGGTTACTAACAATCTCGATCTGCCTGCACTGGCAGTAAGTTGGATAGTTGATCCAAAGTCAACTAACCAGGTTGGTGGTTGCGTCGATTCGGTTACTGGAACCATTCCGGGTTATACCATTTACGATATCCGTTCAGCATCTGATTTTGCAGCAGGCCACATCAAGAATGCTACGAACATTGTTTTAAAAGACATAATTTCTACTGTTACAAATACTGCAATTGCAAAGGATGCTAAAATCCTTGTAGTTTGCGCAACAGGTCAGACCGCCGGGCAGGCTGTAATGGCATTACGCCTATTGGGCTGGAAAAATGCTGTAGTTTTAAAATGGGGTATGGCTGGCTGGAATGCAACACACAAAGGACTTTGGGTAGCCAACTCAGGAATTGAAGTTGCGGCAAATGGAAACCTTGCAGAAACAAATCCTGCCAATTGGGTAAAAACAGCAGCTCCTGCTACCGGATCTTTTGATGAACCTGTCTGGACATCAACTTCTACCGATGGTGCAGCAATATTGCAAGAACGTGTACAGGCTGTATTGGATGCAGGTTTTTCAACAGCTGACGGAGCTGCAGTGCTGGCTAGCCCTGCTACCTACCAGATTGTTAATTATTGGGTGAGCGCTGACTATTTGACTTTTGGCCATTTCTCAGGTGCTTATAATGTACCAACCATCGCACTTGCCGGCGACCTGATTAAAGCATTCGATCCTTCGAAAGAAGAACTGGTATATTGCTATACAGGTCAAACATCGAGTATTGCAACCTTCTGGCTTAATGTATTAGGATATAAAACTAAAGGTATTGGTTTTGGTGCTAACCGGATGGTATACACACCACTCAAAACTGCTTATAAAGCTACATATCCTGGAGCTAAAAACTGGGCTGTTGCAACTAATTAATAATTTCCTTGTATTAATGCATAAAGGGGAGGAATCTGAAGATTCTTCCCCTTTTATAAAACCTGTAGAATGAAAAAAACTCTTTCAATACTTATTATACTAACCTTGTTTGTATTTGCTCGTTCAAATGCACAAGGATGTATGGAGCCGGCATCATCATCTAGCGGAGTTTCCGTAATTGGCTATATTCAACCTGAATTTAAAATGGCTTACAACGGCGAAAATGCTGATGGCAGCTCAAAAAATGATATGGGTTTCTATTTCCGCAGGGCTCGTTTGGGAGTTACCGGTAATATCCCTTACGATTTCTCGTATTATGTAATGGCGGAATTCAGTTCGTTCCAGAATGGCCCTTACCTGCTTGATGGTTTTGTAACCTACAACCGCTTTAAACCTTGGTTTAAAGTATCGATGGGACAGTTCAAAAAACCATTCGGGCTTGAATTAGGATCAACAGGATGTCAGGATTTATATACCATTAACCGTTCTAAAGTAGTGAATGAGCTTACTTCGCCCGACCGCGATCTGGGAATTATGATTAGTGGAAGTACAGGGACAAAGAGATTTTTCGGTCTGGAAAAGGAAAATGTTTTTTCATACACTTTATCCATTACCAACGGAACCGGCAAAAATGTGTATGATACGGATCGGGCCAAAGACTTTATCGGCCGTCTGGTAATTTCTCCTTACGACTGGATCAGCATCGGCGGAAGTTACCTGTTCGGGAAACAGAAAAATGCAGATCCAACCATTGCAAAAATGGATGAACGTATGCGCTACGGTAGCGATCTGACTTTAAAGAAATACAATTTTATACTGCAAGCTGAATATATTTATGGCGGAGATAAAGGTTCCAAACTTATTGGCGGAGGTTGTGGCGCAACTCCGGAACTGGTAGCAGGAGACTTTAAAAGTAATGGTTATTTTGCCCAATTGATGTACAACACCAAATGGAAACTGATGCCGCTTGTAAAATATGAAAGCTATGATCCGGATATGGATAAAGAAGATTTCGACCATAGTGCATACCGTACATCGACTATGACTTTCGGCTTGAATTATTATCCAAACGATTGGGTCCGTTTTCAACTGAACTATCTGTCTAATATCGAAAAGAGTTCGTCAACTGACATTGTAAACTACAATGAAACTCCGAATGATATGTTCCTGGTGCAAATTCAGGTTAAGCTAAATTAAGGTACATGTTCGCAGTGATATAGAATTCAAAAATAATTTAATAGGAAAAAATCATGAAAAAATTAGTAGTTGCACTGGTTAGTATTTTTGCTGCTTTCAGTCTGCATGCGCAGGTTTCCATTACAGCAAAAGATTTTGTTGCTGAACTTAAATCCAACAAGTCGATGATTGTAATTGATGTACAGGCTTCGGATGTATATGCAAAACAACATATCCAGGGCGCCATCAATATTCCGCATAAAAGCCTTTATAAAACCGGAGCTGTAGAAGGACAATTTCTGGAACCGGCTGATTTAGCTGCCATTTTCGGCAAAAAGGGGGTGAGCAACACTGCAAAAATAATTCTATACGATGATGGTTCTCAGAAATACAACAGCCGAGTATGGTGGGTGCTAAAATACCTTGGCGCAACTGATGTTACTCTGCTTCATAAAGAAGCAGGACAAATGGAAGCAGCTCGTATACCAATGACAACGACACCTGTAACGCTGAAAACTACTACATTTACTACAACGGTAAATACAGATATGAATATCGATATGGCGACATTAAAATCACTTATCGACAATCCTACTGAAATTTTGCTTGATGCAAGAGAGAAGGACGAATACGAAGGAGTGGACCAGGCAAAAAAGAGCAAAGGTCACTTGCCTGGTGCAGTTTTTATGAATTATAAGGAAGTGTTAACTGCAACAGGTGCCTATAAATCAAAAGAGGAAATACTGGCTGTTGCAGCTCAGTTTGGGGTTTCGCCTGAGAAAGAGGTAATTGTGTATTGCCAGACTGGTATTAAAGCAGCCGTTTTATACATTGCTTTTAAAGAAATTGCAGGACTGAGCAATGTTAAATTATATGCTGGTGCTTATGCCGAATGGGCTGCCGAACCTGATAATATTTACTGCACTAAAAAACTTGTAAGCGACCATCACTAGAATTTGTGTTTATTCTGAAAGACCGCTCTTAAGGGGGCGGTTTTTTTATTTCAGCTAATCGGTAATATTGATTTACCTTTGAAATTGTAATTTTGAGATGATTTTCTGAGATGGCATGGCACTTTCAGGCATGGAAAGTTAAAGCTACACCATTCCATAACTATCTTGATTATAAGCAAATACACTGTTTGAGTTAAATGTTAAAAGTAAATCAGTCTGTTTTATCCAAAATAAACATCGGATTTGCCTTCCTTTAAAACTGAATTTATATTCCAAATCCCCACTCTTGATTGTACATATGATAATTGAAGAAACGTATGAAGTAATACATGCAAAATATGGCCAACGGCTAAATGCTGTTACCATCGAAAAACTTGTTGCAGGAGTTTACCTCACAGCCGTAAAATTATCGACCGGCTGTAGTGGTCTTGCGTCCAATGATTTGAATTCACAGGATAGCTGCACGCATAATCGTAACAGGGGATTCGGCGATTTTACACCCGGACATTTCAAAGGGCAAAAAGTCGCTGACTTATTTGAGATTCCCGAACCAACATGTTTCATTAAAACACTGCAACTTGCTGTAATGAATGCTCTTTCGGCTGAACTGCTGGCAGAATCAAAGTTCCGTATTATCGAAAACCTTGATCCGATGGAGTTAATTGACTTTTCAGAGAAGAAACAGGTATGCTTAGTTGGCGCATTTTTATCTTACATCAAAAAAATAGCAGCGAGCAATTCGGTTCTGAACATCATAGAACTGAACGAAAATGCAGTGCCTGATGAATACCGCCGGTATTTTGTTCCTTCACACCTTTCAGAGAAAGCTATTTCCCAATCTGATGTTGTGATTATTACCGGTTCTTCGCTGGCCAACAATACATTGGATAAACTTTTGGATGTTGTTCCTGAAAAAGCCAAAGTTATCCTGGTCGGACCAACAAGTGGCCTCATCCCTGATGTGCTTTTCGCCCGTGGAGTTAATATAGTCGGAGCCACACGTATCACGGATTCCGATAAAATGCTGGAATTAGTCGCCGAAGGTGCCGCCGGATTTCACCTGTTCAAATCTTGTGCTACGAAAATATGTATTGTTAATGAATCCTGATCGAAAACTTAGTATTACCTGGCTTAAAGCTGCTGTAGTGGGTTGCCTTTGGGCATCGTCCGAAATTGTGCTGGGCAGTTTTCTTCATAACCTGCGTGTGCCTTTCAGCAGTATTTTTCTCACTTCGATAGGGATTATTCTTCTGGTTTCAATCAGTTTTAAATGGAAGGACAAAGGTTTGATATGGAGATCTGGCTTGATCTGTGCTTTAATGAAATCAGTTTCGCCGAGCGCCGTTATTTTCGGGCCAATGATCGCTATTTTGTCCGAGGCATTATTACTTGAGTTTTCGGTGAGGCTAATCGGGAAAAACATGGTAGGATTTCTGATTGGCAGCTTGCTGGCCATGTCGTGGAATTTTATGCAGAAGATCGCTAACTATCTTATTTTCTATGGTTTCAACATCCTTGACTTATATGCATCCATGGTCAAATTTGCTGAAAAGCAGCTCCATATGCATTTTGATACAGTTTGGATGCCTATAATCGTGTTGTGGATTTTCTATTTGTTTTTCGGGTTGGTGTCAGCCGGAATAGGGATTTATATTGGCAAAACAGCGTTAGCTAAAAGCATTCCTATGCTCAGCGCAGATAAAACCAGAATGGCCGATATCAAATCAAAAAGTAAAACTCCGGAAATCAGTTACTCGCTGTTGTGGCTTTCATTTAATTTCATGGGAATGATACTGGTGCTGGTACTGATGAATTTCACAGGGATCTACTGGTGGCTTGCAGCAGGAATTAGTATGATTACGATTTGGGCAGTGCGCTATAAATCTGCGCTCAAACCATTAATGAAACCGAAATTCTGGATATTCTTTGTGGCAATTACCATGCTTTCCAGTTTCCTGTTTGCCCGGTTTCAATCGGATGGACTTACTCTGGCTGATGGATTGTTAATTGGCCTGCAGATGAATTTCCGCGCAGCTTTGATGGTTGTTGGGTTTTCGGTGGTTGGTAAAGAGTTGAGCAACCCGCTAATCCGGAATTTCTTTATCCGTACATCTTTCCGCCAACTTCCGCTGGCCCTTGAAATTGCATTTGAAACGCTTCCTTTTGTAATTGCCAATGTACCTCCGGTTAAAGATGTTTTCCGAAAACCGGTTGGCGTAATCAGGCAGATTGTTGCCCAATCCGAATTCTGGCTCGAAAAGGTGGCTCTCACCATGAAGAAAAAAAGCAATGTCATCATAATTACCGGTGAAATTGGCAGCGGAAAAACAACATTGATTTCCGGAATTTCATCACGGCTTCAAGAATCAGGGTTTAGAACAGGCGGAATTGTTGCTCCCGCAATTTATGAACAGGAGAATAAAACCGGTTACACTGCTATTGATATTGCTACGGGCAATAAAATGCAGCTTTCGCAGATTACAGAAATTGAAGGAATGCCACGGGTAGGAAAGTATTTCTTTCTATCTGAAGCTCTTGATTTTGGACGTAACGCACTTTCTGTAGAAAGAAATCTTGAATCACAGATTGTGCTTATCGACGAAATTGGTGCATGGGAATTGCAAGGCCAGGGCTGGGCTTCAAGCCTGAATGAATTGATTATAAATTGTGAAATGCCTCTGATAATCACGGTACGTAAAAGTTTCCTCGAACTGGTTATTGAAAACTGGATACTTCAGAACCCGCTTATCATTCAGGCTCATACAACTTCGGTAAATGATGCGTTTGAGGAAATTATCAAAAGTATTGGAACACCGGAATTCGTTTAAGTTGAGAATAAGATATTTCCAAAGTAAACTGCTCCTGTTTAAAATCAGGTAGTTAATCAGTGCATTCAAGTATAGACTTTCACAAAAAAACTTTTAAGACTAATGTTGGTTGCCCGCATAAACACTACAAAATAAATTCCTCCAGTCTGTCACTTCTTGAAATTACGCCACCATTTAATATCACACCCATGAAAATTCTTCTCGCTTTTCTTTTCAGCATCGTATTAACCTCCGTTTTCGCTCAAAGCGAGGATTATTATAAGCAACTCTGTGAGCAAAGCAAGGCTGAAAGTTTAATACCCGTCAGACCTGGAAACATAGGCGAACAGCCCTTCTGGAATGAAAAGGCGGTTATGTTTAAATATGCGCCTTCTTTCCGGAACGACAAATCCAGCTGGATTATCCCTGAGCCGAAATACTTCAGATATTCTGCATTCTCGTTTTCGGATAATAAGTACTATGCGTTTACTGCGGATTCCCCATACGAAACCCTGACTCCCATATGGGATAAACTCCCAAACGGCGAAGTGTATGTTAAAGTAGAAGCCATAAGTGCGGATGAAAAAGACTTTCTGCTGGCCGGGAGCCGGCTGTTTACTAAAACAGCTGCGTTTTGTCCGCCTTATCCCGATGCTAAGTATTCCTATAAAGAGGCATTCGTAAAAGGTCTGCATTTTATTTATAATCAGCCACATATACAAAGTTGGCTGATAACCGGCAAGCCCGATCATGATGCACACAAATTATATTGCTATTCAGCTTTGGAAGTCGGAAGTGTCGTAAATGCTATGTTGTTGCACAATAGTTACTATCCCGGAAATGATTCCTCCATAGGGATAGCCATGAAAGCCGCCGATTATATTATTGCCAACGCGGAACCGGCAGGTAGCCCGCTGCAATTTTTTCCTAAAGTATATGAAGGTACAAATATGTTGGCCGGAAATTATAAAGGGGAAGTTATTATGAGTGAGGCGGCATCAACTGGCATGAGTTTTTTGGCACTGTATGAAAAAACAGGCAAAATGAAATATCTTGATGCCGCAGTACATATTGCTGAAACCTACCAAAATACACAACTTGAATCCGGCACCTGGTTTATCAGGATATTTAAGGAGACCGGACTGCCTGCTTCGCAGGAGTATTGCATTCCGATTAATATTGTGAACTTCCTGAACATTCTTACCGATAAGTATAAATATTCCAGCTATCAGAAAGTGATTAATTCAGCTATAGGCTGGATTTGGGCCAACCCGATGAAAACATATAACTGGACAGGGCAATTTGAAGATGTGTCAGCTGCTAAACCTTATTACAACCTATCGAAATATGAAGCTTCGTGGTTTGCGCAGTACCTGGTGAAGAATTCGGAAAAGGATAAAAGTTATATCATTTTGGCAAAGGAGCTTATCGCTTTTTGTGAAGACCAGTTTGTTGTGTGGGAAAAGCCGGGGATATATGATAACTGGGGGAATTCGTCGGAAAGGTGGCACGCTCCTGCCGTACTCGAGCAATATATGTGTTATGTGCCTATAGATGCCAGCGCCGTACAGATGATTAATACTTTTTATTCCATTTACGAAAAAACAAAGGAGCCGATTTACCTCGAAAAAGCACTTGCTTTGGCTAACAGCCTGGTAAATTCGCAAATGGGAAATGGTATGATACCCACATTCTGGGTTCCCGGATTTGAAGAGTTCTGGAATAATTGTATGGTTAGCAGTCTGACGATGCTTGGCCGGTTAAGTACTATGTCTAAAAAACAAGTAAGATAGTATTTACGTTGTGCTTTGAATCAGATACAAGATCAGGAATACACTCACCAGGAAAATAAATCCTGTAAGGACTGTCAGAAGTATTGATGAATGTTCATATTTTCCCGCTTTCAATTGTTTTTCAGTCTGTTTGTAACGGGTGTAAGCAAGAATTGAAGTTATTGTCCCAACCGATACAAGTAGAATCCCCATTATAGATGAATACCCTCCTTGGTGGATAATGGTTTCTTTGCCCAGTAGCAATGAAATCTGTTTTACAAATAATGAAAACTTGACGACCACGAATCCGAAAGCCATAATCCCAATGCTGGTGCGTATCCAGGCAAGAAAGGTACGCTCATTGGCCAGGTGATCCGTTATTGCTCCATGTTTTTTGTCCTCCTGCATACTTTCCTGTTTTTGCGTAAAATTGCATTTTTATATTGTCGTGTTCAGCCCTGCCTGTTTCAATGTGACTAATTCAGCCTTGAACAGAAATCCAAAGCAATTACAATTTATCGTAAAAGTATCACAATTAATTTAGTTTCAGGGAAACAGGCTCGTTGAAAATTTATTTTAAAATAGTTTTATAATTATGATCGAAATGAACAATAGATCACTATCTTTGCGGTGAACTAATGCTCATTATAATTATGCCAAGAGTTAAAACACTCCGAAAAGTTCTGAATCCACCGCTTATTAAAGGGTTTAAGCCATATGGCCCTGAATCAGGCAATTTGAATCAGGAACCGGTAAATCTTCTCTTCGAAGA
This sequence comes from uncultured Bacteroidales bacterium, assembly GCA_903879715.1. Classification (GTDB taxonomy): domain Bacteria; phylum Bacteroidota; class Bacteroidia; order Bacteroidales; family UBA4417; genus UBA4417. Next base: position 20,409 of record CAIRMR010000056.1, read on the forward strand.
ATATGAAGCCTTACGCCTGAGTGATTATGACATGCTTAATCACCATCAGGCATCGGTAATGATGGGGGTTTCGAGGCCAACTTTTACACGGATTTACGCTTCTGCCCTTCAAAAAATTGCGAGGGCTTTTGTTGAAGGAAAGCAAATTGCCATCGAAGGAGGCAAGGTTTATTTCGACAGCGATTGGTATCAATGTGCCGGATGCGGCTGTAATTTCAATAATCCTGAACGCGAAAAAGTGATTGAAAGCTGCCCTTTATGTGGTACCCGACAAATAATAAGTCATGATTTCCCGGATGAGACCAATGAAGAGAATGCAAAGCATTGGGAATATGTGTGCGTATGTCCTCAGTGTGGTTTTGAACAGGAACATCAGCTGGGAATTCCCTGCAATCATCAGGTTTGCCCTAAATGTACACACAAGATGAAACGAAAAGGAACTCCAGGTTGTAAAATCTAAAATGCCAGAAATATGAAAATAGCTATTGCATCAAACGGGAATACATTGGAGTCATGTATAGACTCAACTTTTGCGCGTTGTAATTTTTTCGTAGTGTACGATCCCGAAACAAGGGCGATGGAATTTATTCCAAATCCGAACAAAGATTTAGAAGAGGGCGCAGGTAGCGCTTCGGTAAAGCTTTTGGAATCGCGCTCAGTACAAAAGATTGTTGCCAGCGAGTTTGGAATGAAAATCAAGCCCTTGCTGGATAGCCTTAAAATACAGATGATTGTAGTAAAAGGTTCAAAGAAAACAATGAAGGAAATTATGGTAATGTTAAATCATTAGGAAATGCCGCAACTCAATGGAACAGGTCCCGAAGGCAAAGGTGCCGGAACGGGACGCAAATTAGGAAAATGCAGCGAACTTACTGCTGATGAAAAATTAAAATCTCTCGGCGAAGGAATGGGTGAAAAACGCAATTCCGGTGGTGGAAAAGGTAAAGGGAAACGCTTAAAAAGTGGCTTGAAATAGAATTAACAATATTAAAAAGGAGGTTATTATGCCAGGATTTAACCAAACCGGTCCAGCTGGGCAAGGCCCAATGACAGGTAGGGGAATTGGTATATGCAACCCTTCGCATGATAGAAAGACGAATGATGCTATTAAAAATGCAATAGTTGGATTGGTATCTGTCCTGATCGTCGGCTTAGCAGAAATGCTTTGGAATAAGATAAAGGAAAAGCGTTTAAAACACGAACTAAAATAGTTTAACAATTTAAAATGGAGGTTATTATGCCTGGTTTTAATCAAAAAGGCCCCTTAGGACAAGGTTCTATGACAGGGCGAAGAATGGGACGCTGCACCAATTTCGGTGCAAATCAAAAGAACGAAATCGCAAATCCTGAAACAGCTCCGGATAAAAAAACAGAAGAAGAAACCCTTCCTGAAAATAATTCCGTAGCAGGACAGGGCTTAGGCCGTGGAAGAGGAGGAGTAGGTCGGGGAATGGGCTTGGGCCGAGGAATGGGCTTAGGTCGTGGACAAGGTGGTTCAGGCCGTGGAATGGGGCGACAGAATCGTTTCAGAGATGGCGTTTAAAAAAAACCGGGAGGGGAAAACTGCCCCTCCTTTTTACATAATTTAATAAATACGAAAAATCATGAATAAATGTATTGCTATTCCTCTGGAAGATGGAGTTTTATGTGCTCATTTCGGGCATTGCCAGCAATTTGCCATTGTTGAAGTTAAAGACGGTGTAATTACCGATGTTAAAGAAGTAACGCCGCCCGAACATGTGCCGGGGCTTTATCCGCGCTGGGTTGCCCAGTTTGGTGTAACCGATGTTATTGCCGGTGGAATGGGGCAACAGGCAATTATGCTTTTCAACGAGCAAAATATCAATGCTTTTGTGGGAGCGCCTACCAAAGCGGCAAAGGAACTGGTTACCGATTTTATCGCAGGCAATTTACAACTGAGCGCCAATTATTGCAACCACGAGGAAGGGCACGATCACGGACATCAATGTAATTAGGGTTTGTAATCAAACTTGGTAAATCCTGAAATTTACGAATTACGAATTACGATTTACGAATTACGATTTTTTTCAGCGAGTTATGTATCAATCATACCTCGTCAATCGTACCTCGTCAATCATAAATAAAAATATCCCCTGACTTTATTCACAGACACTGATTAAGCATTACTATAACCATGGATAATCGTTGCAAAACCTGTTTTACAAATAATTACGACAAGCTTCTGAAAAAAAATCCATTATCGGGATGTGAAGCTTTGGCGTTTTGTGGCTTTTTTTATCGTTTGCTGGATAACGATGATAATAATTCAAGTCCCGAAATCCAGCGGGTTTTACAACATAAGTTGCGGGAGATGAATGGTGTAGTCGATCCTTATTATAAGGAAAAGCAACAAAGCAACCGGATCGCATTTAAGTTATACAACGAGTGGAAGCCGAAAGTGCTTGCATCCGACAATCCTTTTGATCTGGCGCTGCGCTTAGCCATTGCCGGAAATATCATGGATTATGGTGTCGATCATGTGTTTGATGTTCAGAAAACGATTAAAAAATCCTTACACACAGAATTTGCAATCGATCATTCAGCCGCATTAAAGCAGCGTATTGCGAAGGCTAAAAGCATTTTATACTTAGGCGATAATGCAGGTGAAATTGTGTTTGATAAACTTTTTATTGAGACAATTATGCATCCTAATGTGATTTTTGCCGTAAAAGATGCGCCTATTCTGAATGATGTCACCTTTAATGTTGCGGAAGATGTTGGTATGAATGAAGTAGCTGATGTTATTTCAAATGGTTACGATGCCTCATCCACTTTATTGAATAAATGCAGCAAGGAATTTCTTGATGTGTATCATTCGGCCGACCTGATTATTTCGAAAGGCCAGGGAAACCTGGAGGGATTGATTAACGAAAAAGACCCGCGAATATTTTTCCTGTTTATGGTGAAATGCGAAGTTATTGCCGAACGGGTTGGGGTCGAAAAAGGAAGTCTGGTAGTTTTTAACCAGGTTAGTGAGTTAACACATGTGAGGCAAGAATCCTCAAAAACCCTGAAGTCAACCTGGATAAGCTAATTGATCTCCAACCAGGTACCATTCAGGAATACACTGCTGCTTAATATAGAAACAATAGTGTTTAAATCAGCTTCCGGCTCCGGTCTTCCAACTTCCGGCTTCGACTTCCGGCTCCGGTCTTCCTACTCCGGTCTCTCGACCTTTCATACATTCAACTCTCCTATCCCAAACAATATGGAAAAAATCAAAGTTGGAATAATTATCTGCGACCGCTACCACACATGCGCCGGTGGCAAATGCTTTCGTTCGTTTGCCAGCCGCGAAGGAGCTTTCTCAGCATACAAAGACCAGGATGCCGAAATAGCGGCTTTCACAACCTGCGGCGGTTGCCCGGGCGGCAATATTGAATATGCGCCGGAGGAAATGAAGAAAAACGGCGTAACCCATGTTCATTTTGCAACCGGATTTCTGGTTGGATATCCGCCTTGCCCCTACATGGACCACTTTGCAAAATTTATCCCTGAAAAATACGGGATGAAAGTCGTTTTCGGAACACATCCGATTCCGCAAAAATACTATCTCACCCATCAAAACCTCGGTACATGGAACACTCCTGCCCTGCAGGAAGCCATACAGCAAACTCTGACCGACGAAAAGACAAGACTTGATTATGACTGACCTTAAACCTTTAAAAATAGCTATTGCCAGCGGCAAAGGAGGAACGGGAAAAACAACCCTTTCCACCAACCTTGCAGCATTTATTGCCGAACAGCATGAAGTTGTACTGGTTGATCTGGATGTGGAAGAACCCAACTCGGGCTTATTTTTTAAAGGTGAACTTACCCACGAAGAAGACATTTTTAAAATGATTCCCCAGTGGGATGCATCAAAATGTACCTTGTGCGGAATTTGCCCGAAATTATGCAGTTACCACGCGGTAATTCAACTCGGGCCATCCATCCTTGTTTTTCCGGAACTGTGCCACAGTTGTTATGCCTGTTCGGAATTGTGTCCTGTCGATGCTTTGCCGATGATACCTAAAAAAACAGGAACCCTTCGCGATTTTCGGATTGACAAACTAAATTTTGTTGAAAGCCGCCTTGAAATTGGCGAGGAACAGGCAGTTCAGTTAATATCAAAAACCAAGAAATACGTTGCTGCTACCTATGGCAACGTCAGTATTGCAATTTTTGACTCACCGCCCGGCACTTCCTGCCCGGTGATGGAAGCAACCAGGGATGCTGATTTTGTGATCCTTGTAACGGAACCGACTCCTTTTGGCCTTCATGATTTAAGCTTGGCCGTGGAAACCATGCGGACGCTTAAAAAACCTTTCGGGGTGGTGGTTAACCGCTATGGAATCGGGAATGATGAAGTTATTCATTATTGCCGGGAAGAAAATATACCTCTATTGGCGAAAATCCCTAACAGCCGCAAAATAGCGGAATTGTATTCATCAGGAAAACTGATGTACCAGGATTTTCCGGAAGTCAGGCAATCGTTGTCCGATATACTTGACTATTGCATTAAGGCAGTGAAAGGAGCAAAGGTATGAAGGAGATTGTAGTTATATCAGGCAAAGGCGGAACCGGCAAAACATCCATTACGGCCTCATTTGCTATGCTGGGTGGCTCCGATGTGGTAGTTGCCGATTGCGATGTGGATGCAGCCGATATGCATTTGCTTATGCAGCCGGATTTTAATTTCGCCGAAGATTTTTACAGCGGCGAGGTGGCCTATGTCGATCAGAGCAACTGCATCAGTTGTGGCAAATGCAGGGATGTCTGCCGCTTCGATGGCATTTCAGCAAAAAATAATCGGTATGTTGTCGATCCTATCAGTTGCGAAGGCTGTGGCTATTGCGCACGCGTTTGCCCGACTAAAACCATCATTAACAAGAAACGCCTTGCTGGCAAATGGTTTATTTCGAAAATTAAAACAGGGAGCATCATGGTTCATGCCCGCCTGGGAATTGGTGCCGATAATTCGGGTAAACTGGTAGCAAAAGTTAAAAACGAAGCCAAAGAAATAGCCCTGGAAGAACACAAAGGTTTTATCCTGGTGGATGGATCGCCAGGCATAGGTTGCCCGGTAGTTTCATCACTTTCGGGAGCAAATTTCGTGGTTTTGGTTACCGAACCTTCGGTTTCGGGCCTTCATGATTTGAAACGCGTTTATGAACTGGTCAAAAAATTTAACATAAAAGCCGGCTGCATTATCAATAAAGCCGACGTTAATCCCGCTAAATGTGCCGAAATCGTTGCGTTTTTAACAGAGAATGATATCGTTCATTTAACCGATTTGCCTTACGATGAAAATTTCACCAGGGCAATGGTACTTGGACAAACCATGGTTGAATATGATCATGGAAAATTAAAAGAGCTCCTGGCTGAAAGTTGGGAGAAAGTGAAGAGACTAGGTTCCGGCACGTATTGAGTGGAATAGATTTTAAAAGGTTGGAAGACGGAAGTCAGAAGTCGGAAGTCAGAAGTCAGGAGTCGGGAGTCGGAAGACGGAAGTCAGAAGTCAGGAGTCGGAAGTCGGAAGATGGAAGTCAGAAGTCGGGAGTCAGAAGTCAGAAGTCGGAAGATGGGATATGGAAGTCGGAAGACGGTGCTAACTGGAGATTTAAATCTAATTATGAAAAATGAACTGAAGAAAATTAATTGGACCACTAAATTTCATTCTAATGGAATGAACGAAGTTCTCAGGATGACTCCCGTCTTCCGACTTCCCACTTCCGACCTCTTCACTTCGCCAGCTAACTTAATAATATCACCCCAAAAGGAACAAATTAAAACTAAATACACATGAAAATCGCATTCACATCCGAAGGAACAAGCTGGGATTCATTAATTGACCCACGTTTCGGCAGAACAGAAAACATTGTACTCTACAATGAAGAAAGCAAAGAGTTAACAACAGTTGACAACAGTGCAGTTAAAAATGACGCGCATGGCGCAGGAACGGCAACCGCTCAAAAAATATTCGAGTTGAAACCCGATGTGCTTATTACCGGGAACGGCCCCGGCGAAAACGCGGCAAAGGCATTGAAACATATCAAGATGCGGATATTTGCCGATGCCAACAACCTGACTCTCAGGCAGGCTTACAATAATTATTTGAGTGGAAATCTTAAAGAAGTATAGCAGAAATGAATGGTCATCATCACAATTCAGAAAATCATCGTGGCTTCGGGCAAGGTGGGCAAGGCAAAAGTGAGGGCGGGTATTGCATCTGCGCGCAATGTGGATATACGGTAAATCATCAGCCCGGAATTCCTTGTAAATCAATAGCTTGTCCCGAATGTAAAACTGCCTTGGTACGGAGCGAAATCCCCGGGATTAAACATGTAGCAAAGTCGGAAACCGTGGCTGAAGTAAAACCGGAATTAACTGAACGTAAGATTTTGTATCCCAAAGTTATAGCTGAAAAGTGCACGGCTTGTGGAGCCTGTATCGAAATTTGTCCTACAGATACCATTGTAATGGAAAACGGGAAAGCCTTTGTTAAAATTGAGAACTGCAGAAATTGCAAGAAGTGCATGAGGGTTTGTCCTGAAAATGCTTTTATCCTGGAATAATAAGCGTTTATACTTCAAAAGACAATTACAGAATGACAACAAATAAACACTATCATTAAAATTAAAGGAGGAAGAATTATGGGATGTGCAAGTGGAGTAAAGCCAAGAAAAAAAGTTCAAATTGAAATTAACGAATACTTAAACCAACAACCAAAGGAGGAAAAAACTATGAGCTCAACAATGGTAAGGCAGGAAATGCCAAAATTTAGTATGGATGCATACAATGCAAAAACGGGTCATTTTACAACAGTTTCAAGTGAGGATTATAAAGGGAAATGGTCAGTAATCTGTTTCTATCCGGCTGATTTTACATTTGTATGTCCAACTGAAATTGCTGCAATGAATGCAAAATATGATGAGTTTCAGGCATTAAACACTGAAATACTTGCAGTTTCCGTAGATTCAAAATTTTCACACAAAAGATTTGCCGAAACGGAGCCTATTCTGGCAGGATTGCAGCTAACAATGGGAGCAGACTCAAACCAGGAAGTAAGCCGTGCATTCGGTGTGCTTATTGAGGAAGAAGGAGTAGCTCTGCGTGGCCGGTTTCTTTTTAACCCCGACGGAATTTGTGTAGCACAGGAGGTTCAGGCCGATTCTGTAGGAAGAAACGTAAATGAGTTTTTACGACAGGTACAAGCCTGGCAACATGCATCTAAAACAGGAGAGGTTTGCCCCGCCGGATGGAGACCCGGTAAGAAAACACTTCCGGTTAACACCGATGCAGAAAAAATGACGGGTCGTGTTGGCGATTACATTACGATAGAAGAGATATTGAGTTAATCAGCTGCCCTATTATTCCTGAGTGTTTATTAAAAATAAACATTCAGGGATTTATAAAACAGTATTTGAAACGTAATTATTAAAGGCTTTGTTTAATTGATCAGTACTAACATAAAAACGCTTACGCGGATAATCCTACACCAGCCATAGCATCATTCGTTATTATCATGGAAAATCTGATATTTGGCCCCGTACCCTCAAGCCGTCTTGGCAGAAGTCTTGGTATAAATAACATTCCCTATAAAGGATATCGACTATATTCTTTCACTAGGTGTTACCATTAAGTATGGTGTAACTATCGGTAAAGACATTACCCTGGAAGAACTACAGAAAACCTACGATGCCTTTTCGTGGCCACCGGCCTGCACGATGGGCGTAGTACCCGTATTCCGGGATCGAACCATAGACGCGTTTATCAATCCATAGACCTGCTCCGCCAGATAACTTTAGGCGAATCCATTGAAGTAGCTGAAAAAATTGTGGTTATCGGTGGCGGCAACGTGGCCATGGACATCACCCGTTTGCTGGCACGCATGCAAAGGCAGAAATTCGGGAAAGTGCAACTAATTGCCACATCCCTCGAAACCGAGGATATTATGCCTGCCGACCGCGAAGAAGTGGTTGTTCCTTACCCGTTCTGACTAATCAGTTGTAACGATTTCTTATTGATGATTTCTATCTTCTTTCCTTTCATATCCAGTATTCCATCCTTGTGAAACTCGGTTAATATGCGGCTTACACTTTCGCGGCTTGTATCAACCAGGTTGCCGATATCTGCCTGGGAAACAGGCAAGGTAAAAGTATCAGATTCGTAAATATGGTCGGCGAACTCTAAAATAACATCTGCAATATTTCCACGGGTTTGTTTTTGTGTGCGATTCGAACATCTGCGAATAGACTCCAGTTCATCTTTACACAGATCCAAAATAATCTCAAAAGCAAAATGCTCAGTCTCTTTCAGGAAATGCCGGAAGGCAGTAATATCGATAAAACAAACTTCAACATCACTAATTGCTGTAACTGAATACTGGTTTATTTTATCGCCAATGGTCGTAGGCAAGCCTAAGTAACGCGGTGCCTTAACGATACGTACAATTTGTTCGTGATAAGGCCCTGTAATGTGAATTTTAGCTAACCCACTCCTCAAATAAACCACATTGGTTGAAAACGTACCTTGTGTAAATATTGAATTTCCTTTCCGGAATTTCACCATCGCATTGTTACACGACAAATGGTTAAGGTGATCGTCGTCTAATGTTTCTGCCGATTTAGACTTAAATGCACAGGTTATACAATTATTATTCATTCGGCAAAGATACAAATTGTGAACTATATCACATTCGGAAACGCTTTTTAGCACAAAATAAAATGAACGTAGGCTCATTATCTGTATAATTTTGCTGCGTTATAAACCTTAAAAAGTAAAAACATGGCTGAAAATGAAAAACTAGTGATTATTTGCACTACAGGACCTGAAAACCAGGAGAAAGCTACACTTCCATTCGTACTGGCAACAGCGGCACAAACGGTTGATGCGGAAGTTGTTGTGATACTACAAGCATCAGCAGTATTACTAGCAAAAAAAGGTACTGCTGAAAATGTGAATGCACCCGGTTTAATGCCGCTCAAAAAACTGATGGACACTTTTATTGAATTAGGTGGCAGGCTGTTACTGTGTTCGCCTTGTATAAAAGAGCGGTTTATCAAAGAAGAAGAATTATTTGAAGGATCAAAACTGATTGCAGCGGGAACAGTTGTCGACGAGGTATTATCAGCAAAAGCAGTAGTAACTTACTAAATGAATTTAAATTACATCTTATCATAATGCAACAAGAACCAGAATCACTCATTATCAAACTACAGGAACAAATTGATACTTTACAGGCAAAAGTGTCAACGCTTGAAAATTCCAGAAAAGATCAATTATCAATTGCTATTGTATCCGGTGATCTGGATAAAATTATGGCAGCCATGATTATTTCGTTAGCCGCTGCAACCATGGATACCAAGGTGAAATTATTCTTTTCATTTTGGGCGCTTTCAGCACTCAGGTCTAAAAACATAAGAGGGAAAGGAAAGAATTTTATCTCCAGGATGTTTGGTATAATGTTGCCACGCGGAAAAAATCGCCTGAAACTTTCAACTATGAATATGGCAGGAGCAGGCCCACTTATGATTAAGCATTTAATGAAAAAACAAGGAGTGCTTTGTATTGACCAGATGTTTAAAGATGCCGGGGAACTAGGGATTGAAATTGTGGTTTGCGAAATGTCGATGAACTTGATGGGCTTTAAAAAAGAAGAAATGATGGATTATCCTCACCTGAGTTACGCGGGCGCTGTAACTTTTGTTTGCGACGCGAATGAAAGCAGTATGCAACTGTTTATTTAAGGGATTTGGGATTAGGGGTTAGGGAAGGGAAAGAACCAAGGTCCAAATTTCAAGGTCCAAATTCCAAAGTCCAAACGCAGCACAATGCACTTTTAAGAAAATTATAAACCTAAAAATAAAGATCATGACAACCGAAGAATTGAAAAATGTAGTAGTAGCAAAATCAGTTGATGCCCGAGGAACAGCTTGTCCCGGACCGCTTTTGGAAGCAAAAAAAGCAATTGGAACCATCAAAGCAGGTGATATAATGGAAATATTATCAGCCGACGAAGGAACTAAAAGTGATATTCCAAAATGGTGTGGCAAACAAGGCCATGAATACCTGGGAGCCGTTGACGAAAACGGGTACTTCAAAGTTTATATGAAGAAGAAATAAGCAATCCTCATGGCTGAAAAAACCAGGAAAAGCGCTAAAATATTAGTCTTTTCGACAGAAAAAATAAGTGATCCCGCTATTGATATGGCGGGATTACTTAAATTACATTATCCTCCAACAGTATATACAATCACTGTTCCCTGTTCGAGCGGTATAAAATCGAGATGGATTTTACACGCTTACGAAAAAGGCTTCGACGGCGTTTTTATTGCTGCCGACGGAAGCGATTGCGTATTTGGCGAATCCTGTACCGAAAAAACCGGGGAGTTGGTTGGCCGGACAATGGAATTGATGAAGCAAAAAGGAATTGAGCCGGCACGCTTAAAAATGGCCGCCATTTGTTCGGTGTGCAGCGAATCGTTTGTTAAACAGGTGAAAAGCTTTAATGAATATCTACTAAAAACTTCAAACTCGTAATGATGAGTGGACAATCCAAAAATATTTCGTTTGATGCACTGGTTGTAGGAGGCGGCATTGCCGGAGGCGAAGCAGCATTAAATTTAGCTTCTACAGGTTTTAAAGTTTTGCTGGTCGAAAAGGAATTATCCATAGGCGGGAAAATGATCATGCTGAGCAAGGTTTTTCCAACCCTGGATTGCGCCGCATGTATAACCACTCCTAAAGTTTCTGAAATTTCGCGGCATCCGAATATTACAATTTATACCGGCAGCGAAGTTGGTAATATCAATAAAATAGCTGAAAATAATTTCGAGGCTACCATCATCCGGAAACCGCGTTACGTGGTAATTGAAGATTGTACAGCTTGCCAGCTATGCGAACAGGCTTGCCCGGTGAGTGTCCCCGATCAATACCAGTACAACCTGGTTGGGCGAAAAGCTGCCTTTATACCGTTTAGCATTGCCAGCCCTAAAGCTGCAGCCATTGATATCGACAATTGCATTTTATGCGGTGCCTGCGAAAAAGTTTGTCCTACCAATTGTATCGATTTTACGCAGGAAACCGAAGAAATTCAGATCAGCGTTAAAACTGTTATCCTCGCCACAGGGTTCAAATTATTCGATCCTCTTTTAATGCCGCGTTATGGTTTTGGCCTTTTTAAAAATGTGATCACCTCCATGCAAATGGAACGTGAGCTGGCTCCAACACGCCCGTTCAATACAGTTTTACGTCCTGGCGACGGGAAAGTTCCTGATAAAATAGCGTATGTTCTCTGCACCGGCTCAAGGGATGCTTCCATTGGAAATCCGATCTGCTCGCAAATATGCTGCATGTATTCCATCAAACAGTCGCAATTGCTTATGGGTGCTTTGCCTATGGCTGATGTAACCATTTATTACCTGAACATCCGGTCGTTTGGTAAAGGTTTCGAAGAGTTTTACCAGCAGGCTAAAGGCATGGGCGTGAATTTTGTAAAAGGCAAAATTGGCAAAATCCGGGAAACAGAAAACGGAAACGGAAATCTTATTTTGCGTTACGAGGATATAAATGAAGGTATTGTTAAAGAAGCGGAACACGACATGGTAATCCTTTCGGTAGGAGTTCTTCCAAACCAGGATGCCTCGGGGTTTTTCCCAAAAGAGGAATTAAAACTCGACCCGTATAAATTCATCTACCAGGCCGATTCGCTGATAAGTCCAGCCCGTACAAGCATCGATGGAGTATTTGTTGCAGGAACGGCTTCGGGCCCTATGGATATCCCCGATTCAATTCTTTCAGCCGGTTCAGCATCCGCCGAAGCAATAAGTTATTTAATACAGGAATAATGGAAAAGAAAATAGGTGTTTATGTCTGCCATTGTGGCGGTAACATTTCCGATTACGTAGATGTTGAAAAAGTTCGCCAGGCTATTGAGGATGAAGGTGGAGTTATGCTAGCCAAAACCACCATGTTTGCCTGTTCGGACTCGAACCAGAAAGATATGGTTGACGATATTAAAAAAAATGATCTCAATGGCGTTGTTGTTGCTTCCTGTTCTCCAAAACTCCACCTCACCACTTTTGGGAATGTGAGCGAGAGAGCCGGCCTGAATAAATATAATTATGTTCATGCCAATATACGCGAGCAGGTTTCGTGGGCTCACTCCGACGATAAAGCCGGGGCAACCGAAAAAGCAATACATATTGTAAGAGCAGCCATAGCCAAAGCACGTTTTACCGAATCGCTAGAACCCAATAAGATAGAAGCTCAAAAGGCTGTAGCTATAATTGGCAGCGGTGTGGCAGGAATGAAGGCGGCCATTGAATTATCAAATATGGATTGCCCCGTGTACATCATCGAACGCGAATTCTTTATTGGCGGCAGGGTTTCGCAATGGGGAGCCATGTTTACCACCAACGAAACCGGGAAAGAAGTAGTTACACGCTTGTATAACGATATGATTAGGCGTCCGAATGTAACTGTATTTACCGGCGCCGAGGTAATTACCAATGTAGGAAGTATCGGGGATTTTAAATTAAAAGTTAAAATTACGCCCCGCTATGTGAAAGAAAAATGCGACCGGGGTAAATTGCAGCAAGCCATTGATGCTTGTCCTGTTGTGGTTCCTGACGAATTCAATTTCAATATTACCAGTCGTAAAGCCATATACCACAACTTCCCAAGCGAATATCCGCAAGCCGCCGTTATTGACATGAAAAGCTGCACTCGCTGTGGTAAATGCGAATCCATCTGCGATAATATTGATTTCTCCCAAAAAGAAGAAATTCTTGATATCCATGTAGGTTCTGTGCTTATGGCCACCGGTTTCGACCCATACACACCTCATGACGGCGAGTTTGGCTACAACGAATTTGCGAATGTGGTCACATTGCCTCAGTTCAAACGCATGATTGAATTGAATGAGAATAAGCTGATGCACCAAGGCAAAGAAGTCAAAAATATTGCTTATATCTATTGCGTTGGCAGCCGGCAGGAAGAAGGAGGAAATACATATTGCTCGCGTTACTGCTGCACATCAGCTATTCACGCATCCCTGCTGGTGAAGAAGAAATATCCAAGCGTTTACAACTATCATTTCAACCGGGGCATCCGGACCTATGGAAAACAGGAATCACTTTATTATGATTCATCTGCTCAGGGCGATATATACCTACAGGCCTACGAAGACGCATTGCCGGTTGTGACCTGGAATGGCTCAAATTCCATCGTTAAAATAAACGATATCTTAACAGGTGGACGAGAGATGGAAGTGGAAGCCGATTTAGTGGTTTTAGTAACAGGGATGGTTCCCCGTGCGGAGAATTCGGTGGGAACGCTGTTTAAACTGCCCAAAGGCCGCGATAAGTTTTTCAACGAGATTCATATGAAACTTCGCCCGGTTGAAACTTTCATTGATGGAGTTACAATTGCCGGCGCATGCCAGGGGCCGAAAAATATTATGGAATCAGTTAACTCAGCTCTTTCTGCAGCAACAAAATCTTTTTCGTATGTAAGCAAAGGCGAATTGGAAACGGAACCTATTGTTGCTGTAATTGATCCTGTACTTTGTACATGGTGCGATGCCTGCTCAAAGGCGTGCCCATTCGATGCTATCAGTATGACAAAGGACGGAACAAAATCTATAGCACTGATCAATAACTCAGTTTGCAAAGGCTGCGGCATGTGTTTGCCGGTTTGCCCCACAGATGCTATCGAACTGATTGCTTATTCGAACAATGAAATTGAAAGCATGATTGATGCATTAGCACATGATTAGAGTACGAATCTGAACAAAGAAACAAGACATATCATGGAAATCGAAAAAGGAAAGACTTTCAAATGCCTCCGCGATAAGCGGGAGGTTCCGCAGGTGGTAAAAGATCAGCTGAAGGAATTTAACAGGATAAAAAAAGGAATGTTGGATGCTTTGAAAGAAACTGATCAAACTATTGATCAGTTAACTCAAAAACTGAATATGCCCAAACCTGAAGTGGTTTATTATTTAATGTCACTGATAAAATACGGCTTTGTACAAACGGGTGAGGTGGACGATATGGACGAATATTTCACTTATAAACTGAAAAAGTAATGGCAAACATTGATCCAAAATTTGGAGAAGCGTTAAAAGAATATGGTGGAGTAAATTTTAATGCATGTTATAATTGTGGTAACTGCACGGCTGTGTGTTCACTATCCACACCCGAAGATTCGTTCCCGCGTGAGATGGTCCGCTTAAGTGTCCTGGGATTGCAGGATGATTTAAAATCGTCGTTAAAACCCTGGCTATGTTACTACTGTGGCGAATGCACCACGCACTGCCCGCAAACAGCAAATCCCGGCGAACTGATGATGTCGCTCAGGCGCTGGCTTACCTCGCAATACGACTGGACAGGTTTATCCGGATTGCTGTATAAATCGCTGCCGTTAAGCATCATAGCTTTCGTACTCACTACCATTGGTGTAATTGCCTTTGCCGCTTACGAATCCTTTAACCTTGAAACAATTATACATTTTGGCCATTATTTTGAAATGATTGCCATCGGGGCTGTTTTTACTTTCATACTGCTACCCAATATTATCCGTATGTGGTGGTTTGTAATTCTGAAACCCAAAATTCAGGTTTCCTTTTCCACTTACGTGAAAAGCATCCGGGAGTTAATTGTACACATGTTTACACAAAAACGTTCGTTAGGCTGTGATGATAACCAGGTTCGGTGGTTCGAACACCTTATTCTTGTTTTCGGGTACCTGGCATTGCTCTTTACTACGGTATTTCTGGATTGGTTTTCGTCGCAAAATCTTTTTGTAATCATACTGGGCTATGTCGAAAGTGTTGTCATATTTGTAGTCACCTTCGATTTTATGGGCAGCAGGATTAAAAAGAACAAAGAAATCAATAAATTTTCGCAGCCTTCCGACTGGTTCTTTGTTATCTGGCTCTTCCTGATGGGACTTACGGCATTTATTGTCCGCGCTTTTATTGATCTCGATATCCTGGAAACTAATTCATGGATGTATCTTCTCCATCTCACCGTCCTGGTGCAATGGGCCCTAATTATTGTTCCTTTCGGGAAATGGACTCACTTTTTATACCGTTCGTTTGCCATGTATTTTGACAAGGTGAAAAAGATGAGTGCCTGATAGCAGATAAAATATACTGGTTCTGGTTAATAAACCATCAATTGCTCAAATTTGGCAGAAAGTGCATTGTTGTTGTTTTGTACCTGATTTCTCAATTTTCCCCAATCAATAACAACTGGCTTATTATCGTTATTCACAGCGGCAAAAGTAAACGTTGCATCAATAGCTTTTTCCCTGCTATCTGATTCGGAATTTTCAACAAATATCTCAACCAGGATTTCAATTTTCACCCGCCCAGCTTTTTTCACCCGCCCTATAATTTCTACCATTTCCCCCGGTTTAATGGCTTTTTTAAATCTCAAATTATCAACCGAAACGGTAACCACTTTCATGCGGGTAAAGCGAATAGCTGTAATATATGCAACCTCATCCATCCATTGCATAACTATACCTCCGAATAGGTTGCCATTATCATTAAGGGCGTTCTGAAACACTATCCTAAACTGATGTGTTTCAGTGTTTTGCATTCGTTCTGACAGGTGCATAAATTATTTTTATGCAAATATATAAAAATATTTGTATAATGAACGTACGTTCATTATCTTTGTGTAAAATATATCGCTATGAAAACTACATCATTGATCAAAGTGCTTCTTGGTTTACCGCTAATACTAATGGTAGATTGGGTATTAATGACAGTATTCGGCTGTGGAGCCAGCTTTATGGGTGCCGGAAACGATTTTTATTGCGGCGCATATTGTTTTATCGGGAAAGGCGTATTACTTTTATCGGCGGTACTATTTCTATCGCTATTTTTGCCCGAGATAAAACAATTTCTAGCTCATAAAAAACATGCCCCGTCCAATTAGGAACCGCAAAATCGTCAATCCGCCTAAAATGGCGGGTTTCAAGCCATTTGGAATGCCATTGTCGGAACTTGAGTCAGTGAAACTTCAATACGATGAATACGAAAGCATTAACCTGGTAAACTATCAAAATCTTCCACAGGATATTGCTGCGGCAAAAATGGATGTTTCACGACCAACATTTACAAGGGTGTACAACAGGGCCTTAACAAAAATTGCTAAAGCTTTTGTTGAGTGCCTGGCGATTGAAATTGAAGGCGGACAGGTTGAATTTGAAAAGCAATGGTATAAATGTAAAAAATGCTTCAAATTAATTGATGGGCTTGAAAACCATATACGTTGCAAGAACTGCAAATCATACGGTGATACAGAACTGGTAAACTTAAATGAACTAAAATGAATATTGAAAAATCTGGTTTTAGTACAAAATTAATTCACGCGGGCGAAATTGACGATCAGTTTGGCTCTGCAACCGTTCCCATTTATCAAACCTCAACTTTCTCGTTTTCAAGTGCCGAAGAAGGTGCAAAATGTTTTTCGGGCGATAGCGACGGATATATTTATACCCGTATTGGCAATCCTACCATCGACGCGCTCGAACGTCAGCTAGCCATTCTCGAAAATGGTTTTGGCGCTATTGCAGTAAGTTCTGGAATGGCTGCCGCAACCACGATTTACCTTTCGTTACTAAGCAGTGGCGACCATATTGTGAGTACCGATGCCATTTACGGCCCGGCCCGCTCTGTAATGGAAAAACAATTCGTCCGTTTTGGTTTTGAGGCAACATACATCAATACCACTGATATTGAAACTATTAAAGCTGCCATACGTCCAAACACAAAAGTGTTGTATATCGAAACCCCGGCCAATCCAACTATGGATATAACCGACCTGGTAGCATGCGCCAAAATTGCACACGAAAAAGGAATCCTGCTGGTAGTTGATAATACCTTCTGCAGCCCATATTTGCAAAACCCACTTGATATGGGAGCCGATATCGTATTCCATTCCATGACAAAATTTATCAACGGACATGCCGATGTGGTTGCCGGTGTTATTATCGCGAAGGAAGAAGCCATGTACAGGCAGTTGCGTAATATGATGATAAACATGGGTTGTAACATGGATCCGCACCAGGCTTACCTGGTTTTGCGAGGGGTAAAAACACTTTCGATCCGTATTGACCGTGCCCAGGAAAGCGCTCAAAAAGTGGCTGAATTTTTGGAAAATCATCCTAACGTTGCCTGGGTTAAATATCCAGGACTTAAATCGCACCACCAATATGAACTCGCAAAGCGGCAGATGAAAGGCAGTGGTTCCATGATAAGCTTCGGGTTGAAAGATGGTTTTCACGGTGCCAAAGCATTAATGAACAATTTACACCTTGCCATCCTGGCGGTATCGCTGGGCGGTGTTGAGACCCTTATTCAGCATCCGGCTTCGATGACACATTCGAAGGTTTCGGCTGCGGATAAGCAAAAAGCAGGAATTACGGATGAACTTATTCGCTTGTCTGTAGGGATCGAAGATGTTGTGGATATTATTAATGATTTAAAACAAGGGCTGGAGAGTATTTAGATGAATTGTACAAGTTGTAACGATAAGGTGTGCCGGAAGCAGCAAACTTCCTGCGACCGCGAAAGTTTTGATAGAAATGAAGTAATCGCCGAATACCAGGAAGTTTCAAACAAGGAAGTTGTAGAAGCGGCTGCTCAATTGGTGGATTCCGGTAGAGCGGGTACACTCTCGCGTATGGAAGAAATTGTTGAATTTGCCCAAACCATGGGGTATAAAAAACTGGGACTTGCCTATTGCTATGGCATGGAACAATATGCAAATGCTATTGAAACGCTGCTGGCAGGTGCAGGGTTCGACGTGTCGGCTGTTTCGTGCAGCGTGGGCGGATTGACGCAAAGCGAAGTAAACACAGCAAGTTGTATTCATAAAGTCTCGTGCAATCCGCTGGGACAGGCACAGCAACTGAATGCCGAAAAAGTCGATTTAACTTTGGTTGTTGGGATTTGTATGGGCCACGATATAATATTAAATCGAACACTGAATATGGATTTTACAACACTTGTAGTCAAAGACCGTAAGCATAATCACGCACCTCTTAAGGGAATTACAAAGTAATTTTTCCAGGTTCAGTTGGTGCTCAATTATCCGGTAAATTTGTTAATACACAAAAAATAAAAACAATGGGAAAACAAGGAATTATATCTGCATCCGTTGATGTTGACCAATTACTGGGGATGCTAAATGCTGCCCTTTCGGAAGAATGGCTGGCTTATTACCAATATTGGATTGGTGCACGCTTGATGGAAGGTCCTATGAGAAGTGAAGTAGAACCAGAACTGTTACTGCATGCCGATCAGGAGCTTGGACATGCTGTGCTGGTTGTAAACAGGATTATACAGCTTGGCGGAACACCTGTAATTAATCCCGCTGATTGGACAAAATTTGCCCGCTGTTCGTACGATGCCCCTTCCGATCCTTATATTGAAGTTATATTGGAGCAGAATCTCAAAGGTGAGCGCTGTGCCATACAACGCTACCAGGAGATAGCTGATTTTACAAATGGCAAGGATCACTCTACCCACCAGATGGCTGTTACAATTCTCAACGAAGAAATAGAACATGAAAATGATATTGAAGATTGGCTGACCGATTTGCAAAGAATGAAGGAGGAATTCAGAAAAATCAGATTGTAGCATTAACGGTATCAGCGCTTCAAATTGTGCTGTAATATCAGCGATTTAGCCCTAAAAGAATAACTCGAGCGAAAAACTAAAAAGGTTAAGGTAGAGGTTAAGATAGAGCAGAAAAACCTCAACCTCAACCTCAACCTTAATCTTAACCTAACTTACCTACTAGAATCTGGTATGTTTTGTTTGTACCCGAGAATGCCTGAAATAGTTATTGTAAAATAAACTTAAAAACGGTAAAAGTTACGCAAAACAATCAAAACCAGTAAATTATTACTATGCCATGTATACGCGATAATGCGTTTTCATTTAAGGCTGCAATAACTTAGGGGCCAATCAATTTTCCCTGTGATTACTAAAGCAGTTGGGTTTTGCTTTTTAGCCACCCTGCTGATTTTAGGCCTGTTTGCACATCGGGATTTATGATGTTGGCAAGCCGGGAAGAGAAATTCAACAATGCAGATTGTAAATTGGTCGGATCATCTGTTGACGGCTTATACAGTCATATTGCTTGGCTGCATACCATAAAGGAAAAGACCGAATACAAAGGGATTGAATGAATCCATATCAATCAAAACCGGAATCAGAAAGCGAGATCAACTCATTTTAGGCCGATAGGTACAATTAGCTTAAAACTGATATTCCTGCCCATATTATATACTCCTGTCCTGCCTGAAGCATAATTTTCGGGTTCATACTTTAACCTGCTCAGGTGGCTTTGATAAGCAATATCTGCCAGGTTAGTTGCGGAGATATAGAGTGAACAAATCGTTCTCTTCCTGTTTACAAAATCGGTACCAAAGCCCAGGTTCAGCAAGGTATAGGCAGGTGTACCCGTTTCGGTTCCATATGCGGAATAATACTTATTCTGCGCGAAATAATTTTCCATGTCAAACTTAGCATAAGCATTTCGAAGAAGCTTATTCAATACCTTGATGTCTACTTTTATTCCGGTCAACAATTTCGGCGCTGGTGTGAAAGGCAGATATTTGGATGAATCAGGTTGGCTTTTCTGGATAGACTGAACATACGAAAAAGCATTTTCGAAGTGAACCCAGTCGTAGGGATGCGGGTGAATATCAAAGCGTATTTCTCCACCAAACAAATGTGCATTCCCTGCAACAAATTTAAAAGTGCTGTAACCACCGGTTAATGAATCGCCACCAGCCGAACTGCTTAATTTGCGGGAGAATACATAGTTGTTGATAACATTATCAAAAATATCGACCTCTGCCGAAATGTGTTCTGTGCTTAATCCTAATGCATAATCGTACTGCAGGCTGTTTTCTGCTTTCAAATCCGGGTCGCCGATTTCGTAGCGGACAGTTCCTCCATGAACCCCGTTTGACCCCAGTTCACCAATATTTGGAGCTCTGAAACCACGTGAGATATTCAGTTTAGTAAACAATATCTTCGAAATCTGCCAGGTAGCTCCAATACTTCCAGATACGCCGGTAAATGTAGTTTTAAAATCGGTGAATTGGTGAATGGAACCAGCCACAGGTACTTCAATTCTTACGCCATCACTGTCAACAAATAAATCATTCCCGTGCTCCAAACGTGTGTCGTAACGTAGCCCCCCGCTTACGTCAATTTTACCGAATGATTTTTTAAGGATGGAGAAAACGCCTATATCGAACAAATTGTATTCGGGAATCAGAAATTCTATTCCTTTGTTTTTTGACACCTGCTGCATGCCGTTTACACCGAATGAAACATCAAAATGATTTCTTTCCGGAAGGTTATATCGTACATCGTAATTTATTGTATTGAGCAGAAAATATAAACCATATTCATCGGGCATAAGCACATCTGCATATTCCTGCCGCTGGTTTTGCTGAAAGCCTAAAATTGCTTTCAGATTCCCTTTGCCAATAATAAAACTGTTGTTCATTACTGCCTTGTAGTGATGTATTTTCTGAAAAGGTGTTAAGGGTGTATAAGATTTAAAGTCTTTGTCAGAGGCAATCTCGCTACCCTCTGCTCCATCAGCATCAATTGGTTTTATGAAACTGCCGGTTAAACTGTCGCGTTCGCCTTCCGCAATTCCTGGGGTGAAATTATACACGCTAAGTATAAGATGTGAATAGCCCCATGATTTATTCAGCCCGATAAGACCTGTTAACGCATTCTCCCTGAATCCCGAATTAAAAACATATCCATCATACTTATTATGGTAAGCATGTGCAAATTTGTTGCTGAAACGCAAATCCCAAACCAAGCCTTTCTTATTCCCGGCCAAATCAGCTGAATAGCCTATCAGTCCATTGTTTGTCTGATAATTCACAGCGATGTTTCCCGCTGTTTTCCCTTCTGTAAGTGCAGGCGCAGATATCATATTTACAACCCCGGCCATAGCATCCGAACCAAAAGCCAGGCTTGCAGGACCTTTGAGAATCTCGACCTTATATACTGAAAATTCATCGATCTCGATTCCATGTTCATCCCCCCATTGCTGCCCTTCCTGTCGAATCCCATCGTTTACAACAACTACCCTGTTGTAACCCAACCCACGGATAACAGGCTTGGATATGCCTGTACCTGTTGTAACCTGCGAAATACCAGGCTGGCTTGCCAGAGCATCAATAATATTGGTTGATGTACTTTGCAGCAAAGCCAGGCGTGGAAGCACTGCAATAGGCGTTGGCGTTCGTTTTTGTTCGGCAGCTTTTGACAAACCGGTAATTACAACCTCGTTCATTTCGGTAGCAGCGTATTCCATTTCAAAATTCCTCACCGATACTTTTTCCAGGTCAACTGTTTCAATAATCGTTCTGTATCCTATAAAGCTGACTTGCAGTAGCACCTTAGTTTCGGGTAAATTATTTATGGTATAACTGCCATTTTCATCGGAAGTTGATCCTGTTTGCAGATCTGGAATAGAGAGGGATGCCCCGGCAATTTTTTCACCCGTTTTTTTATCAGTTATTGTTCCGGTGAGTGTTGTTTTGCCTGCTGTTATTCCTGTTGCATAAATTGCACCTGAGAATAGTAGTGATATGATACAGAGTATTATATATGTTTTTTTCATTTAAATTGAATGAATTGAATGAATATAATTTTGCTATACAACAAGCATCGGTAAACTGAATTACCAATGAAGTAACAGCAAAAAATAAATTATAAATGATGGGATTATTATGAAACAGGTGGAGCCCTGAGTAAACAGGAAGTAAATGATATTTTAAAAATCTGATTGGCAAGTTCAATATCTGTTATCTGGTTGGATTGTTGAAACAGTCCATCCCGGATATCATCCTGGATAATAGAGGTTACAAATTCGAACTTATAGATAGGACACCATTGGACAGCTTCTGAGTATGCTTTTTCGATGCCAGCCGGATGACTATGGCCTTGCTCATACCTGTGAATGTGAATACCTTTGATAAAAAGAGGAGTCACAAACACCAACAGCTGGAACAAAACCAGAAAAACGATATATGCTCTTTTCTTAACCAACCAATTCATTATTTAATTTTAAACTCTGAAATCGTGTTTTTGTTCAAAAGTAACCGGCTAATACACATACCTGTAATTACAGCATAGGTATTGATCTGAAATTCGAAAGAGCGCACTTTAAAACAACGAATGTGCGGGGTCTGATATAAATCACTCTTGTCCTGCTTGATTTAATTTAATACACAAAGGATATTGAACCTCTTATTCAGGATTAATACCGCATTGTTACAATATGTTGTCAGGAGTGTATCTGGTTATTGCACTGATGTTCACCGCCCTGGTGCTGTTCATGCTGGTGGCAGCTTACACCGCTATCGGTCAGGTTGCCTGAAACATATTCTTTTACTGTTTCAGCAGCATTTCCCGAACAACCTCTTACTACATCTATTCCCCATTGATTCAGAACATTTATAGCTCCGCCACCAATACCACCGGCCAGCATAACTGTAACTCCCTGGTTTGCCAGTACCCCGGCAATATTTGATTTGCAGCCGCAGCCCTGCTCAGATTTAATAGTTTGTACATCAATGATTTCGTTTTTCTCGGAAATGGTATAAACGCCATAAAATTCACAATGGCCGAAATGATCATCGATTTGGTTTTCTTTTGTTACTGGAATTGCAATCTTCATTTTTATAAATAATTAGTTGTGATTATTTTATGTTTTTTCCTGTGAGGTATTCTTAGTTTCTTCCGGCTTTCACTTATGCGGGCTTTCTTCTGATCGAAAATTGTTCAACGATTTGGGTCGTGCCAAAGACAGGTTCTAATGAAAACTTTCTTCCTATCTGTTTTATGGTCGTATTCTCAGTAGTTAGCTAATGGATTATTGTATAGCGATTTATTTGTCACAAAGGTAATGAACCTGCGTTCATGGTTAACAAAATATTCCTAACTTTGTCGGAGAAATAATTAAAACTGATAAAGTCTGACTATTCTGAGACAATAGCAAAATAATATAAATTCAATGATTACAATTACAGTTACTTTAGATGGCGGGAAAATAATTACGGCACATCACCAGGGGCACGATATTAAGACAGATCAACCTGTTGCAGGCGGAGGCACCAATTCAGCACCGGCACCTTTTGATCTTTTCCTGGCATCCATCGGAACCTGTGCAGGTATTTATGTTAAATCGTTCTGCGATCAGCGGGGCATTCCAACGGATAACATTAAAATTATTCAATCCGTTGATTATGATATGCAGAAACGTCTGCCGTCAAAAATCAAACTGGATATTCAGCTTCCTGCCGATTTTCCTGAAAAATACAGGAATGCAGTTGTTAGTGCCGCCGATCTTTGTGCCGTGAAACGCGCAATTGCTGATCCTCCGGTATTTGAGGTAGTTACTTCGCTGGTTGATTAGGAAAAGGATAATAATTGAATAATTAACACATGGACAAAATAGCTGAAGTAACGCTTTTTTAATGAAATTTGAACATTTAAAATAATGATGATTTTCAGGAAAATATTCAGCTTTTATTACACAGGATTCCGCAGCATGACGGTTGGTAAAAATTTATGGGTGATCATTCTCATAAAACTGTTTGTCCTGTTTGCCATTCTGCGTTTATTTTTTTTTCACGACTTCCTGAATTCAAAATTTACTTCCGAAAATGATAAAAGCAATTATGTTATTGAGCAATTAACTAAATAAACATATATGGAACACATTGACTTTTCGCTCGTTGACTGGTCGCGGGCACAATTCGCACTCACTGCCATGTATCACTGGTTGTTTGTGCCGCTCACACTGGGACTTTCATTTATTGTGGCTTTCATGGAAACCTTGTACGTGCGTACCGGGAATCCTGAGTGGAAACGAATCACAAAATTCTGGATGACTATTTTCGGTATAAACTTCGCCATAGGCGTGGCAACCGGAATTATTCTCGAATTCGAATTTGGAACCAATTGGTCGAACTATTCGTGGTTTGTTGGTGATATTTTTGGTGCTCCGCTGGCCATCGAAGGTATTATGGCCTTTTTTCTCGAAAGCACTTTTATTGCAGTTATGTTCTTTGGCTGGAATAAGGTTAGTAAAAAATTCCATCTTCTTTCAACCTGGCTGGTGGCTTTCGGATCGAACCTCTCAGCCTTGTGGATTTTAGTTGCCAATGCCTGGATGCAGAATCCTGTCGGCATGAAATTTAATCCCGATACGGCCCGCAACGAAATGGTGAATTTCTGGGAAGTGCTGTTTTCACCCGTTGCTATCAATAAATTCCTGCATACCATTTCATCCGGTTACGTGCTGGCTTCCGTATTTGTTATCGGAGTTAGTGCCTGGTATTTACTTAAAAACCGCGAACATCTTTTTGCCAAACGAAGCATTATTGTTGCGGCTGTTTTTGGATTGGTTACTTCGCTGTTCGTTGTGTTAACCGGCGATGGCTCGGCACGCAATATGGCGCAACATCAACCTATGAAATTTGCCGCTATGGAAAACCTTTATGTGGGCCAGCAAAATGCGCCTCTGGTGGCCATCGGTATTCTAAAGGAAAACGTTAAGGAAGCTGCCCATAAAAAACAGGATTTCCGTTTTATGATTGAGATTCCTAACATGCTATCCTATATGGCTTTCCTCGATCCTAATGCGTATGTACCCGGTATCCAGGATTTGGTTCATGGAAACCCGGAGCATCAGATTTTATCCTATAAAGAGAAAAGCGAAAAAGGAAAGATAGCCATTACTTCGCTGGCTGAATATAAAAATGCAAAGAAAACCGGAAACGACAGCCTTGCAAATGCAGCCCTGGTTAAATTTGAGGAAAACTATAAATATTTTGGCTATGGATATTATGAAGGCCGCGAATTGCACGAACTGGTTCCCAGCGTACCGACAACCTTTTATTCATTCCGCGTAATGGTAGGACTGGGTTTCCATTTTATGCTTCTTTTCTTCGTGGTTCTGGTTTTAACGTTAAAAGATAAAATCGCTAAAAACAAATGGGTTCTTTATACTGCGCTTTGGTCTATTCCGCTGGCCTATATTGCATCCGAATTAGGCTGGGTTGTTGCCGAAGTAGGCCGTCAGCCCTGGGTTATACAGGATATCCTGCCAACCATTGCAGCTGTATCACAACTACAGCCGACTTCGGTACAAATTACTTTCTGGATGTTCTTCCTTATTTTCACCGCATTACTGATTGCTGAAATCAAAATTATGACCAAGCAGATCAAAAAAGGTCCGGGAGAAGATGCACCGTCAAACGAATCCGCGTCAGCAAATAACTAACCTTTAAAAACCAAGAATCATGTTCGAAGCATTTTCATATATCACATTGCAGCATTACTGGTGGATAATCGTTTCGCTGCTCGGAGCAATTCTCGTTTTCCTGATGTTCGTTCAGGGTGGGCAAACGCTTATTTATACCATTGGAAAAACTAATGATGAGCGGACCATCCTGATTAACCTGTTGGGTCGCAAATGGGAGTTCACATTTACCACGCTGGTGACTTTTGGCGGAGCCTTTTTCGCTTCTTTCCCGTTGTTTTACTCTACCAGTTTTGGCGGAGCTTACTGGGTTTGGATTGTGATACTGTTTGCCTTTATCATCCAGGCTGTATCGTACGAATACCGCAGCAAAGCCGGTAATTTCCTTGGGAAAAGAACTTATGAGGTATTTCTGCTCCTCAACGGAATCCTGGCTCCTGTACTTATTGGAACTGCCGTGGCAACCTTTTTCACCGGCTCACAGTTCTCCGTAAACTTCATGAATATTACCCGCCTTACCGGCGATAAAATGCCTGTTATCTCGGAATGGATGGGCCCGGCACATGGACTCGAAGCTGCTTTAAGTCTTCATAACCTTACCCTGGGACTGGCAGTTTTATTCCTTTCACGCGTGCTGGCTTTGCTGTATTTCATGAACCGTATCAAACATGCCGAAATGATGGAACGCGTTAAAAAACAACTTCTTATCAATGCCATTCCTTTTGTGTTTTTCTTTCTCACCTTCGTGATATGGACCTTATTATCAAGTGGTTTTGCCGTAAATCCCGAAACAAAGGAAGTGTTTGTGGAACCCTATAAATACCTTCATAACCTGCTGCAAATGCCTGTTGTGGCAGTAATGTTTGTTCTGGGAGTGGCTTTGGTTCTGATTGGAATAATTCGTCCGCTTACCTGTTTTGAAAAATGCAGCACCAAAGGAATATGGGGTGCAGGAATCGGTACTGTGCTAACGGTTTTAGCCTTGTTCCTGTTGGCAGGATTTAACAATACGGCTTACTATCCTTCAACTTTCGATCTGCAAAGTTCATTAACCATTCAGAACAGCTCGTCAAGCCAATATACATTAACAGCCATGAGCTATGTGTCGTTGCTGGTACCTTTTGTAATTGCGTATATCTGGATTGCCTGGCGCGCCATTGACAATAAAAAGATAGATATGGAAGAACTTGATAACGAAACACACGTTTACTAAAAAAATATAACCGGATTGGGAGTATCAATAAACGCTTTTTGATATTCCCGATTTCCATCTCATTACTCCTTACTCCCGCCATCCGACTCCCAGCTAAACTCTCAATTCCCAATCATCTAAAACCCTCAATCCCCATGATCACACAAATAATATGGCTTTTAACCTGGCCTTTGCTTATTGCGGTTTCTTTTTTCGCAATTAAATGGATGTTGAAGCGATTTGAAAATACTCTGAATGAAAAATAAAAGGAATATAAATTATTAACCATTTCCTGTTAACCAATCCATGAGTAAATTTGATGCCAGAGCCCGTGACTGGGATAAAAATCAACGTTATATCGACAGATCAAATGCTGTGGCAAAAGCAATGCTGCAAACCATTCCGTTTAAAAAGAGCATGAAAGCGCTTGAGTATGGCTCGGGCACGGCTTTGCTTAGTTTTGCTTTAAAAGATAAATTTGAAGAAATTGTCCTGATGGATAACTCACAGGAAATGACAACAGTAACGGCAGAAAAAATTGCGGAACAGAATATTTTAAATATGAAGCCGTTGTTTTTTGATCTTGAGCACCAGGATTATACCGACAGGTTCGATATCATTTATAACCAGATGGTGATGCATCATGTAAATGATGTTGATATAATCCTTTCAAAATTCTATTCCTTGTTAAATCCCGGCGGATACCTTGCCATTGCTGATTTGTATGCCGAAGACGGCTCGTTTCATGGTGAAGGATTTATCGGGCACCTGGGATTTGATCTGGAGATATTGTCCGGCAAGTTGAAGTCAATTGGATTTGACAATATTAAACATCAGCAATGTTATAGCATTCAGAAAACGAACGAAGAAGGTAAAGTGAGTGAATACCCGATATTCCTGCTGACAGCTACGAAATAGGAATAAATTCCATAATCCGGATTAATCCGGGAAATTGTTTTACAGTATTTTATTTCGGTTTTTGCTGCCCGTAGCGATGGCGGTATCCTTTGCCGTTTCCTTTTCCCTGCCCATTTCCTTTTCCTTTTTGTTCAAACCCGTATAACCCGGCATAAATCTGCGAAAGCTTTAGCGTTTGTTCCGGTGTGCATACTTTCTTCAGGTCGAGGAATTGTTTTATGTTGGCCAGTTGTAGTTTTTTCTGCTCAATAACTATATCGTTGGTGAGTTGTATCAAAACTGCCGAATCCGTGTCATCCTTCGATAGTTCATCCAAAAGTTCAGCTTTCTTTTCCCTGATAGCTTCAACGATGGGCTCGCTCGAAGCCTGGTAGGTTGCGTTTATCCTGTTTACTGCAATGGATTGGTCAGGTGTTAATTCTAACTCCTGTTGCAAAACTATGCCTCTCTTCATTCCTGAACCTGGCAAAGGTTCGTTTGCTGGTTTGCGCATATAAATATAATACGTGGCCAATGCAGTAATATTGATCAGAACCAGGAAGATCAGTATCCAGAAAACAGGGCGGTTGTTGTTGAAAATATTCATAGTTCGGGGGTTATTCAGTAAAGTAAATAATATCGTCAGTCATAAATTCAGGAACATTCAAATCGCTTCTTACTGACTCAGTCATTTCTTCATTCTGGCTGTATTGCGAATGTGAATTTGCGAAATCAGTACCAATAAAAAAACCAATGGATAACGCAACTACAACTCCAACACTGATTAATGCAGGCTGTAAAATCCGGATGAAAACAGGTAATGGTGAACTCTGCCGTTTCTCTAATCTGGATTCAATTCCCTGCAAAATGCGGGTTTCGGCAAAGGGTCGTGGTTCAATGGATTTCTGCTCTTCCATTAGAATCATTACGCTTTTAAATTCTACAACAATCGCTGCACATTCTGCACATTCAGCCACATGCTTGTCGAGTTGTTGCAGCAAAACGGGAGGTAAATCTTTTTCAACGTAAGCGAATACGTTTTCGTGTAATAACTTGCAGGTTTCCATGCTATTTGTTGTTTGAATATTCAGAGAACTGAACAATTAACTTCTTCTGTAGGTTTTGTTTCGCCCGCTGTAACAATGATTCAACGCTGGGCAGGCTGAGGTTCATGATTTCAGTAATTTCCCTGTACGAAAGTTCTTCATATTTGCTGAGAATAAAAGCGGTTTTCTGATTCTCAGGCAGACTGTTCACAGCTTTTTCAAGTATCTGCCGCCTTTCGTTATTCTCAAATGTTTTATCGTACTCTGAAGGCTCGGTAACTCTTGTCTCTGATGAGTTGTCCCCTTTGCGGAAAAAGGTTTCAAACTGTTGAACAAGTTGCTTTCGTTTATTTTTCCGTATGAAATTGAGCGATTTATTCACTGTAAGCCTGTAAATCCAGGTAGATAATGATGAAGCTCCTTTAAATGATCTTGCCGATTCGATAATTTCGACACAAACATCCTGGGCCAGGTCTTCAGCATCATCCATATTTTGAAGCAGGTGAAAGGCCGTTTTGATAACTTGTTTGTGGTATTTGCTAACCAGGAATTGGATGACAGTTTTGTCATTGTTCAATATTCCGGTAATCAGTTCCTGGTCAGTCATCAATGCAGAGAAATAAAAAGAGATTGAAAATTATTGGATGCTCACTATTTGTATCACTGTTTTTTTACTTTGGTTTGAATCCCCGTAATCTTTAATCAAAGATATAATTTTCAACCTCTTTTTAAAACTTATTTTTGCTTTTACGCAATCCTCTTTTTATCCGGACTTTTTATATAGATGTCTGAACGTTTAAGCTATCAGTTCCGTCTACTCTGTTACTGCATTCTGTACTTTTCCCTGGCCTTGGCCTAGTCCCTGTCCTGGTCCTTTTCCCTGGCATTGGCCCTTTCCTTGTCCATTTCTGTACTGCCTGCCATTCCCATTACCCTTTCCTTGTCCATTTCTGCCTGATCTTTTTCCGACATTAGCACGGTTATCGCACACGCCATCGTTGTTTTTGTCAACAAAATTGCCGCCATGGCCGTTACCCGATTTGTTATTTAAATTGTCGCATACACCATTGTTGTCCTTATCAACAAAATTGCCGCCACGGCCTTTCCCCGATTTGGTATTTAAATTGTCGCATACACCATTGTTGTCCTGGTCAACAAAATTACCGCCACGGCCTTTACCGCTCCTCGATTCAAAATTATCGCAAACGCCATTGTTATTCTTATCCACGTAAGTTAAGGTTTTCCCCTTGGTCGTATTTTGCTTAACCGGGGTTGCCGAAGCATTGCTGGTTTGCGACTTTGTCTGCATAGCAAACATCATCATGATGGATGTTGCCAGAAATAATTTTTCAATGTTTTTCATATTCGATTGTTTTAAAGTATTTGTGATTATAATGTTTAGACACGGAACTTTTATGAAACCAGCGGTGAAAGTTTATTTTTTTTTAATTGGTTCAACATAAAAGCAAATTAATTTCGTAATTAGGTACTATACGATTAAAAGGAAGTGAATTAAGTGCCCATTTTCACTTTAAGCAGTATCAAAATTACTAACTGGTTTCCCTGATTTGGAATCATCTTTACATCGTTTTAAAAAAGCAACTATGGTTAATTCGTACCTGCCAGTCCTGTTTCATGTGGTGTTGAAATAATATCATTAAAATATTCAAGTGAAATAAACTGCGGAGTGTATGTGCCACCTGTGGCTGTTAATAATCTGTAAAAAGAGCGCAGGTGGTTACGTGAGCCTTTCTCAAGGTTATTGAATACAAATAGGACATCCAGGTTGTCAGCATCAATAAGGCTGTGATTGTGAAGATCGTTGATATCAAGATCTTCAATAGTAGCACCCACAATAAGTGCTGCACTTAACGAAGTGCTGCCCTGGGCTACCAGACTCGTATATAATGCCTGAAGTCCGGGATTTACATAATTGCCGGCTACATGATTCAATGCCGGATCAGGCAGGCTGTATTTAAGTAAAAGCGTTTGGACTGCTGTTGCATGCTGAGTTTCAGCTTTTGATATATTATTAAAAACCGGAACGTCATAAATGCTGTATAACATTACATAAACATCCTGCGCAAGCAGTTCTTCTTCGCGCATAGTAGTCAGCGAGTTGATTTCGGAAGCACTTAATGGTTCAACAGGAAGAGTGTTGATGTAACTGAATAAATTGCCGGAACATGTACCCGGAATTCCCAAAAGAGCGATTGAATCACAACCGCCTACAGTTGTATCCATGCTGGTGATTTCCTCAATGATCGATTTTGTGTCATCCAGACTAAGGGTATCGTCAGTTGTACTATCTTTTGTGCATTGAGCAAATGCAAGGATTACTCCTGATACTAAGATCAGGTTGATTAAAGTTTTTTTTAGCGTTTTCATAGTATTTTTTTTAGGTTAATATTAATTGTTAGACACAGGCAATGCCTAAAACCAGCGTTTGTGTGAAATTAAAGTGTAAGAGAAGATGTATTTAATAAAAATAATCAGGCTTTCATTTCTGGCGATAAATATTTTAGCAAGTCTACAATATTTTAGTCGGAATTGTTAAATAGCTAATAATCAGAGTGATAGGATTTCATAAATTGATATTGCAAAATTATTGTAATTAGGTTTAGCAGTTGGTTTAAAATTAAATAAAATAAATTTCTCTAAAAAGCACTCTAACAACACTCATTATTGTATTGTTTACTACATTAGCAGTCTATTTGTCATAAATCTATCTGGTAAAACAGTGTTGTACAAATTAGATATGAGTAGAATGATTATTTTGAAAAAAGCAACTATTCAATAGAAATGTTACAAATAATAGAATAGCATTAGTATCAATCCAAATTCATTAACAACCATTTAAAAAAACAATTATGAACAAATCTGAATTAATTGACGCATTGGCAGCTGGTGCCGACCTGACAAAAGCTCAGGCAAAAAAAGCAATTGATTGCTATCACGAAACTGTAGCCGGAGCTCTTGCTGCTGGAAGTCGTGTTGAAATCGTAGGTTTTGGATCATTTTCAGTAACAACCAGGGAAGCCAGAACAGGCCGTAATCCTAAAACTGGTGCTGCTTTACAAATAGCAGCAAAAAAAGTTGCCAAGTTTAAACCTGGTAAAGCATTATCCGATAGCTTATAAAGTAATAGCTCCCTGCTTTTCGTGAGCAGGAACTAAAAATACGGCGTTCATTATTCCTGTCTTTTGGGGAATAATGAACGCCTCTTTATTTAACAGCAACCTGTATTTAAATCCAGGGCAAAAATGCATTCGTAGTGTGCCGGAATACTGAATTATTGAAGAATCAATTCACTTTATTCTCCAGCAGATCTCCTACCGAAGCCAGCAAGTGTGTGCGATCGACGGGTTTTTTAATATATTCTTCGCATCCGCATAGAAATGCTTCCTGTTCATCGTCAGTTGAAACAAAAGCGGTAAGAGCTATAACCGGTAAGTTAGGAAGGAAATTTTTGATTTGCCGTGTTGCTTCTATGCCTCCCATCACTGGCATTTTTAAGTCCATTAATACAAGACTCACATCCGAGTTATTATAACAGATATTTACAGCTTCCACTCCGTTTTCAGCTCGTATTACTTTAAAATCGGCTCTGCTGAGCACTGTTTCGATGAATTTATAATTGTAATCATCATCTTCAGCTACCAGTATTACTGAATTCTTTGCCAGCAAAGGATGCTTCGGTTTTACCACTTCTTCTTTTGATTCTTTCGACAAAGTTGTAATGATTACTTCGGCAGGTAACGTAAAGTATACAGTAGCTCCTTTAGCTTTCCCTGTTTCAATAAATATTTCGCCTCCCAGTAATTCAACCAATCCTCTGGCAATTGGTAATCCGAGTCCAACGGTTTCATAACTACGGGTTGTGGAAACGTCAGCATGAGAATTGTAATCGAATAATGAATTGACTTTCTTGTTTTCAATCCCAATTCCTGTATCCGTAACATAAAATTCAGGAATAGTGTTTCGTTTCCTGAAACCATATTCAATTTTCCCTTTTTCAGTGAATTTTACAGCATTGCACAGTAAATGTGTCAGGATTTTATGTACGATATCCGGATCTGTATTCATTTGAATATCAGTAGGATTTTCAGGCTTTTGCATGCTTAGTTCAAGACCCTTTGCGTTACAGGAACCGATAAATTCATTCTTTATCTCTTCCAGCAATGTATTGAGATGAAAATGCTTTGAATAGGTCCTGGTTTTCCCTGATAAAATCATGGATATGTCAATATAGCTGGTAACAGTGTTCAGCAGCCTTGTGCTGCTTTTCTTGATGATATCGATATAATTTTGTTTATTCTCTTTCGAAATCTCAGTATTTACCAACATATCGGCGAATCCTATGATGCCATTGAGTGGAGTACGTACTTCGTTGGAGATATTATTAATAAGCGATGCCTTCAGCTTGTCTGCAGCTTCAATTTTGGCCTTAGCCTCTGAAAGTTCTTCCCACTGTTTGTGTTTAGTTGTAATATCTTCACAAATCGTAACTACATGTGTAATCTGCCTCTTTTCGTTCTTCACCGGTGAAATACTTACGTTTTCCCAGTAATGTTCGCCATTTTTCCTTCTTACCGGCAGTTCACCCGTCCAATCTTTACCCGACAGAACCGTTTCCCACATTTCAGAATAGGTTATATCGGAGTATTTGCCCGAATAGAGAAACCATTGTTTTTTTTCTTTAATTTCCTGTAAACTATGGCCAGTAATTTTTGTGAAACGGGGATTTACATATTCTATTCTTCCGTGTTGATCGGTAACCATTATCCCAACAGGGCTTTGCTCTATGGATTTGGTTAATAGCCTGCTTTGCTGCTCTGCATGTTTCCTTGTCGAAATGTCATTAACAATGGAATAAATATATTCCTTACCGGAAATCTCCAGTTTACTGGCAAAAACCTCAACATCTTTAAGGGAACCATCGTTACAGCAGTGCTGGGTTTCGTATTGCAGAAATCCCATCGATCGAATTTTCTTTAACTGGGCTGTTACGTCTTCAGGTTTGGCCGCCGAAATTTCAGCTATTTTCATTTGCTTTAAAGCTTCTTTGCTGAAGCCATAAAACCTGGCAGCTGAATAGTTTACATCAACTATTTGTTGTGTTTCAGGATCAAAAACAAGTTTGACAATAGACTGGTTTTCGAATAGCGCATGGAATTTTTCTTCGTTTTTACGGACTATTTCCTCTGCTTCTATACGTTCAGTTATATCCCTTAATGATCCTTCAATTATATCAGGTTGCCCTTTTGTGTTGTATACTAACCGGGCATTCATCGAAGCATATAAGATTTCGTCATTTCTTGTTCGGAACCTGACTACAAAGTCCCAGACCTTACCCTTCTCTAACAAGGATTGAACAAGCAAGTCTCTATCGTTAATATCATAGTATAAGTTAGCTATTGGATTTCCAATCAGCTCATCCCGGCTGTATCCAAGGTATTGGTCCACAGATGGGCTGATTTCATAAAGGATACCTTCCAGGTCGGTCTGGAAGATTACATCCTGAACACTTTCGAATATCATCCGGTATTTCTCTTCACTTGCGGAGAGGGTTTCCCAGGCCTTTTTACGTTTTGTAACATCAGTGGCTTGCATATGGCAAGCCTTCGTTCCATTGAAATCGATAAGATGAGAGTTGAGTTCAACATGGATAACCTCTCCGGTTTTCTTCAGGTGCCACCAATTCCCTGCTGCGTGATAATTAGTCTGAGATTCGTTGGCTCCTTTAACTGCCGTATTATCTTCAACAGGGCTTAAGTCCCTGAGGGTTAAAGACAAAAACTCCTCACGGGTATAACCGTATTGATCCAGAGTCGCATTGTTAGCTTCAAGGATTGCATGGGTCTTAATGTCGAACACAAACATGGGTAGCGGATTATAAGCGAACATACTGTGATATGCTTCCGCACTCATCACAAGCGAGTCTGTAGATTTAATCTTTTCTCTCTCGTTGTCACTCTTTTTAATTGCCGATTTCACTGCGTCGCCCAATCGGCCAATCTGCTCTTTGTCAATATAGTCAACGGCACCTGCCTTCATGCATTCAACGACTGTTGTTTCATCGTTAGAGTGAGTAAGGAAAATAACAGGTATTTGAAGCGATTTTTCTTTAATCAGTTTCAATACTGTTAACCCATCAAAGGATGGCAATTTATATTCGGTAAGAATCAGTTCAGGTGGATATTTCTCCAGCTGTTCTTCGAAATCCTGCCGTGTTTTAACAATGCTGAAATGAAACTTTTCAAGAACCTTCTCAATCTCTTGCTTAGCAAGGTTAGCATCGGATTTCAGATGCTCTACCATAAGTATTTTATGCTCTTTCATATCTGCTCGATTTTTAAAGATAATTCAACTTTCAGTATTCTGATTCTGGTTATTGTGCTGATTGCTAATCCGTTTATGGAATCAATCTTTTTGGCCTAAACTTCCGGTTATCCGGGAGTCATCTATCCACCAGGCATCTACACAACTGTATAATGTCTGGAGTTACTGCATTTCGTGAAATTTATCGAGTTAAATATAGTACACTGGTAGCCTGGCCGATAAGGTTTCACTCAACAGTGTCTTCCTCCTGAGAGGTAACCACATCCACATATTTTTGTGGCAGGGCCTGATATTCCGTTGAATAATCCGCTATACTGATATTCAATCGCTGCGTATTATTCAGATGGCCTTTGAAAAAGAGTGAAACTTGTAGTTGCCTGAAAGGCAGATGGTGGTTCTGAAGTTTTTCTTTTTCTACGCCAGAGTATACCTGCAATAGCATTGTTCAGCAAAGGAGCTTTTGAGAAACAGGCAGGTTGAAATTAAGGACATCCATTTAAAGTAGTTCGGGTTCAAGCAAAATTCCCTCAAATGACGTTACAATCAAGCGATCAGTTTATCCTTCAATACAAGGAAAATAACTATGTAAATAGGTAAAAAATCAGGAAATGAGTACCTTGGTGGTCAGCTAATGACGCATCAATGCCAGGAAATTCAAGTACTCATTGTTGGTGTTGTATAAACTGAGAGGATCTCAGCGATTCCGAAGATATTCCCTGGCATCCAATGATGATTGATCAAGTATACAAATATACAATATAATGTGTTCAAAAACAATATGCTATGAAAATAAATTTGAAACACTCAAAAATTGTTTTATCGGTTCATTATTCTGATTTATTCTTTAAATTTGTAAAACAAATAATCCACGTACCTGAGGCTTACTTAAAACCGGAAAGTATTGTTGAGACTACTAAAAGCATAAATTTATTCTACCTTAAAGGTAACGGGGAATATGAAAAAGACTTATAAAAGAATATTTTCAGGACTAGGCGTTTTTATCCTGGTGCTGGTTCTTCTCTCGGTTGGTTACCTTATAAAAGCCAGGTCAATTATGAAAGGAATGACTACGGCTGAAACCAGCGAAATCGCTAAAAATGTATTTTCGATAAAGGATTCGTTTGTAAATCTCTATCTGGTAAAAAATGGCGAGCACTATATTGCTATTGATGCAGGTAAGGATAAGGGTGTTATTCAGCAGGAACTAAACAAACTTAAAATTGATACTGATAAAATAGATGCAGTCCTTTTAACTCATACTGACGGTGACCATGTTGCCGGTATTAGTTTGTTTAAAAATGCAAGCATTTATATTTCAAAGCAGGAAGAGCAGTTACTGAATGGAGAGAAATCGAGGTTCTTCCTTTTTGGCAATAAAATCGACTCAAAA
This sequence comes from uncultured Bacteroidales bacterium, assembly GCA_903879715.1. Lineage (GTDB taxonomy): Bacteria > Bacteroidota > Bacteroidia > Bacteroidales > UBA4417 > UBA4417. Next base: position 56,613 of record CAIRMR010000056.1, read on the forward strand.
TCATATAAATTAATTGAGGATCAGCAAATATTGAGTATTGAAGGCATTAAAATACAAGGCTTTCTGGTTCCGGGGCATACGCCCGGGTCCATGTGTTACCTTATAAACGATACTCTAATGTTTACTGGTGATGCGCTGCGGATAGAACAGGGGAAAGTTGAGAAGTTCTACGCCTTTTTCAATATGGATACAGAAACAGCGACTCATTCAATTGGAAAAATCGTTCGTATTCCGGGAGTTCAATATATATTTACAGCTCACAACGGATTTGCTAATAACTTTACAAATGCAATAAAAGACTGGCCTTTGAACGAATAAGTATGAATTTTGAACTTCGAAAATTTGAACTAAATATTATCTGACGACAGGGCTATCATATTTGAAACCTGAAATTAACTTTACATGCCTGAACACCGCCATTTTATCCATCATAAGCCATACGGTTACCTTTGCCAGTTTGTATGTGAGCTCCCGAAAAAGAAACTCGTAGGCAGTTTGTACGATTTTCCCGATGGCACTATGGCTATCGGTCGCCTCGATGAACAGAGTGAAGGGCTGCTTCTGCTTACAACAGACGGGCAAGTCAGTGAACATATCCGAAGCCGGCATATTGAAAAGGAATACTTTGCTCAGGTAGATGGGCTGATTACCGATGAGGCTGTTGAAGAACTGAAACAAGGCGTTGAAATCGGGATTCGCGATGTTAAATATCGCACTATGTCATGCCAGGTCTTCAGGCTTGAAAGCGATCCGGGATTTGCTCCCCGAACCCGTAAAATACGCGATGAACGTCATGGCCCTACCAGTTGGGTTTCAATCACACTTACCGAAGGCAAATACCGGCAGGTGCGAAAAATGACGGCAGCGGCCGGATTCCCGACATTACGGTTAGTACGGGTTCGGATTGGGAATATACATCTTGGCGATTTGAAAGCCGGAGACGTAACTGAAGTAAGACAATTTGGGATGTCCGGAATTGAAGAACTCAAGATGTAAGAAGATAAAAATACTTTTTTATGATTAACTATTTCTGTGCTATTGGCAACCTTGATTATAATGGTTTCTTTTTATCGTAAATTTGAGACTTCTTAACAGATGTTGTTCAAGTATTTATTCCTTTTGTAACTAATCAGTTTATCTAAAGTAATGAAAAACAAATACATGCCACAGATTACTCAGATTTCACAGACAATGATTCATCATTTTTAATTTAAATTAATTGAAAAACTGCTAAAAGCAGTTTGAAATCTGTGTAATCCGTGAATTTAGCGAAGCGGTATCACGAATACCTTTGAAAATAAGAAATCCATGAGTAAATCTGCGGCAAAAAAGCATTTTAATCAGACTGATTAGTTACATTCCTTATATTACAACCAGCAGAAATAATTTTAACCTTTTATGAGCCGACTGCCAAAGTTTATTTTATTTACAGTAGCCAGGCCATTTGGGGCGCATCTGCTTTCATTTTCTTTTATAATAATTATACTCGGGCTTTCAGGAATTTCATTGGCCGAAGGAACCAAACAACTGGAGCCCAATGGCGCTCCAACAAATTCAGTATGCAAGATTGTGCTCTCACAAAATTCTTTAGAATACAGGATTCCGTTTGCTTTAGTTAATTGCAGAGAGGACTTCAGGCTGAACATACGGATCAGTGATTTTGTAAACGAGAAAATATACCTGGGTTTCGGCCAAATGATTAACTATGCTGACGACGCAATCATTTATACTGATGTAAAGTACCAGGTAAGAGATCCTAAAGGTAATGTGGTTGCAGGTTATTCGCTCAGCCAGTTGCCCCGCAATTCCGGAAATCCAGGATTCATTACTACCCGCAGTCAGGTTGATGCGGGCCCCAATATTGATAATCTGAACACGCAGGGATATACTCCTTTGGTGATTAATCCCGGGATGAATGGGGATTATAGTATTGAATTTGAAATACCTGTGCCTCCTGCCGGTACCCCATCTTCATCTGAGATGAGGGTATTAAAATATTTTGATGCTACAGTTGCAAATGGAAATACTGCAATTCCCGGCCGGTTATGGAGCAAAGCCTGGCAATTGGCTACACGTGCTGTAGATGCTGATATAAAGGCATCTTTTTCACTTTTCTATATTTATACAAATGACAGTATTGTAACACGTTTTGATTGCAATGGTCTTGCTGGTGGGGTATGGTCGATATACAGCAACGAATGGGGGAGTTCTACTACCGGAACCTGGAATGATCGCCGCCAATCGTTGCGTGGAAATGCATCCGTTAAACCACAATATAAGATTTTTCTAAACGATCCCGACATAGCTATGTTCCCCACAGGACATATAGGTGAGATGGTTAGTTTTGATGTATTGCCAAACGTATGTGATACGGTGGTCACTTTTGAAGCGAATGTAACCAAAGGAGGAAACATTAATGTCCAACTGGATATTGATCCTCCTAATCCCGGCTCAATCGGACGCGAAGATGTGCTCCTGGGGTACACTGTTATAGCCGGACGCAATGTGCTGCTGCCTGCCTGGAACGGGAAAGACGGTAATGGAATTCCACTTGCTAATGGAACAGAAGTTAAAGCAAAGATCAGTTTTCTGAATGGTTTGTCGAATGTGCCTCTTTATGATGTGGAGGATAATCCGCGTGGCTTCAAAGTTGATATCCAGCGGCCCATGTCTGTTTCAGGATCTTCGAAACTCAAAATCTTTTGGGATGATTCGAAATTATCACCTCTTTATTTTCCCACCAGTAATGTTACGGAAGGCTGTATATATAGCGGTATCGAGCCTTTTTCCGGATGTCATGGCTGGACCAGAACGCAGAACCTGGGAGATACCAACACAATCAATTCCTGGTGGTATTTAACTACAGATCAGGTAATAGAAAAAACAGTTAAACTTATACTCAGACCTTCTTCAGGCCAGATTACCACACCTGTTAATATTTGCAGAGGACAAACAATAAGTTTCAACTCTAAATCAATTGATTTTGCGCAAAAATATCACTGGCATCTTTCTGTTCCGGGTTTCTCTGCTGATATAGTCAATGACGCACCTGATTCAACTTTTATTTATGATTTGAATGAGTCTATCCCAGCCGGTGAATATTTGGTTTCTGTTTTTGGCAGGAACCTTGTTTGCGGGGATGGAAAGATTGTGACTAAGTCTTTAATAATTCATAATTGGCCGAAAGCAGCTTATACGTATGGTAAAGCTTGCCAGGGTGCACCTATTACATTTACAGATCACAGCATTCCTGCAGATGCAGTGCTGAATGAATTCGCCTGGATACTAAATCCTGGTTCAGGCTATGAACTTACATTTCAGGATAATCCAGCCGTAATGGTATTTGATACTGCCGGGAATTATCCTATCAGTCATATTGTTACGGATTTACTTGGGTGTTCGGATACTGTCAGTTCAATAATCACGATAAAACCTAAACCGGATTGTGCTTTCAGTATCATCGAAAACACTGAAATTAATAACGGAGAAATTCATTTTGATAATCAAACTACAGGGGCTTCTGATTATTCCTGGGACTTTGGCAATACTAGTACTTCAAATCTCACGGAACCTGTTGTTACATACATTCTCGAAGGGAATTATACGATCATGCTCGTGGCAACCAGTCCCGAAGGGTGTAATGATACGATAACAGCACAATATTATTACATGCCGGGGTTGTGGCTTCCCAATGCATTTTCGCCTGATAAAAACGGTCAGAATGATTTTTTCAGGCCTGTTACCCAACGTAATACCCTTGAGCCTTACCAGCTACTTATATACGACAGGTGGGGACAGTTGGTTTTTAAAAGTACTGATCCTTCAGAAGGATGGGACGGGACTTTTAAAGGAGAGCCATGCCAGGCAGGCAGCTACAGTTACCTTTTGCAATACAGGGAAGCTAAAATTGAGAGTTCCGGAATTGTAACTTTGAGAGGGATGGTGAGTTTGATCAGGTAGTCTCAAAAAATGTCTTGAACAGATTCTTAACACTAAAAAGGCCACCCTCAGGCAGCCTTTTAATTATTGTTTCGGATTCAGATATTAACAACCCCCACCTGATGATGCTTCCTTTTTAACCGGAGTAACTTTCTTTTTCTCACTCTTAACTGGTTGTGCAGCGTCTTTTCCTGTTTTAGCCGGGGCTGAAATTGCTTTCAAAGCAGCAGTATCAATCAATGGTGTTTCACTTAGCTGCGGCAAGAGCCTGGTAAGCGAATCGGAGTTTGCTATATCAAGTTGTACATAATTGCCGGTAAATAGCAGAACATTTTTAAATCCGGTTTGCCTGAGTATCAGCCATGGACCATTTGCCTGTTGTTGGGTTTCACCATACAGAACTGCGGTTTGCCCTGCTTTTTCTAGATCCAGAAAAGTAGCCTTGCTCTTTTTTGCAAACAATTCGCGAACCTGAATATTGACTGCATTTTTAATGTGTCCCCGGTCAAAAGCTATTGAATTGCGAACATCGATAAATACAGTTTTACCGGAACTATCTTTCATTAAAGCAGTTGCTTGTACTGGTGTAATGACTGAGGCAGGATCGTTAAGTAGGGCGAGGCTTTCAGCAGGAGTTAAGGAATATTTAATATCGGGTCTTCTCAGGGTGACCAATCCAATAATTATTACCAGCACAATTCCGATAACTGCTATCGTAAGCCGGTTGGTTTTATTAAGTTCGTCCATTGTATTCTTTGTTTTGCATGTATAATCGAAGGTCTATTTTAGCAGGTCGAAATAAGTTGTCAGAAGTCAGGAGTTTCGGTAAATACTATTTTCGCCAATGTATCACACATTCTGGCAATTAACATTCTTCTTAATTATTCTGAATCTGATTTTATTGTGTAGAATTTTGCATTACGCTATTGTATACTTCGGTCATCCGACTTCCGATTTTTTACTCTCAATTCCAATACAATCTTAGTCGAATATTTATTAACAACCGCCACCCGATGCAGCTCCGGATGTTTTCTTGACGACGGTAACTTTTTGTTTCTCCACAACTTTTGGGGCTGCTGCCATTTCGGGGCTGCCAAAGAAATGCTGACATGCTGCAACTCTGAACTGATAAAGGTCCATTGCTTCGGTGGGTGCAGTTTCGGCGGGTTTTTCAGCTTTTACAATGGTGTTAAACCATTTATTTACTCCACCCTGCATAACATAAATTCTTTGTAAGCCCATTCGTTTGCAGATAATCCAGGTTTGGTCGGAAGTAACGTCGGCATTGGAATAAAAAACTTTATCCATTTCTTTTTGATTCAGTATTTCCTGTGCTGAAGCTGAAAGAAGAGAATCTGCGGGAATATTTATTGCTCCGGGAATAGAAAAAGCTTTGAACTGTGATTCATATCTCACGTCAATCAGCATCAGCGCCGGGTCTTTTTTTACAAGCCTGTCGGTGATATCATCCGTGCTCAGGAACCTTGATGGATCATCAATAGCCGCAAGCAGAAGTTCGGGTTGAGTTTGTTTGGCAGTATCCTTTGCAGGCATGAAGAGTATCCCTACTCCAAGTGCTATTATTATGCCTGCCAGTAGCATATATCTTTTGTTCATAGTCTTATTTATTAATACTCAACTTTTTTAACCTTCTTTTCAACAAATGCAGCTCCATAAAACATCCCGACTGCTGCAACGATCAGCAGAAATGCAAAAACGGTTTCGCGCATGCCCAGGAGGTCGTAAATCTTGGCTGCTCCCATATTCCCACTGTTGTATAATCCTTGAAATAGCGGATAAAGTTCCGAAAAAATAAATACACCAATAAACAAGCCTCCACTGAAAACCATAGCATCGATCTTACCAATGGCAATACCTGTAAAACTGGTTCCGGGGCAAAAGCCTCCCAGGGCAAAACCAAATCCCATTATAATACCGCCAATAATAGCCGACATTACATAATATGGATTGATGTATAGCATGGACATATCCATCCAGCCCATGTAATCGAAATAAAAGATACCGGTCATTGCAGTTATTGCTGCTGTGAAAAACACCCGTAACACCACAAAATCATAACCAAAAAAGGTCCCCATGATTTTGCGTGAAGAAGAAAACCCGGAGGCTTCGAGAGCAAAGCCGAAACCGACTCCTAGTAGCAGTGCGATTACATTGTTCCAGGTTTCGGGTATAACACCCATGGGAATAAGAGGTCCTATCATATATTTTTGAGTTTAATGCTTATATTAATGTTATTTCTATTTACGATTTTTGATTTACGATTTACGAATAACGATTAACGAATAACGTTAGTTTTTCTTCCAAAATCTCAAATCATGGATCCTTGTTCTTAAATCCACAATTTCTTAAAAATCCAGGAAAACAGGTAAGCCGAGCCGAAAATAGCCATCATAGTAATTATCCCTGAAGCCGAAAGCACAGCCATACCGCTTAAAGCAGCACCACTGGTGCAACCCCTTGCAAACTGGGAGCCCACTCCGAAAAGAATTCCTCCGGCCAAAGCAGCGATAAGCCTGGTTTTGCCTGTAATTTTTGGTGAATGTTCAACTTTGAATTTCAGCCTTCCGTAGAGTGTTCCCGAAAGAAAGCCTCCGACAATTACACCTATTACTTCGAAAACCAGCCAGTTGCTCATTGGGCTGGCGTCGTCGCTCAGGAACTTACTGTAGTATTTATTTTCTTCAGCATGAACCGGGGCTACTGTATGAACAGCTGATACTACAGAGCTTTTAACGGCCCCACTTGCGCCCAGTCCACGACCCGTAATATAATATGTGCCGAAAAGCACCAGTCCCAATAATACCCCTCCCAGGTAAGGGTTGATGTAAAAGGTACCGTCTCGTTTCATTTTTTCCATGATAACTATTTTTGTAATGAACGTATTTTGCATTTAATGTTGAGTGAAGGCTGGAAGTCGGAAGTCGGAAGTCAGATCGTAAAAGTATTTCAATTTCTCTTATTCAAACTCTCCTTCTCCTTATCCTTCCTTGTCGCCCTTCGCTTAGTCGCCCCTCACCTTGTCTTCCCACTCTCGAATCCCTAACTCCTAAGCCCTAATCCCCAACCCCTAGTACAAATATCTCGTAATCTGCCCCGCCTCAACCATAATAAACCTGAATATCAGTCCGCCAAGCAGAACTAAAATAGCCGGAATTACAATAGGCACTTTGAACCCGATAAGTTCGAGAACTTCCAGTACGGCTGGTAGCAGAAGACCCAAAAGGATTACAAATACAAAGAATGGAACTGTAAATTCTCCGCCCAGGAACAAGTTTGCAGCGTCGATCTGTACCTGTGACCCGGCCAGGAATCCCATAATCATATGTACGATGAAGAACAATTCAACCGCTATAAACAACAGGTCGAGGCGGCCGATAAGCCGGCGTTCTTCATGGTTTTTGCTCATAAGGATAATACTGGCGGCACCCGTCGACATTCCGGAAACAAGGAAAAGAGGCCCAAGAATTGTTGTATTCCACAAAGGTCGTGCATTGAATGCTGAAAGCAAAATCCCGGTATAAATTCCAAGGATAACGGCATAAATTGCCATTGGCCATGCAATATACCAACGGTTTTTAATTACCCATGCTTCGAAAGTATACAGAAATTTAAATTTCCAATCCCAGTTCGGGAATACTTCCCTGATATAACTGGCTGACCAGATGATTGAAATCGGAGTCATGATCATCAATACCCATGCGCCCCAGCCCATTGGTGATTCAAGGCGGATAGTGGTGTATAGCTGCCAGAAAAAAAGCTTGTGCTTTAAGTCGAGGAAGAGCATAAACAAACCGATGATCAGCGCAAAAGGCACAATAAAAGGAGCCCATTTTACTGTTGCCTGCATTTCTTTGTCTTTACCAAGAATGGTATAAACAGCTGCAAGAAACAGAATTCCCGCTGCCAGGCCACCCAGGAAAAGATAGATTGGGATTTGCCAGTGCCAGATATGGAGGTAAGGGTCAATATTAGGAATATTGCGACCACTTACAAATAATTCTTCTTTCATTTCTAACGAATATTTTGAGTTATCAGGTCAGGTAAAAGATATTAGGTTTGGTTCCTGCTTCAGGTGCCAATGCCTTGAATTTACGGTTTTTCAGAACATTTACAATTTCCGAATTCGGATCATCAAGGTCGCCGAAATACATGCAACTAGTAGGGCAAACGCTTACGCAGGCAGGATTTTCGCCTTTCCGAACCCGGTGAATGCAGAAAGTACATTTATCCACATAGCCGTCAGGGTGCGAATACCGTGCTTCGTAAGGGCAGGATTCAATACAGGCACCACATCCAATACATTTGTTGTGAGTTACCAGCACTATTCCGCCATCCTCAAAGTGACTTGCACCAGTCGGACAGCAACGCACGCAGGGTGAATTATCACAGTGATTACACCGTTCCGAACGCAGTTCAATACTAACATTAGGATAGGTTCCATCTACAGTTTCAGTCACCCAGTCGCGGCAAAAGCCTATGGGAACATTATTTTCAGTCTGGCAGGCAACTACACAGTCGCTGCACCCCACACATTTTTTTGTGTCGATAGCCATCGCGTACCTCATGCTTCAGCCTCCTTTCGTGGATCTTCAGTTAAAAATGTTACAAAATTGCCTCTCATACCGGTTCCGCCCATAATGGGATCTAACATCACATTTGTAATTAGCTCAGTATCGTTAACGCCTCTTCCATAGGCTAAATGCAAGGGTTTGTGATGATGCCCGAACCCGTGTACTATATATATTGAATCCCAACGTATGCGTTCGGTCAGTCTGACCTTTACGGCAAAGTTCGAAACAGCTCCATCCTGGTTTTTAAGCCAGACATACTGATCTTTTTTAATTCCCCAGATACGGGCTACCTGTGGGTTGATCCAGACCGAATTTTCGGGCATGAGTGCTACAAGGTTTGGATTGTTAGCTGTGCGGCTGAATGTATGCATTGGAGCACGTCCATAAATCAGGCGATAAAATCCTTCCTGGGGTTCGGGATGCTGAGTGAAAACAGGCATGGGGTCAAAACCGGCTTCAGCCATTTCGTGCGAAAACAACTGTATTTTTCCTGATGCTGTTTTAAATTGATGATCAGCTCCGGGCTCAATGTATGGTGAAGTTTTTCGCGATGACTTTTTTACTCCAATGCGTTGAAGCTCTTCGAGTGAAGAACCAACTTGTTTGAGCTGCCAGTCGAGTACTTCTGAATACTCCTTGTAATTGAAATAGGCGCCTAGTCCGAGTCGTTCACCGAGTTGTTTGGCAATCCACCAGGCTGGTTTGGTTTGATGCTTGGGTTCAACGGCAGGCATACGAAGGCAAAGAGTTGGCTCGCGGTGAGATGTAGCCCGGATATCGTCGTATCGTTCAAGATAAGTGCATTCAGGTAAAACAACATCGGCGAAACCTGTGATTTCCATTGGCATGGTATCAACAACAACCAATAGCTCAAGGGATTGCATTGCTTTTGTGAGCTCTTCCTTCAAAGGAACAGATGCAACAAGATTGGTTCCCGAAATAATCCAGCCTTTAATCCTGGCTTCTTTGCCGTTGGACGGGAACGAAGCCTCTATAACTGAATTGGTTACCGCTTCGTTAGCAAGCGGGTATTTCCCGTCAAGCAGTTCTTTCCACGACCAGGCTGGTTTTGGGTATTCAGGGTGCGGAAATTCAGGGATTTTAATGCCTTCTTTAAAGAATATCCCACCCCTGTTACCCCATGAGCCAAGCAAAGCATTAAGTATGGCAATTGCGCGTGTGCGCTGCACATCATCGCCATACCAGGCTGCATGGCGGCCCGGGTGAATAATTACCGAAGGAGCTGCATTGGCCATTTCGCGGGCTGTGCTGCGGATCAGGGCAGGCTTCAGCGTAGTAATTCCATAAGCCCATTCAGGAGTGAAATTTTTAACATGAGCCTTTAGTTCTTCAAACCCTTCAGCATACGCTGATACATATTCCTTGTTATACAACTCATCATTAATCAGCACATGAATCCATGCTAACAACAATGCGATATCCGTAGAAGGTTTTATCGGCAGCCAGAATTTTGATTTGGAGGCGGCAGTCGAAAGCCGTGGATCTACTGTTATTATAACAGCTCCTTTGTCGATAGCTTCGCTCATTTCCTGCACCTGGCCGTTGTGCATATTTTCTCCGATGTGCGAACCTATCAACACCAGGCATTTTGTGTCACGTATGTCGGTAACCTCGGGACTGCTTACCGATTCGCCAAAAGTGGCTTCGAAGCCGACATCGCGGGGACCGCGGCATTGTGCAAACGAAGGAGCAGCAAGATTTGCAGTTCCGTAAGCTTTCATCAGGTGCGAAAAATGATTTCCGGATGAGCCGTGGAAAAACAAAGCCATGCTTTCGGGCCCGTATTTTGCCTTGAGATCATCCATTTTTGTGGAAATGAATCCCAGCGCTTCGTCCCAGCTGGCTTCGCGATAAGTCTGTTTGCCATCTTTAGTAACGCGGATAAGAGGGGTTTTTAACCTGTCAGGGTCCGAAAACATGCCTACGCCACCGGTACCACGCGGACAAAGCTTGCCGTTGCATTGCGGATCATCATCATTTCCAGTAATTTTTTTTATATTTCCATCTTCGGTAACATGGGCCCAGCCGGCGCATTTCCAGAAACATACTTCGCAATAGGTAGGAACCCTGCGCAAAGTATCTGTTTCATTATCGCTGTCATTACCAAACAAAGACGAACCCAGCACGGCTTTGGCAGCACCAGCCGCAACGGCAGTGGCTCCCAGGCCTATCGCTGAAATTTTAATAAAATCTCTCCTTGTCTTCATGTGATTTTATTCTTTTAACAATCAGTCATTTACAGCATACAAATGACGTCCCATTGTTTATTGAATAACAAATGTATAGTAAACTTATATACGTACGGAAAAAGATATATTCATTGCAATAAGTGAATCTATCTGATAATGTGATATATATAAATATCAACGCAAAACATGATATTTTGAATCTGCACCTATCTTACTCAACCACTGGCATATACAATCTTCTTTAGAACGTTTATAAATTTCGGGGACTAATATGCATATCACTGATTTTGTGATGCTTACAATTTACTATAACTACTCAACGTAAAAACTGTCACAGGACAGAAAAAAACATGATTTAGAGCCTAGTTGTAATTTCTCTAAAAGATCAGAATTGAAAAAGTTGAATTATCGTTGCTCATACTCACTTTGATCAAGTTGTTGAAGTTGCTTTTTCGTTGGGTTGAAAATCCAGTTCAGCAGCAGTCCGGTGAAAAGCAACCCGGCAAATACGGAAGCAAGCATAAATCCATATTTGGCATCCTGCCCGAATGCATCGCTTACAGCACCCATTGCCAAAGGCCCCAAAGCAGCTCCGGCAGCGGTAAAAAACAAAATGACCCCTGCTACAGCGCCATGTTGAACTTTTGGGAAACAACTTATCCCTTTTGAATTCAAAGTTGGATAAATAACCGACATAAAAAGTCCTGATAAAGGCAGAAGGACAACTGCAAATCCCACACCCCCTAAAATACTGCCAACAAAGCAAGTCAAAATTGCAAAACTGAAAAATGTGAGCACAGCAGCCCAGTTATAACGCGCCATTATCCATGCGCCAATAAAACGACCACCGGCGCGGAAAATAAAAAATATCGGCAGGGCATAGGTCGCAATCAAAATAGCATCTCCTTTATACCCTGCAATCAGGGTCGGCATCCACACATAAATTGCACATTCCACTGACACATAGAGAAATGCGCCAAGCGAAAACCCAAGGGCATACCTGTTTTTTAACATTCCAAGTGTACGATTAAAGTTGATAGGCTCACCGGTTTTAACTGTGGTTACGGGATATTTTACAAATAGTGCCATCAGGATAAGTACAGCGCAGAGTGTTCCGGCGATTACATAAAGCCATTTCCAATCCACATTTTCGCGGAGCAGATAGCTGACAATAAAAGGGCCTATAATTGCTCCTACACCGAAAAATCCTTCAACCGTATTCATGGTCGAGGTATGATCCTTTGTTGATGTGGTAATGTCGCCGATAAGTGCCAGTGCAGCAGTTTTAAACACGCCTATTGCTACTCCCGAAACCATGAGTAAAGCAAGAAAAAAAGCAAAGGAATTTCCTATTACAAATAGATATGAGTTCAGCGCAAAAAGGCTGAGCCCAATTATAATTGTTTTTTTTCTGCCAAGTTTGTCGGCGAGATAGCCCAGGAAAATTCCTGCCAGCGCAATGGCAGTCATCGGGCCATAGTGAAACAATCCTGCCGCTGTCATGCTCAGGTTAAACTGCTTCATCACCTCCGGAATTATTACTCCTACGGCATCAGTTGTCATGGCAAACATCATGAACATCATGTAAGTAAGCCACTTAATTATTGTAAGATTGTGATTTTCTGTCTTGATTATTAAATTACCCATACGAAGCTATGATTAGGATTATGTGTGTTAAAGCGTGTAATTTAGTGTGTTGCCCGTTGTATCGGTATAAGTGATCAGCGATTTATAGGTTTTCAGATCAATGTGTAAAGTACAACTCATTTGATCCTTCTTCCATGAAAGTTCAATTTCCTGATCGGAAGTATCCGTAACTTTAAATTCGCCGTTAAATGCCGGATATTCGTTCCTGAAACGGATAAGTGATAACAATCTTTGAACAACCGGTTTGTGAACTGATTCGTCAATTTCAGCTACAGTGTAATTGTGCCGGTTTATTTCACGGCCTTCGCCGGTAAGTTTTACGTTTTCAACATCATTTTCGCCAGCGAGCAAACCCACATAATAGACTTGTGGAATTCCCGGGGCAAAAAACTGAATCGCGCGTGCAGCCAGGTAGGCATCATCATCACAATTGAGCAGCGAATAATAAGAACCCCTGATCTGATGGACATCAAATCCATCCTTATCTTTGTGCTTGTCGGAAAAAATCAGGCTCAGGTTGGCACCTCTTTCAAGGCAAACATCAACCAACTTCTTTGCATCTTCCGTTTTCGCCAAATCATCCATATCTGGTTTTACCGGCACTCCATCATGACAATCGAGCATGGTAAATTGTTTGTGCGGCCTTATTTTTAAATAATCGCACAGTTTTGAACCGGATTTATTTATAAGCGTATCCAGAACGGTGTAGGGCAGGATGAAATCGTAAATCCAATACCCATGTCCGGCCAGTTTATTCTGTATGGTATAATGTGAATGGACTTCGGGTAATAACTCAATTCCGAGCGAAGCAGCCAGTTTCGAAACCCATTCCATAAACCCATAAATTTCGGGTTCAACGAAAAAGCAGCTTGTTCCTAACTTTTTACTAATATATCCAACTGCATCGAGCCTGACGAGTTTCACATTCTGTTTACTGAAATTTACCAGGAAATCTCTCAGAAGCTCCCGGGCAATTTTGGAGTTTAGATCCAGATCTATTTGCTCTGATGGATCTTGTTTGCCAAAAGTAGTCCAGACTTTTTCTGTTTTACCTGTTTTTTCGATGGTAAAAGACGAGTATGGAGCTGTTCGGCGAAGGAACATTTTGTCAATATCAGCATCTACCGGTTTCCCCTCAGGCCAAATCTTATCCAATGTCAGAAACAGATCCGCAAATTCGGATTCTTGTCCCTTTTTTAAAAAATCCTGAAACCATTCCGACTGCCTGGAAATATGATTAACCATCAGGTCGAGCATCACATCAAAGTTTTCGGTTATTTGCCTGATATCATCCCAGGATCCAAATTCAGGTTCAATTTCCAGGTATGTCAGAGGAGCAAAACCCCTGTCGCCTGACGACGGGAAAGGGGGCAATATATGAACGCCTCCTTTAAAAATGTCGGAAAAGTATTTTAGAAGTACGGTATTGAGTGTTTTTAAATTACCACCCAATGAATCGGGATAAGTAATAAGCTGAACCTGGTTTTTAACGGCCATGATTTTTATTTATTCGTTAAACAGTACATCGAAATCCTTAGTTACTACAATGTCGGCTAAAAGTCTGTGGCCAGCAATAATTTTGTGTTCAGTAATTAATATTTGTTCGGTAAAAGGATCGTTTACCTCGTTTCTGCGGTTTCGTTTTTTTCGATCTTCGAGTGTGTCGAACCTGTTACGATCGATAAATATTTTGGTATCTACGTTTTTAAGCAATGTGGCGTAAGTGCCTTCTGCAATAACAACTTTAATTCCTACTAAACTGATATTTATATCGTTAATAGAATTTTGAACTGGATCTATAACAGGTTTTGTAATTGATTCTTCCCCTTTTACAGCATCATTCAGGTTTTTTTGCAGCAAATCCATCTTTATTTCCATGTGAGGGCCAAGCCAGTCCGGGTCCTCTTTCCTTCTGATATCGTTAAATTTAGGTGTCAGGTAACAATAATGATCCTGCCCTAGTATCACTGTTTTGAATCCACATTTTTCCAACTCAACTGCAATAGATTTGGCAGTTTCTGATTTTCCGCAACCGGATTCGCCTGCCACGGTGATGGTATATCTGGAGGGTTTGGATGCGATTTTCCCGGATAAACAGGAAACAATTATATCAACAAATTTTTTGTAAAGCTCTTCCATTTCTAAAATATTAATAGTACTAATTTTAGAGAGATTGTATTAATTTATGATTCTGATTTCACTCTTTTGCACCGTCGTCTGTCGGGGGTGTTTGCAAACTTGCAGAAAAATCATTTGTCTGCTTTGTTAATAGCAGGCATCAATCCCCAAAGTAAGCGAAATCTTTTTTTGCCCAAAAATCACTATCTGTTGATCTTATGTACAATTGAAAAAGTTCTTCTCCTGGAATTTCAGGAGAAGAACTGGTAAACAAGGGAAGCCTTAAATTAATCAAATTATTGGTATCCAAATGTTTACATGTATAAATCAGCCAATCAAACCCAAAAATTAAAATCTGTAGGTGAGTGATAGTGTAGATGCCCTGCCGGTAATTGGGCGTGCCCGCATGTAATTGGTTGTGTTATCCACAAACGCATCGCCTTCCATTTCGGTGAAGCCTAACGTGTTGGTTAAATTATTGACGTTGGCACTGAGCGTGAAGCCTTTGGTGATATCGTAACTTGCAAAGGCATTCAAATACAGGTAGGCTGGCAATACAATGGCATTATCGTTTTGCGAATATACTTTTGTCGTGCCAATAAAACTCAAGCCAATAACTGCTTTTTTGTAGGTATAGGATGGATTTATGTTGTACATAAATGCTGGTGTGCGGCGTGGAACATTTCCAACTTCTGTTTCGGAAAGGCTTTTCTTGATTTTAGCGGCAGTATAAATTGCGCTTGCAGTAGCATTAAAGTTGCCAAGGTTTACCGAAGTTTCAAATTCGGCACCCGCAGAGTTGAATTCGGTATTTATGGTTTTGCCAAATTCCTCGTTCTGTTCGGAAATATAGCTATAGAAACCAGTTACAGTAAAGGCGATTTTTGGCGAATTGTACTTCAACCCTAATTCGGCTTGGCTTACTTTATCGGCATCAAGGCCCTCGATTGTATTGCCAGCCGGGGTGAGGAATGAAGAATAGAGCAACCTGTCGGCATTGGCCCTGCCTCCATTGCTGTAGCGGGCGTAAACGGCTTTGGAATTGTCAATCTTAAGATTGGCACCAAGGGAGTATGAAACATAGCTAAAGTCATAATTAACTGGTTTAACTTCGGAAGTATTTAAAACGGTAACACTTTCTTCGACCGGTGAAATTGCCCCGTCGTTGTTCACATCAATGGTAGCTTGTTTATTGCCAAGATAATATCCGGTGGCATCCCCGAAATCGTATCTGATACTGGCATCAACATTGATCATATCAGTAAGCTCAACGCCTGCATTGGCGTAGGGGGCATCAATTGTATAGTTCATATCGTAACCGCGTGTGCAACAGTTTCCCCATGCAGGTATTCCGTGAGCCGTAAGTCCGCCTTCGCTATAAAAGGAATTGTCGCTGCTTGCAATATTTACCAGACGGGGCTGGCTTTGAACATCAGTGGTGTATGTTTGCCATAGCCATGTCATGTTAATGCGCTGATTGGCTTTATAATATCCGGCGGTAAGGTTAACTTTATTGAATTTCTTTGTCAGAAAAAAGTCATTGGTGAAATTATCGAGGCTGTTGATTTGAACATCAAAAGTGGCGATTTTCATTAGCAATCCATTTCCGTTTAGGTTTGATAATTCAGAAGCAGTTAAAGCCATGCCTGCATTTTCGCCATAAGCGTAACTGGCAGTATAATTTGCGCCTCCAATACTTTGGGCCAAGGCATCAGCTTTCATAATTTGAACAGGGAATGGGGCATTGAAGGAACCTGAATTGAATGCTTTTCTGCCTTTGTTGGTAATTTTCCATCCTTCGCCCAAATCGAATGCAAACTCGGTTCCAAATGAATTGGAAATAGGATGCATCCCATCGGCCATATCGGTTGTGCGGCTGTTGCCGTTTCCGTCAACGCTTAATATATGTAAAAATTCAGGACTTTGCAACGCTGCATTTTTTGCGTCAAAGCCAGGGATGGATTCAAAATTAGGATCTTTACCAGTTCCTGAAGCCATAACCGGCATTGGCATATACGAAATTGCCTTGTCGTCCAGATGTTTGAAATAAACACGGACGTATCCATTTTTAAATTCTTTGGTAAGGTTAGCTTTAAGCTGACCGCCGTAATTGGCGTTGTACCCGGCATCGCGGGGACCTGTGCCCGTGCGGAAAAAACCGCCTAAGTGAAAGCGCCATCCATTTGCAATGGGGGCACCATATTCAAAGTCTGTCCTTAAATTCTTGTAATCAAGGCCAAAAGTGGTTCCTATAGTGCCGCCTTCAACAGCACCGTTTTTACTGATAAAATTGATAATCCCGGCAGGTGAATTGCTGGCAAATGTAGAAGCTGATCCTCCGCGAATAGCTTCGATGCGCGAAATGGTTTGATCCGCACGTAAAAATATATCTGCGTTGCCAAAGGCAATGTCGCCGAATTGCATCACAGGCAATCCATCTTCGTGCAATTGTAAAAATTTGGCACCACCTGTTGAAATTGGAATACCACGTACCGATATGTTGGCGTTACCTTCGCCCCCGGTGGATTCGGAATGTACACCAGGAATGGATTTGAAGATTTCTGCTGTGGTTACCGCACCTAATCTTTCGATAGATTTAGGCTTTATACTTGTTATCGCTACACTCGATTCCAGGGCTGATTTGTTGTTTACCACACCGGTGACAACAAACTCACTAAGGTTCATTGCATCCTGAATCAAGGTTACTTCCAATGTTTTTTGCCCTTTTACAGGTATTTCCTGGGAGGCGTAGCCAATGAAAGTAAAAAAAAGCACTGTGTTAGCATCAGGTACATTTAACGAAAATTTACCGTCAACATCGGTTATTGTACCTTGAGTAGTTCCTTTTATCTGCACACTTACACCCGGAAGTGTGCCAGTGTTGTCCTTTACAATACCGCTAACAGTTCCTTGTGCGGAAACATATACGGTGCTCAGTAACGAGAAGCAAAGGGCGTAAATAATCAGTAAAAGTTTTTTTTTCATAATGGTTGGGGTTAAGTTGGTTAATAGATTAATTCCACACAAAGAAAAAGCATAAATTCGGAATAAAAACAGCTGAAAACCAATGTAATGCGAATAAACAACCCCAAACGTTCTCACAAACGTTTGTGGTTAACAACTTTTTAGAAAAAAGTTATGATAAATGAACTAAAGTAGTAGAGCTAAAAATTATTTTATGAATAATTGCTGTTTTTATTTACTTTTACCGTAGCATGAAAGGGTATAAAATGGCTCTTCAGAATGGAATGATACAATCCGATTAATACCAACTTCCCGAATACATATTATAAAGATTAAAGCATAGATTAAGGTTGAGGTAAGGTTGAAGCCGTTGGCACGCGACCATTATTTTAACCCCATCATAAGTTTTGTAAGAAAGTTAAAAGGTAATAACTGCCAGTAAATCAGTTTATGGATCATGAGAATAAACACTATCAAACTTAAAGACATTGCTCAGGCACTAGGTGTTTCTATCTCAACGGTAAGCCGCGCATTAAAAGATCATCCTGATGTTAAACCAGAGACTATTAAAGCGGCAAAGGAATTAGCCGAATTGCTGCATTATAAACCTGATACCAATGCACTTTCGCTTCGAAACAGGAAAAGTAAAATTATTGGCTATATAACACCAGAAATATCCTCCTTCTTTTTTCCTTCAGTTTTGAAAGGAATTGAAGAAATAACCGATAAAAAAGGATACAGCGTTATGATCCTTCAATCCAATGAATCGTACGAGAAAGAAGTTGATTGTACCGAAACCCTGTTAGCAAACAATGTGGACGGATTGATTATCTCAGTTACAAAGGAAACTAAGCTTTTCCATCATTTTAAAATGGCAAAATCCGGAGGGGTTCCCATCGTTTTTATCGATAAAGTTCCGACTGATTATGAAGGGGATAAAATTTCTGTTGATGGCCAGGACGGTACTTTTAAAGCTGTTGAATATCTTATAGTCAAGGGATATAAAAGAATAGCTATCGGATTGGGTAATCCTAATATTTCTATTTCCAAAAACCGGCTTAATGGCTATTTGAAGGCATTAAACAAATACAATATTGCTGTAAATCAAGAATATATATATAATAGTAACAATACTGAAGAAGCTGAATTTCTCACAAATAAATTATTGGAATTACCCTCACCTCCCGATGCAATATTTTCAATCAGCGACCAGGTGGTTGCAGGAGTTATGATTGCAATAAATAAGAAAAGCCTGAAAATACCCGAACAAATAGCAGTATTAAGTTTTGGTGATGAACCATTCTGCAATATGTTCAACCCCCCGTTAACAACAATTACTCCCTTAGGATATGAATTGGGCAAGGAATGTGCCCAGCTTTTAATTGAGCGGATCGAAAGCAATGAGACTTATTATACTCCAGTTGTCAAAAAGCTAAAGACTGAATTGATAATAAGGAAATCTACTTAGCTAATACATATTTGAGGATATCTGACTTGCTATGTTAAAACAAAATCTTTATAGTTTTGGCGAATATTAAAAATGAATTGGATAACGACAGATTTATAGACAGGAAAACTTTCCTGAGGCTGGCAAGTTTCGGCATAGTTGCGGCATTTATGGCACTGTGGAGCATTATGACAGCGAAAAGCAAACTGCTGTCGGAGCAACCACTAGTTAGCAGGATTAATACTGCTAAACTGGGAACCGGTATTTTTCTGTTCGAAAAATATATTTTAGTTAAATCGGAGTCCTCGATAAAAGTTTTTTCAAATAAATGCACCCATGCCGGTTGCAGGATAAACCAGGAAATCGATGGGCAACTGATTTGTCCGTGTCATGGCTCACGGTATGATTCATCCACAGGCAATGTGTTGCAAGGACCGGCAGGACTGCCTTTATCAACAATCCCTTTCACTGCTGATATAAAAACCGGCGAAATCACAATAAAAATCTAAAATTGAAAATTCCCGAAAACATACGCAGGTACATTGCTTTCGATACATACGGCTGGATTGCCACAGCATCCATAATCCTCTGTGCTGTTTCGGGCGCCTTGCTTGCAGTGCCTTATGATGTTGCTTCGCCCTACCTTTCGGTCACCAAACTTGTTACTGCCAATCCTGCTGCCTCATTATTGCGTAATATGCATTACTGGAGCGCGCAATTATTTCTGATACTGACTCTTATACATATTTTCGATCATCTGTGGAAAGGAAATGAAAACAATATCAAGAAGAAAAGTGTCTGGTTCAGGCTTACTCTTTCAATAGTTTTTACGTTGTATGTGATGCTTTCGGGTTTTATCCTCAAAGCTGATGGTGACAGTTTGCAGGCACACCGGATACTTTCGTCGCTGGTAAGCAGTCTCCCCTGGATAGGGCCGATGTTGCAGCAAACCCTGATTGGATCAGAAGGCAATTTCCAGGTATTGTATATTCAACACGCTGCCACCGCAACAGTGATTCTTTTCGTGATCATCATGGAGCATGCGCGAAGTTTAAAAGTGAACTTGCAAACCTTCCTGATAACAACCATTATAATCACACTCTTGAGTTTCCTGTTCAGGGCACCGATTAATGGACTGAACGATTCAATAATGAAAGGTCCCTGGTATTTTGTCGGATTGCAGGAAACACTGCACTGGATTTCAAATCCACTTTTTATTTCGCTTGGATTGATTCTGCTTTTAGTGTTGATTTATCTGATTCCCTGGGTTAAGCCATTGTATTCAAGTATTATCAAACAGTTCTTTTTAGTGATGATTGTTTTTTATGCCTTACTCACAATTACCGGGTTTTTCTTTCGCGGTCCTATGTGGCAATGGCAATGGCCATGGGATGATACTTACACGATGCAGCCACTTTTTCATTCTGAAAAAATAAATTTTTCGCATTCCGATACGGCGCAACTTGTGATAATTCAAGGTCATGCCGAAGGATGCGTTTCATGTCACAAAAATATGAAAGGTTTCTCGGATGCACACAAACCCGAATATATCGGATGTTATTCGTGCCATGGCGGTGATCCGTTAACACTTGATAAAGCCAAAGCTCACAGCAAAATGTTTGCTGTGCCGGGAAATTTAACAAATGCTTCTGAAACATGCGGAAATGTAGGTTGCCATCCTGGAATAGTAAGCCGTGTCAATATTTCACTTATGACGAGTTTAAGCGGAATAATCAGTGTCGATAAATGGGCTTTTGGTGAGACGGATGATCTGAATCTGGCTTCCCATGTTAAAAATATCGGAAATACTGCCTCCGGTCAGCATCTGCGGAATTTGTGTGCCGGTTGCCATTTGGGAAACGAAAAAGTAATAACCGGTCCGGCCGCATGGCTCGAAAGGGGTGGTGGTTGCCTGGCATGTCATCTTACATATGATAAAAATGCCTTAGCCACTTTGAACCAATTGAAACAAAGGCGGAATTCTGATACTGCCCTTCCGATGTTTCATCCTGCTCTCGATTTGAATATTACCAATGATAAATGCAAAAGTTGCCACAGCCGGTCGGGCCGGATTTCGATGAATTACGAAGGCTGGCACGAAACTGAATTAAAGCCTGAAAATGTTAAAGGCAAGAACAATTACCAGGTATTACCTGATAAACGTGTATTCGTTAAAATGCCGGCAGATATCCATCATGAGAACGGGATGCTTTGCGTTGATTGTCATGGATCGTATGAATTGATGGGAGATGGAAAACAATATGCACACAAGGAAGATGCAGTGAAAGTGCAATGCAGCGATTGTCATACCTCAAGAGCAAAGAAACAGAAACTTCTCAGGGAAACCGACCAGGAAACACAGCTTATCTCGTGGTTGAGGAAATTTCAAACTGAAGGAATCCAGGTAATTCTCACTCAAAAAGGGAATGTTCCGCTGGTAAATACGATAGTGGAAGAAAAGGGATTGCGACTGAGTATGATTAAAAAATCAGGAAATGCCGTTGTTCTCATGAAGCCACCTGCCAAAGTTTGTACCGAAGGCAAGGCACATGCACGGCTGAGTTGTGAAGCCTGCCACACAGCCTGGGCGCCTCAATGCATCGGGTGTCACAATAGTTTCGAAAGCCAGGCTATGGGTTTTGATATGCTGAAAAACACAACTCAAAAAAGAACCTGGATTGAACATTCAACTGAAGGGATGGCCGAATTACCGGTTCTTGGCATAAATGCTACCGATAAAACAAGGAAAAACGGCATGGTCAGTACCTTTACTCCTGGCATGATCATGACCATTGACAAAGGCTCATTCAAAAAGGGAGAAAAAACTGTGTTTCACCGTTTGTATGCTCCTTCTTCTGCACACACCACGCAACGCGAAGGGCGAAGCTGCAAATCGTGTCACAACGAACCGCTTGCCATAGGCTACGGTCGTGGAGAATTATCTTACTCAAATGTCGGGAAATGGACTTTCGATCCACTTTATCAGAACAACAAATACGATGGCTTGCCCGAAGATTCCTGGACAGGATTTCTGCAGGAACGCAAGGACCAGGCTTCAACCCGAATCGGAATGCGGCCTTTTAATTTGGCTGAGCAAAAACGAATTCTCACAGCTGGTGCGTGCCTTACCTGTCACCAAGAAGCATCAAGTGTTATGAAACGAAGCCTGCTTGATTTTGAAAAGGTAATCCACGAAAGAAGTAAGAAATGTATAATGCCGGTTTGGTAGAACTATCTTTTTGTATTAGAAGAAAAACAATTTTATACTTGCGGCAATCAAGACAACTGATAAAACGCGCTTTAAATTAAGTTCTGAAATAGTCCGACTCCCTATAGCTGAACCCACAAGTCCGGCAACCATAACACCCAGAATCCAGTAGATTATATTGGGTTGAAAACTAAATTGTGAAGTCATCAATCCCGCCAGTCCGCTTGCTGAATTCAGAAAAATGAAAAGAGCCGATGCTGCCGAAGCTTCTTTGATCCGGGCATATTTAGCAAGTATCAGGATAGGCGACAACAAAATACCACCGCCAATTCCGATAATTCCGGAAACCAATCCGAGTATCAGTCCGATTCCCAATGCCAGCAAAATGGGTGGATCTTTCGTAGTATTATTTTCTCCATTCCCAACCAGCAGCATCCTGGTGACTGCAATTAACAGCATTATGCCTAAAATAATTTTGTAAGCCATCGGGTTTATGCTGAATGTTGCCCCGATGTATGCAGCCGGAATGGAGGTGATAAGGAAAGGAACTACCTTCCATGAACGGAAGAAACCTGCCCTGTAATACGAAATGAAAGCGATAGCCGAAACCACCAGGTTGAGAATCAGAGCATAATAACGGATGGATTCAGGCGCAAAGCCAAAAAGAGCCATCAGTGCCAGGTAGCCACTGGCTCCGCCGTGACCGACAGAAGAGTAGAAAAATGCGATAAGCATCAGGCCTATCACAAAAAGTAATTCATAATGTACCATGGTTCTCCTTTCCAATTCAGTTTATATTCGGGAGGCTGTCCTGTTTCCGGGGCAACCCATCGGTCAGCATTTCATAAATCCATCGGACCGGTAGAAATGAAAACTCGGAGAATTACTTTGCAATAGTAAGAAAGATCAGCGTTCGGCAGGGAAATTATTTCCTGTTATGCATCAGGTTTTCGGCTGTAGCCAGATCATGTTTTGAATTGACATTCAGAAAGAGTTCCTCAGTATAAAAATCTAATTCATTGTTGATAACCAATTGGTTAATAGTTATTTCATTAAATAAATCCGGTAGTTTATAATTGTTGTTCTGTATATAAATGCTTATTTGGTCAAGGATGGATAAATGATAAAATCCGCACAACGGCTCATAATGTTGGTTTCCCTGCCATGGAACGGTCACCTTGTATCCTTCAGAGCTTTTCAGGATATAGGATAACAATTCAACTGATACAAAAGGCAGATCGCAGGATAGAACCAGGTTTTTCTCAGTCTTGCTTTGTTTCAAAGCTGAATAAATTCCGCCCATCGGTCCAATTCCGGGAATCTCATCAGCAACCGTTTTATATCCAAATGATTGATATGCATCAGAAGAAGTGCTGATAATAATTGTACTGCATATTTCCGAAAGTGCCTTTATGGAGTAACTGATAAGTGGCTTACCACAAAGTTCCTGCAAGCCTTTATCGGTGCCCATACGTGAGCTTTTACCACCTGCAAGAATAATTCCGGTTACTTCCATCTTATTTCAATTGATGCTTAAAAAACAAACAGCTGTCGCCATAACTGAGAAATCGAAAATTATTTGACAAAGCGTATTGATAGGCATCCTTCCACTTCTCGCCAATAAATGCGGCAACCAATAAAAGTAGAGTGCTTTTAGGCTGATGGAAATTGGTAATAATTGCGTCAGGAATATGATAGGTGTAGCCGGGAGCTATCATCAGTGAAGTTTCTCCATGCAATTCAGCCAGTCCAAATCTTTCAAGCGTTTCAATAACACATTGCAAAGCCTCTTCGGTTGAAACAGGTTTTTCGGAAAGGTTCAGGTAAGGATCCCACTGTTCAATATGCATAACCGCCGATTCCGGCTTTTTCTTAAGCCATTTTACGCCTTGCCAGTAAACACTTTCAAGCGTACGGACTGTAGTTGTGCCAACCAGGGTAATATGCTTATTTTTATATTTTAGAATTTCCTTAAGTAGTCTTACCGGAACAATAACCTGTTCAAAATGCATATGATGATCGCCAATGGTTTCGGAGCTTACAGGCTTAAACGTTCCGGCGCCAACGTGAAGTGTCACTGAGTCGGTCTTAATGTTTTTCTTTTCCAGTGAGGATAACACTTCCGGAGTAAAGTGCAATCCTGCTGTAGGAGCGGCTACCGAGCCATCGTTACGTGCAAAAACGGTCTGGTATCTTGTGCTGTCAGTTTCTGAAGCCTCACGCGAAATGTAGGGTGGTAAAGGGATTTTGCCAAAATGTTCAAGTACCTGGGCGAAAGTAAGATGCGACGGGGTCCATTTAAAATAGATATAAAAATCAGTTTCATCACGCCTGGCAAGTGTAGCAGTGAGTTGAACGGGTGAACACTCTATTTCACTTACAATTTCCAGTGGACCCGATTTCCAGCGGCGGGCATTGCCAACAAGGCATTTCCAGGTACAATTTTGTTGTTGTTGAAATGCCAGTTGAATATCATTTGAAGGCTCTATAGGTTCGAGGCAGAAAATTTCGATATGCGCGCCTGAAGGTTTACGGAATAAAAGCCGTGCATGAACTACCTTGGTTTCGTTTGATATGAGCAGGCTTTCAGCGGGAAGGTGCGAAGCAATAGTTAAGAAAGTATCTTCCGAAATAATATTATCCTTTAACATCAGTAACCTTGAGTTATCACGCACTTCGAGCGGGTATTGCGCAATCTGTTCAACCGGCAAAGGATAATTGAAATCTTCAATACAGATTTTACGAAGGTTTTCGAGCATGATCAGCTGTTTTTTTCAGGAGGGCAAAATTACGGTTTTTATTACTATCGGCCTCTTCAATATCAAATATGCTTAGAAACTAAAAGAGCCGGAATGCTCCGGCTCTTTAATAGTATATCAGATTGAATTATTTGGAAATGAACAGTTTCTTTACAAAACTATTCTTTTTATTTCTGAGAATTACCGTATATAATCCCGAAGTTGGGCTTTTCAGAGTTACGATTTTAAGATTAGTGCCATCAAATAATACATCATTCTGTTTCCATATTAAAGCGCCAAGATTGTTGTATATTTCGATGTTGTACTGTTCTTTATTTGCTGTTTTTAATTTAATGTTTAATCGTCCATTACCTGGGTTTGGATAGATATCAAAGGATTCAGCGTTTATTTCATTTGTTGAAACAGTTAGTAATGTCAAAGTAGCATTTCCGGTTATGGAAATGCTTGTCAGGCAATTTCCTGTCAGAACAGCACGGTATTTGAATCCTGTCATGGCTGTTTCAGGCAAAGAAATAGTAAGTGTAGCCGTTTTTGCATTTGAATAAATACCTCCGTCGGTTATGTCAACAAACCCTGATCCGGCATCTTCCTGCCATTGATATGATACAACATCAGAAGCAACAACTGTGAATTGAGCTGCATTACCATATGTTATTGATTGATCCCCTGGTTCAGAAGATATGACTGGTTGGGTACATGTTGGAGTATACTCCCAAAAATCATTATATTTGATCGCATGTATTCCATCATAGCCTGTTCCTGCATACACTGTATTTGAAATGCTGAAACCAGTAGAAAGAGTTCTTGCCTGACCTCCAAAGTTAGTTTTGGGGGACCAGGCATCCGTAACAGGGTTATATTCCCAAAAATCATTCGTGTAGCCACCCCCTATATCTCCCAGACCGATATATCCAAAAGCATCTGTGCCTATTCCAATGGCTTCAAATCTACCAGTTCCACCAAAATCTGCTTTCCGAGCCCATGTGTCTGAAGTGGGATTGTATTCCCAAAAGTCTTTTGTAAGAGTAGAACCATTATGCCCTGTTCCAATATATCCCTTTGCCCCAATGCTAAAACCAACACCATATGATCTGGGATAATTTCCTATATTTGATTTTTGAGTCCAGATATCAGATGTGGGATCATATTCCCAGAAGTCATTTGTTCTTATGGCAGGGGTGAATGAAAGTAATCCAATGCCTATATATCCTTTTGACCCTATACTGAAGCTGACAGCTCCTACACGTGGTGAGCCAGGGAAGACTGCTTTCTGAATCCAGGAATTTGTTACGGGATTATATTCCCAAAAATCGTTTTTATAAACGCCATCGTCACCACAAGCAATATATCCTCTATCTCCAATACTAAATCCAGTAGCATTCGCTCTGGGTGTGCCTCCAAAGTTTGCCTTCTGCGACCAACTGTTAGAGGATGGATCATATTCCCAGAAATCTCTTGATTTTGCACCTGCGTTACCAGTACCTAGATAACCTTTGGTCCCAATACTAAAACTGACTGCTCCAAATCTTGTAACTCCTCCAAAATTACTTTTTTGAGTCCAGGAATTGGGTAATTGCGAGAAGGCCGGAAAAGAAAGCATAGTTAGTAAAAAACAAAACAAGCCAAAAGCCACAAGATTTTTTGTCATAAGCAGGAAATATTATTTTTATTTTGTAATCTCAATACGCTGGTAATTTTTTATTAACCGTTAGGATGCAAAGTGTTAAAACGCAGAATGTCAACATTTTAAGACGCAAAGACCAAATTTCATAGCTTACTGATAATTAGTTGTTTGGAATTTATTAACGGATTATTGTAATCTCGGAACATCCTGCATTTGAGCAGTAAATATTCAGGTAAGAAGTATCTCGGTTTTTCAGATTCTTAGTCGTCGGGGTTTTCCCGATTTCCAGGTTGAAGTTTTCCATAAAACGAATTCAGGGTGAAATTTAATAGCTGTTGATCCGGATTTCTCGGGGTATTGAATGGTTTAAATTTTATTCCTATCTTGTTAAAAACAACTTTTTCACAAAGCTATTCGCTTTATTTCTCAAAACCACGGTATATACTCCCGAAGCAGGAACATTGAGTTCGATTTTTTTGATGGTATTTCCAGCAGCAACAGAATTCTTCTGTTGCCAGATTAAGATACCAAGGTTGTTGTATATTTCTATATCATACACTTCCTTGCCGCTTGTTTTAATCCTGATATTGAAAATGCCCGTAGAGGGGTTTGGATAGATGTCAAATAAGCCAGCACTTATTTCACGAATTGAAACGTTAAGTATTGAAATTGAATTTGAAGCACCTGAACTACATCCGCCTTCAGTCACCATAGTATAATATGTGCCATTCGACGTTGCTACATATACTGAATCATTAGAACCAGCGATTTCGACCCCATCCAGATACCATTGATTCCCGTTAGCAACACTGCTTAGGAGGCTGTCGCCGCTTCGAGTAATAAGCGCAGCATTTGGAGTGGACTTTATAGTGAGTTCGCCATTAATGAAATTTATCAAATAATCTGATGCAGTTAATCCGGATGGTTCAATGGGATATTTCCCAGTTGTGATAGCCGATACAGCTGTACCTCCGATTGCAAGAGTTCCTCCAAGGGCACTTTGATCTTCCGCGGCAACAAAGCCATCAAAAGTAATAGAATAAATCCCGTCAAATATTGCCCCATCCTCGCACTTCTCCTGGCTATCAGCAGTAACTGTTAACTGCCTGGCAGTAACGGTAAGAGTTGCATTTCCATTTGAGGTAACAGTATAGAGGCATTCTCCGGTAACAATACAACGGTATTTATAGTCAGTCATATTCACATTTGGCAACAAAATAGTAAGTGTGTCATTTGTTGTATTTGAATAAATCCCGCCATCGGTAATATCTGCAAATCCTGCACCATTGTCTTCCTGCCATTGGTAGGAAGCTGCGTAAGAAGGTGTAACTATAAAACTAGCTGAGGTGCCATATGTAAGAGATTGACTACCCGGTTCCAGTGTTATTGCAGGAGGAACACACGCAGTATATTTCCAAAAATCAGTATATTTAATATTGTTAAGTGCATCATACCCTATCCCGACATACACAATGTCAGCAATACTAAACCCAGTCGATAGAATTCTTGCCTGACCACTAAAATTGGCTCGTTTGGTCCAGGTATCCTGAGCTTGGCTATATTCCCAAAAATCATTGGTATAAGCACCCCCTATATCACCTAATCCTATATACCCTTTTGTTCCGGTGCCAATTCCAACCGCCTGAAATCTACCGGCACCGGCAAAATCAGCTTTCTTAATCCAGGTATCATTTCCCGGATTATATTCCCAAAAGTCGTTTTCAAGAGTACCGGGATGATTACCTGTTCCGATATACCCTTTATTGCCAATACTGAAACCTGCGGCATAAGCTCTGGTTGATCCTCCGAAATTTGATTTTTGAGTCCAGGTATCCATTGCCGGGTCATATTCCCAAAAATCATTTACCCTTGTAATGGCATCTATCAGTCCGGTGCCAATATATCCTTTTGATCCAATACTGAAAGCAATAGCAGCGTCTCTGGGATCTCCACCAAAGTCAGCTTTTTTTGTCCAGATATTGGTAGCCGGATCATATTCCCAGAAGTCCTTTGTTAGCGTACCATCATTACCGCATCCGATATATCCTTTATCCGCTATGCTAAATCCAGATGCATATACTCTTGCTGTTCCTCCAAAACTCGCTTTTTGCGACCATGTATCGCTTGATGGATCGTACTCCCAGAAATCTGTTAATTTTAAATTTGATACGCCTGTTCCTATGTATCCTTTTGATCCTATATTAAAACCAACTGATCCAAGCCTATTAGATCCGACAAAATTGCTCTTTTCAAGCCAGGTATCAGGTGCCTGGGCAAATGATTTCAGCATGAAAACACTATAAATGAAACCGAGAAGAATGAGAACTGCGATGTTTTTTTTCATGTATTATTATTTGTTTTTAACGGGTCAGATGGAATTATTAACAGCTTGCTTATTTTTACGGGTGTTAATGAGAACGCTTCGCTAATTACTCACATCTTACTTATTTTAAAAGGTGTTCACTTCGGCAAGCGTTCGGCTGAGCTCACGCCGAAGTCTCAGTGCATCGCGTGAGATAAAGGTTCGCCAGCAATAATCATCCCTCTGTGTGACAATTTATTGGCACGGCTCGTTTCATGTCTGTACTATTTTTTTATTTCTTTTACTTTTAAATTCTTCAATTCATCCAGGGTAACTGTTGGAGGCATTTCCCCGTTTTTTATTTTTTTTATCACAAGCCTGGCTACCTTTTCGGCATCTGATTTGCTTTGAAATCCATCATTACCAGGTAATCCAGGTATATTGATCTGATGAATAAGCATTTTTCCCTCCTTGTATATATCATAACACCAGGTGTGGTTATTTGAATGGAGAATTTTGAATGTATATGTATACCTTTTTTGTTTATCCAAACCAGGATTTTTTATTTCAGCTTTCCTGTCAGCATTTTGACCATTAGCAGAAAAAAATCCCATGACAAGCAGAAGTAATAGTGTTTGTCTCATTTCTTTCTTTTTATTTTACTGATTTTAAGCACACAAGGGAAAGAATATATCTCCAATTCAATACTCCAGACATTTTTTCAATATAGCTATACAAAGATAGTTGAAAAAATTAATTGAAGTAGAATCCGGCAATCTATCTAAAAAGTGGTTTTTTCCAAAAAGAAATTGTCTCGAATCTGCATTTATTTTCCTTTTAATTAACATCATATTGATGCTGGGATTTTTTACTTTTAGTGAATGTGGGTTAATTCTTTATCAGCTGAAAAGTACTAAAACACCAAAATTTCTGAAAATTATTATTCGAGTGTATTTTCTGATAAAAACAAGAATTGCTTTTCTACTCAAATTGGGTTTTACACCCTTTTAATTTAAAGATTTATCAACTATATAGGAATCTTGTAAGCATGCTTATCAAGAAACATACCAAAGCATTACATGACACACAATCAGTTACATACATATATATATAACGAACTATAATTTTTCAAATCAGACTATTATTCTCAAAATGATACAATTCCGGTTTAATTTCAATAATCAGAATAACGAATGTTTTGAATAAACTGACACATTTTAATCCCGTAACAATATTTACCTTACCATTCTGCATCTATCCATTTTTTTGTAATAGCTATTAAATGAGCCGCATACAATTATTAAAATAATGGTAACTAATCAGTATGCTTTAAAGTTATTTTAGCCACAGATTACGCTGATTACACAGGTTTTAAACTGCTTTCAGCAGTTTTTTAAATGAAATTTGATTATAAACAATAAAAATTTATCTGTGAAATCTGTGAAATCTGTGGCATATGTTTGTTTGTCAATGCTTTAATGGAATTGATTAGTTATAAATAATGAAACTGTCCATTTATGTAAAGATGATTTGTGAAAGTGGTATATTTTAAAAATATATTTTTAAAATATTGCCTGATAACATAGCCAATTACTTATTTCAAGTTTATCAGTTTTGGGTTTAAGGTTGTGTTAAACTATTCAAATGAGATATAAAATTTCTGTATTTAAATTCCTTTAATGTAATTTGTGATTTACACAAAAAAAAATTGATTGCATAGTCAAAAAGCAATTTATTGTCGTAATTTTATATGTCAGTTTATCTGATATATGTTCTGCTATAAATTCTACTATCAGCTTGTTAGCGAAATAATAAGGATGCATTTCACTGAAATCCTCTGACTAACGCTCTTCCGACTATTTGACTTACAATTTTTCAGTTGTGATATCTCACATACAAATCCATTTTGAGATGTTTCCCTTTTTGCAATTAAAAGTTTTTTAAAACTAATTCTTGATTATTCAGGAGTTAATCCGTGATTTAATAAACTATAATAAACCCAGAAGACTTTTGAATTTAATCCCCAAGATGATGAATGAATCCAGCATTCTTTTTTTTATGATCTTAATATTTCTTTCTGAATCAATTCTTGTACAGGTTAATATTACCTCCTTAACAAGGAATGGTG
Organism: uncultured Bacteroidales bacterium; assembly: GCA_903879715.1. Lineage (GTDB taxonomy): Bacteria > Bacteroidota > Bacteroidia > Bacteroidales > UBA4417 > UBA4417. Next base: position 87,551 of record CAIRMR010000056.1, read on the forward strand.
TGAGAAAACATTTCTTTGATAAGCTTCATCCATTAGCTGAAAATGCGTTTGTGATTTTAAAAGTATACAATGGGCCTGGCAATGAAGCATCTGCATTTGTTGATGAATTCAAGCCAGCAAGCTGTTATGAAGTTGAATTCAATGCTTCATATCTGGAGTATCAACTTTTCCCCGGATTTATAACTATCCAGTCAGAAAGGGATGATCCTATTTCTGGAAAAGCACAGAGTTATATTCGAACAATAAAATTTTAAACTTTAAACAGCACTCAGATGAAAAAAGTTATCCTTTTTATTGCGTTATTCTCAATTTTTCCCTTGTCTGTTAATGTGCAAATCCATTCTTCTCCTGCAGGTGGATGCTGGAATAATCCAGATACCTGTGAGGATGGTTTTACCCCTGGTTCCGGCAACGAAGTAATCGTTGATAGTCCGGATATATTCGCCTTCGACCAGGTAGAAAAACTGAATAGCTTGATGTAAATGGATTTAGTTACAAAACGGAATTTGTCGGGAATTGGAATCAAGAATAATGTATCGGTGTCCAAATTAATCTTCTAAAAATAAAATTAACTGAATCCTATTCTACCAGGCACGATAATTAGCAGAAAGTAACCAGATAGATATTGGCAAACATAGCGGGTGTTTAATTTTTAAAGGAATGAAAAAGGCAAACCTCATGATGGATCAGAAGGCAGGAACTTAGGAAGCTGAGATTCATGCAAAAGCCCTGGCAGGTGCAGTTTATTTTTACCAACTTAAAAATGGCAACTCGCTATAAACTGAAAAAATATTTCTGATTAAATAATCATTCCTACAAAATGAGACAACCATGAAAAACTTCAACTATCTAATGGCGTTGGTCATCTTTAATCTTGTTTTTGCAAGTGAGCTCAGAGCTCAAAATGGGTGGAATTTTCAGAACCCAAAATCAGAAGGAAATGTATTGCGATCATCCAGCTTTCTGGATAGTAACACTGGTCTGGCCGTTGGATTTAAAGGAACTATTTTAAAAACCACCGATGGAGGCTCCAGCTGGGAAAAGATCGCATGCCCGACAGCCAAAGATTTGTATGGTGTAAGTTTTATTGATACTGATCATGCTCTTGCTGTGGGGTATAGCGGATCTGTTTTAAGATCTGATGACGGAGGAAAGAATTGGATAGTTCAATCTGTTAATACTTATCCGCATTTGTACGCTGTCTCTTTTTTTAATTCCACATTTGGGATTATCGTTGGAGGCGGTGGAAAGATATTGCGTACATCCGATGGCGGAATTACATGGACGGCGCAAAGCAGCGGAACGGGCAGCAATCTTAATGCTGTATATATCATCGATGTAAATACCGCAACAGTTGTAGGTGATAATGGGATTATTCTCAGGAGTTCCGATGGAGGAATCACCTGGAATTTCCAGGATAGCCCGATAAATCAGCACTTTTTCAGTGTCGCATTTTCGACCCAGGAAACAGGTATTATTACCGGATACAACGGAACTATTTTATATACTTCTGATGGTGGAAACGCATGGAATTTGGGCGCCCAGCAAACATACAACGAAATTCAGAGTGTAAAATTCTTTGATTCTGATCACTGCATAGCGGTAGGAACCGGCGGAGGTTTAATCCTGATTTCATCGGATAAAGGACAAACCTGGGAGACTTCAAACGGGAATTATTTTTCCACTTCATTATTTGATATCAGCATTTTAAACGATACTACTGCCCTTATTTTAGGATATGGAATTCTTAAAACAACTGACCAGGGAAAAACCTGGGAGATGCAGTCGGGTGGAATAGATGTGAGTTTTTCCAGTGTTTGTTTTACGGATGCCTATACCGGAACAGTAGTAGGATCACAGGGCTCAATTTACCGGACAACCGATGGTGGAGGTATCTGGAAGCAACAATATTTTAATGGTCCCAGGTTGCTTTCTGTAGGTTTTTCTGATACCGAAAATGGTTATGCAACCGGCTATGAAGCCATTATTTTACATACCACTGATGGTGGTAAAACCTGGGCAGAACAATTCAGGAATGGATTTTATTACTGGTTCCATACTATTTCTGTAACAGATGTTAACCACGCCACTGCGGTAGGTCAGGGTGGCAGAGTTCTCAGGACTACGGATGCCGGTGCTAACTGGACACTACAATCGGAGAACCCTGGCTATAATCTTTATGGCGTTGATTTTATTGACAATAATAATGGTACGGCTGTCGGAGATCATGGAACAATACTTCATACCGTAAATGGAGGAACCAACTGGACAACCCAGGAAAGCAATTCCCCTGAAAGTACCCTCTATTCTGTTTCATTTCTTGATTTGAACAATGGTTTGGCCGTTGGCTCTGGTACGGATTCCATCTTAATCCTTAAAACAAATGATGGCGGGCAAAACTGGGAAAAGATCAGTAACAGTATTACTGAAACTTTGTATGGTGTTCAATTTGTAACCTCACAGGTGGCTTATACGGTTGGGAATATAGGTATTATTTATAAATCTGTTGATGGAGGAAATAATTGGGTGAAGCAGGACAGCGGCAGAACCAGTGGCTTGTCATCAGTATCTTTTATCAATGAAAATATTGGAACAGCAGTTGGCGAAGACGGAACAATATTACATACAACTAATGGTGGAGTTACATATACTGGAATTGAAGCCAGTCATTCTGTTTCATCAGGTAATATTCTTTCTCAAAACTATCCAAACCCATTCACCGAAACTACAACCATTACCTGGCAATTGCCGAAAGATTCCCCTGTAATTCTGAAAGTGTATGATTTTACAGGCCGTGAAGTGAAAACACTCGTGGATGGGAATCAGGCAAAGGGTGAGCACAAAGTAAAATTTGATTTACCAGGGTTACCGGCAGGAGTTTATTTTTATCGGCTTCGGTTAAATGGTAAAGTTGAAACAAAGAAAATGGTATATCTAAAATAACTTATCCACTTTTAAAACTAATGTTATGCAAATCCCAGCAAATTACTTAAAAGGCCTGGTAATGGCCGTTCTGTTTTCCTTTTCCTTATTGGCATCTTCCCAGCAATCCGATTGGACCTGGCAAAACCCGTTGCCGCAGGGAAACGACCTTTTTCAGGTAAACATGATTGACATAAATCTGACTTATGCAGTTGGCAATGGTGGAACTGTAATGAAATCAGCAGACGGCGGTATTACCTGGACCATACCTAACACCGGCACAACCAAAAATCTCCGGCAAGCCGACTTTCTGCAAAATGGTTTAACAGCTTATGCAGTAGGATATGCCTTTGGTACAGGTTCTTCAATTATTAAAACTACCGATGGGGGTACTAACTGGCAAAATTTAAATATTGACCAAACCTATTTTTTATCTTCAATCGATTTTATTGATGAGCAAACAGGTTTTGTCGGAGGCAGCGTCGGTTTTGAGAGTAATTTTATTTTTAAAACAACGGATGGCGGGCTTAATTGGATACAATCAGATTCATTGGATGAGGGAATCATTGCAATCAGATTTCCATTCGGTAATCTTACAGGTTTTGCATCCGGGCATAACAATTACACCGGAAATAATTCAATCTATAAAACCACTGACGGCGGCACCAGTTGGGTCCGGAAATCAATGCCAGCTCTGGCAGCGTTTGGCGATATAAAATCACTTTGTTTTGTAAGCAATCAAATCGGTTATGCTGCAGGCAACAGAACCATTTTAAAGACCACTGATTCCGGGGAAACCTGGTTTTCAGTTTACACCGGCAATAACTCATATAAATCAATCTGTTTTCCTGAGAATGAAACAACCGGTTATGTTGTCGGCGATTTTAATACAGCTTTAAAAACCACTGATGGCGGCAACAACTGGCAACCGCTAAATACCAACGTTTCTGGTACCTATTTCTATAATTCTGTTGATTTTATAAATAATCAGTCAGGTTTTATTGTTGGTTCCAATGGAATAGTACTAAAAACTGCTGATGGCGGTGCAAACTGGTCAAACCTGCGCACGGGCGGTACCTATTTCTTTCTGAACAGTATTGATTTTCCGGTTAATGCACAAACTGGTTATATATCTGGTTCCTCCGGGGTGATTTTAAAGACCATGAATGGCGGAAGCAATTGGGTTCAGCAAAGTACAAATACATCCAAAAATTTAATCAAGATTCAGTTTTTGGATATTGACACAGGCTATGCAGTTGGTGATTATGGCACAATATTAAAAACAGTTGATGGGGGGCTGAATTGGAATTCTTTATCTGGCGGGAGCACTAAATTATTATTTGATGTGGAATTCCCTGTTAATGCCACTACCGGTTATGTCAGCGGAGAATCAGGCAGGCTGGCTAAAACTACGGATGGTGGCAAAACCTGGTCTCCGATAGGGTCTTTCAATAAAGATATTATGGCAATGTGCTTTCCTGCCGATAATTTGATTGGATATGCAGCAACGGCGTATGAGAGAATTTATAAAACCACTGATGGCGGCATTACCTGGAACAGTAAGCATGACGGCAATTCTTCTCAATCCAGCATAGCCGATATCTTATTCCCGTTCGATACTCAAACCGGCTATGCATTATCCAGTACAGGTGGAGCGCTTAACAGCAAGATTCTGAAAACAACGGATGGGGGTGATAGCTGGACAATTTTGGATGCCGGAACAACTTCAGTACTTAGCAATATATCATTTCCAACACCACAAGTAGGTTACATTGCCGCCGATGGGATATATGGAAATAATCCTTCCCGCTTTCTAAAAACAACTGATGGCGGTTCAACCTGGAATATTGTCGGGGTTCCGTATGGTTATTCACTTACATCCGTTTGTTTCCCAAATGGTGTGGATACAGGATACGTAGTTGGAAGTCACTCCGGTGCAATACTAAAAACTATAACTGGCGGGGGTATTATAACATCCGTTTCTGATTCACCTGTGGGAAATCAGTTTACGGATAATACATTAGTCCGGAACTACCCCAATCCATTCTCCGAAAGCACAACCATCACCTGGCAACTAAAAGAAGATGCTCAGGTTGTTTTAAAAATTTATGATTTTACAGGCCGAGAAGTAAAAACCCTCGTAGATTGTGAACAGGCGAAAGGAGAACATACTTTTGATTTTGATGCTTCTTTCCTGCCTGCAGGAGTTTATTTTTATCAGCTCCACGCAGGTGAAATAACACAAACAAAGAAAATGATATGCTTTAAATGATGTAACCAAATTTAAAAACCAATGTCATGAAAACTCCTGGAATTTATTTAAAAGGCCTGGTGATGGCAATTTTGTTTTTCTTCCTTGCCGGGCGATTGGTTATGAATGCACAAACCACCCTTCCCGACAGTTTGATTTTTCAGGGTGCAAACCTGGATATCGGTGAAAAATTTCGCACAGGCTACTATACATCATTCTATCATTACGCCATTAATTCTTATTTCAAAGAGTCGAATGGTAACGAACACTTAGCTTATGTTGATAACTACAAATTATATTATTTCAAATCAACTGATAATGGCATCAATTGGGTCAAGGAACAAATTATCACTGCAAAAGAAGGTGATATTTTTAGTTGTGCATTAACAGTTGATACTGTTGGTAAAGTGTTCATCGGTATTACTGTGAATAATAATTTCAATTATTCTAATCCCACAGCAGTGGGTGCTGGATCGGAGTTTTATTATGATCTGTATTGTGTTAACAATAAAACAGGAAGCTGGGTTACCGAACTTGTAAACACCCACTCCGCCGGCAATTTTGGGCCAAGAGTTACCGGTTTATTTGTAGATGCAAACAACAAAGTTCATATGATAGCAAATTACTATGGATGGCAAAGTTTTGGTGGTACTGCATGGGAATGGATCAGAAACGCAACTTCAAATACTTGGGGCGCAACAATAACAATTGTGAAATTTACAGATACACCAATCGATAGAAGCATTTTTGATACCTATTCTATTGTGCCGGATCAGCAAGGCAACGTTACCCTGGTCATGTGCAGGAATATCTCAACACCTAATACTCAAAAGACAAGATTGTTTTATGTAAGGCATAATGTAAGCAGTTGGTCAGCACCTGTTACAATTACTGATTCAGTTGCTGTGGCGTGGAACAGGTTCGATGCGTTGGTCGATACCACTGGTCATACTTATATTGCCTTTCTGAAGAATACTAAAAGTAAAATTCCCGAACTTAAGATCATAAGAGATTTCGGGCCGGCTCAAACAGCTGTACTTAATCTTGCTGCAGGCGATACACTCAATTATTTCAGAATACACTGTAATGCCAAAGGTTTGTTTACCCTGTACCTGTATCTGAATACAAAGAATCAAAAAATTAAAATCTCTTTCAGTAAGGATGCTGTAAAATGGACTGATCCTATACCTACTCCTACCGATTTGAATAATTATTTGGGCGGTATGATTGTTAAAACGGATACCAGGCGAGGCTATTTCACCGATTACTGCAAACAGATAACAACGGTGGGGCAACGTATATCTCAACCCTATGGACCTGATGAATTATTCTACGGAAGTATCAGGCTTCTGGAAATTCCGTCAACACCCGCTTTGCTTTTACCTGCAAATGCTGCCCTTATTAATGCTCAAGGTGTTTCATTTCAATGGACTTCTTCCATTCCTGAAGTAACTCACTATAGGATGCAAATTGATGTAACACCAGAATTCCTTGATCCGATAGCAGATACTGCAATTGCGGGAACAACATTTCTCTTTGATCAGGCCAGAACAGGTAAATATTACTGGAGAGTGAAAGCAAAAAATCAAAGAGGCTGGGGCGCATATGGAGAACCAAACTGGTATACCGCCACTTTTGTATCCATGGATGAAGCTCAGCCATCAGCAGGATATTCCCTGGATCAGAACCGTCCTAATCCTTTCAACTCCATTACTACCATTCTGTTTAGTATTCCTGATAATTCATACGTAACCCTTAAAGTTTTCAGCGCGAATGGGAAGGAAGTTGCAACCCTGGTGAATGGATACAAAGTTTCCGGAAAACATGAATCAAGATTTGATGCTTCTTCATTGCAGTGTGGGGTGTATTTCTACACCTTACAGGCAGGTAATTTTTTGAAAACGCAAAAGATGATTTTGATTAAATAGCAAACAAGAATTAATCTGGTAAATGCAAATTGATTAAGTCCTTGTGTCTTTAAAAACTTAGAGTCATGAAAAAACTTATCAGCATTTTGCTCATTTTATTATTTGCCGGCACAACCTTTGCGCAGGATGGCTGGCGCTGGCAAAATCCCTACCTCCAGGGGAATGATCTGAATTCCATTGTTATGAATGGAGTAACAGGCTGGGCTGTAGGAGATATGGGCGTAGTTATACGCACCAGCAATTCCGGTCATGACTGGGAAATAGTCGATCTGAAAACCTCCCGGAACCTTAACTGCGTATACATGGATGTCATTTCAGGGAGAGGATGGATTGTGGGGGATAATGGCACTATCTTTTATACTGAGAATACAGGTGACAACTGGACGAGACAGTATAGCGGCACCACCGAGCATCTTTATTCAATAAGTGCCGACGGTGGCGACTGTCCATGGATATGCGGCCACGACGTGGTACTTCATAGTTATAATCACGGTGAAACCTGGGATAAGATCTACACCCCGGTTCACACCTGGTTCTGGGAGATCGACCAAAGGCATTGCGAGGAGATATGGGTGTGCGGTAACAATGGCCTGGTGATGAATACCAAAGATCATGGTGCTACCTGGCAAATCCATCCTGTTCCAACAACATACAACCTGCTTGGAATTGATGTGGTTCATTATGGCGATTACCGGGCCTGTGGCAATCAGGTTACTGTTATCAGTTCTGAGGATTTTGGGGAGACATGGGTGCTGGAATACCAGGCGCCCTTCCTGAACATGTATGCCGTCGAAACTAAGGGAATAGTAGGGCCTGCCTATGCTGTGGGCGATAAAGGTCATATTTTCGAAACACTCGACGGTGGCACTACCTGGACAGATAAGGAATCACCAACAATATACCAGTTGAATGATGTATGCTTTCAGGCCTTGGGCCAGGCCATTTATGCAACAGGGTGGTACGGGCAGGTAATTAAAAAAGAAGAACCGGCTGATGCTCAGTTTGAATTCCTCAATAAGAAACCCAATCATATGATGATGGACATGGATTTCATTAATGCCGATACCGGCTGGGTGGTTGGAGGGGAAAGATTAGATGATGCCGGTAACAAAAATGGTGTTGTTATGCGCACCGTTGATGGAGGAGAGAACTGGGAAATACAGCTCGACAAACCCGTTTTCTTTAGCAGTGTCGATTTCGTTAACAAAAATGAAGGCTGGGCGGTTGGAGACAATGGAACGATCAGGCATACCATAAACGGAGGAGCAACCTGGACCACACAAACGAGTCCTGTCAGTGGATCAGTAGATAAAGTGTTTTTCCTGGACGAAAATAATGGCTGGATTGCCAGCCTGGATTCCTGGGGCCAGATAGCGCATACAACCAATGGGGGGAAAGACTGGATTAAGCAGACCAATCCCACTTTAAATAAGATTGCTGATGTGTTTTTTATCACTCCCGAAAAAGGCTGGGCTGTGGGAATGGATTCAACAATTTTACGGACAACGGATGGCGGTGCAAACTGGCAAAGGGTTGATCTGACGGTTACGAACAACTGGTTTTTCAGGTCTGTTTTTTTTATTGATGAAATGCATGGATGGACAGTAGGGGTTTATGGAATTATCATGCTTACCCACGACGGAGGTGTTACCTGGCAGGAAATTAAAACCGGTTTCTCCGAAACGCTTTTGGCGGTTTATTTTATTGACCCCCAAAATGGTTGGGCTACTGGTGTTGACGGAACCATCCTTCGCTCGGCAGATGGAGGGTACACCTGGTTTAAACAATACAGCGGTGTGAACCGCAATATCCTGGTCTCCATATATTTTATTGATCTTAATAACGGTTATGTATGTGGTGAAGGCGGCACCATAAAAAGAACCAAAAACGGAGGATTCTGGAATGAGCCCGGTACATTCCTTCGCAACAGGCTGAATCTTCCCATTAACGACCTTACCGAAACAAGGGACACACTGGTATTTGAAGTTTCCGGCATGAAATCTAAAAGCAGTGTTTATCAATTGGTCGGACTGGAAGTAATGATTGATTCAATAATGCATACCCGGGCTAGTGACCTTGAAATCCGCTTATCACATAATGGCATTACAAAAACTCTTGTTAACCAGATTACCGGCCAGGGACCCGATTTTTTATGGACCAGGTTTGCTGATGATGCAAAAAAGACGATAACAAATGGCGTAGCTCCTTATTCAGGTAAATACAAACCATTACAGGCTCTTACCTCTTTTAATGGTCTTAACCCTGAAGGAGATTGGGTATTAATAGTTTACGACAGCAAGACCGGGAATACAGGAACGCTGAATGCATGGGGGATTAAACCTTTATATGAAAAACTGACCTCTGTAGACAAACCGGAAGAAATTGCTGCTGAACCGGGAATACAACTGTTTCAGAACGTCCCAAATCCATTTACAGGTAATACTGAGATAGCCTGGAAAAGCAGCATCGATGGAATCACATCTTTAAAAGTATATAGCATAAGTGGGCAGGAAATAGCTACCCTGGTTAACAAATTTCTGCCAAAAGGTGAACATTCTGTTCAATTTGACGGGTCGCATCTTAGCGTTGGAGTGTATTATTACCAGTTGCGGGTTGGTAACTATATGCTCACTAAGAAATGTATAGGTATGTAGATGTTTCCTTAAACACGCAGATGCAGGAAGTTATTTCAAACAGATGGGTAATGCTAAGGTGAATTGCAGGGTCAAAATTCAAATTTATAATTTTTTAACTTGTGGATTGCGATCAGAAGAAAGGTGGATAAATAGCAAAATTGGATGCTGCTGCATTGTCGACGGGGATATTTTTTTACTGTTACAGTCTATAGGAATAATTGAAACAAAGAAAATGATAATCCTGAAATAAGTATCCACCCCGATAAGTATCGGGATAAAAACCACTGTCATGAAAACTTCCGGAAATTATGTTAGAGGCCTTCTTTTGGCCATTCTGTTTTCCTTCCCTTCCTTGGCATCTTCGCAGCAATCGTTTTGGGATATACTCAATGTAGGAAAGACGCTCACCTCAGATAATAAATATGCTGTTGGCGAAACCTGTTTAGTATTCTCCGAAACGTCATCAAACATGGCGTATGCATTCAGCACTATTACAGGAAACTGGGACTCAGCTTCAATAGCTACAACACTTCCCTGGACAGATGCTGCTGCCGGTGGCAAGTGTGCCATGCTGCTGAACGATTCGCTTGCTGTTTTTTTTAGCGCTGTAAATCACGATTTTAAGGTTTTACAGTTCGAAGGGCAGATAATAACTGCCGGCAGAAAATTGTTCGGCTGCAAAGCAATTATGGGATATGTGGTTACTACTTCAAAAATATATGTTTTCGACGCGGAAGATTCTCAGATCAGAAGCGCAAACTATACTTCAGTTGGTACAGCTTTCAACGGCGATGTTTATACGGGTGATGATTACTTATGCTTAAATCTCTTTTCAGATAATCTTACATCGCAAACGCTGGTTGCATATAGTTCGGTTACTAAATCACTTTCAGAAATTACAGGCGTAAACTTACCTTTATTCCGTCAACTGGAGCATGGCTTTATTTTTGGAGGTACTTCAGACGCTCCATATTTGTGCGGCGGATATAGTTCTTACATAGGTACTTTTGCTACTAAAACCTCCGATATCTACATAAACGATGTGCTTTATCAGTATGATATAAACAGGGTTTACCCGAGATTGTGTTACCTGTTCAATTCAAGATCCGAGGTAGGTACAAATGGTATTGCCACTTCATATTTATGGGTATTTAATACGCTTACCGGATTGTTTGATGATTTTTCGTATGAGTATAATTACAACGAAACCCACCTCGTTCCTAATGACATGGGAACCGGCGGTCAGGGTATATTTCATATCACCTACGATAAAGACAACGGAGATAAAGTTAACCTGATAACGTACGATGTTTATTCGCGCGTTTTTACCCAGCACGATTTTAATATTGTGTACGATTACCGGAATGTAAACTATATCGGAGGGCACATAATTGCACTAACCACAAAAGATAAACTTGTTTTTTATGATATTCTCAGCGGTGATTCAGCGAGCTATAATTCGGATTGGCAGGCAGGGCAATTTCCTGGTATTCAAGGTATATGGCTTGGAAATAACTACGCTACAACTGTTTATTACAAAGGACCCGGAGCTCAGGGAATGAAAGTATTCAATTATAACGGAACAACCGATAGTATTATAGATGTCAGTTTTGCCACAAGCAACAATTATTCTGATGTATTTGGCACTAAAGACTATTCCATTGTAAAATTTGTAAACTATACTCAGCCGGCAGAGCATTTACTTTATTCCGTTGCAAATGATTCCTGGCTGGTGAAAAGTGTAGCATCTTCAGGCGTGACAACCGGAGAAAAAACCGGGTATTATTTTCTTACAGATAATAACCAACACTCAACAACATTTTATAATGCCAAATCAGGGAGTGAAATCACGATACAGGCTTCCAAAAGCGGAACCCATTATCCCGCCGACAGTATTTTTATGATGCCCGGCAACGATCAGAATTATTATGGATACAGTGCGGTAACAAATTCGGTAGCAGCGCATCCTATCATTTATTATTCAGGTATCGAATATCGGAACAACAATATTTTTATTTATTACGATCCTTTAAATACAACTCTTACCAGCCATCTTCTTTATGATGGAAATCTGGGAATATTTGTAACACTCAATACCAGTTCTCAAACTCACGGTTCAAGAATTTTAACCCGGACAGGAGGAAAAACCGCTTTAACGGTATACAACAAAGGGTACCTTTTTGCCTATGATCCAAGTCAAAATACAGCTGTTGATGAATCGCCGTCCGGAACTGGTACTTTTCAATTATGCCAGAATTATCCCAATCCATTTATAAATTCTACAACCATCACCTGGCAACAGCCTGAAAAGGCCCATGTAGTTTTAAAAGTGTATGATTTTACGGACCGAGAAGTGAAAACGCTTGTGGATAGTGAGCAGGCAAAAGGTGAACATAAAATAAAATTTGATGCTTCCGGTTTACCAGCCGGAATTTACTTTTTTCAGTTCCGTGCAAATGGAAGATTTGAAACAAAGAAAATGATATGCCATAGATAATATATCCTGTTTAAAAACAGATGTCATGAAAACTCCATCGAATTATATAAAAGGCCTGGTAATGGCCATTTTATTTTCCTGTACCTTAATGGGATTTTCCCAGCAATCCGGTTGGTTTTGGCAAAATCCTCTACCGCAAGGCAATGATTTGTACTCGATTCATGCTTTGGATGAAAACCATGCATTTGCGGCAGGATACCAGGGAACATTTTTAATGACCCATGATGGAGGTGCTCACTGGATCAATAAAACAATAAATCAGTCCAACTACTACTTAAGCACCTTTTTTACGGATGCTGATAACGGCTGGCTGGCCGGTTTGGATGGCATAATCATGAAAACGACAGATGGAGGGGTAACCTGGATTCAGCAAAACAGCGGCACTTTTTCAGGCCTGACAGCAATCTTCTTACTAAACCGTAAACTGGGCTGGGCAGTTGGAGGCACTATAATTAAAACAACCGATGGCGGTGCTAAATGGATTCAGAAAACCAGCGGAACCACACAAATATTGACATCGGTATGCTTTGCCGATTCATTGCATGGCTGGGCATGCGGTTCGAATGGAACAGTTATCAGCACCTGGGACGGCGGTGAAACCTGGCAAATGCAATCAAGCCCGGTTACTAAGTTGTTAAATTCAATCACCTTCATCAATGAGCAAACCGGCTGGATTGCCGGTGACGATGGAACAATCCTGAAAACAACCAATGGGGGATTGGATTGGATCGCAAAACAATCGGGTACCTTACTGGATTTATACTCTGTAAGTTTCCGTGACGCTGAAAATGGATTGGTTGCCGGATTTCAGGGATTGATCCTGAAAACAAGCGATGGCGGTACTACCTGGGATGATTCTTTCAGCCCCGATCCTACTCAGAAAACGCTCAGGTCGGTGGCATATGCAGGCAATGGACTCGTCTTTAGCGCCGGCCAGGGAGGATTGATTATAAAATCAAGCGATAATGGTACCAACTGGAATTTATCAACCTCCGGTTTCTTAAATGACATGAAGGATATGCATTTTCTGGATTCCAATCATGGCTGGGTGGTAGGACAGCTCGGCGGTATTTTTAAAACAACCGATGGGGGTGCCTCATGGATAAATCAATCATTAACGACGTTTAGCTACGTCAATTCCATCAGCATGCTTGATGTCAATACCGGCTGGATATGCGGCTCTGACGGCATGATTATGAAAACTTCAGATGGCGGAACCAGCTGGCTCCAGCAATCGAGCGGTACAACATCCAGGTTGAACAGGATCTGTTTTATTGATAACCAAAAAGGCTGGGCAGTAGGAAACAGCGGCACCATTGTTGCAACAACCGATGGCGGTAATTATTGGTCAAGCCAGACCAGCGTTGTCAGTTCAAACCTTTTTGATGTCTGCTTTTTTAACGAAAATACAGGTTGGGCAATCGGAAGAGGAGGCGTGATACTTTATACCACTGATGGCGGCACCACCTGGACGAGCCAGGTTAGCCCGATAAACGTTGACCTGAACCGGATGTATTTTATCAATGCCTCAACAGGCTGGATTGCCGGATTAGCCGGGACCCTGCTTTATACGACTGATAGCGGGAACAACTGGATCATTAAAAACATCGGGTCAACCGCTGCTCTTTTCGGGATCCACTTTACTGATTCTGATAACGGATGGATCTGTGGACAGTCGGGAAATACCTTTATTACCACTGACGGGGGCGGCAGCTGGGCCAACCGAACCACCTGCACCAACAACTACCTGATTGATGTTTATTATGCGAGTCCAGGCCTGGGTTGGGCTGTCGGTTATTCAGGAACCATAATTAAAATAACAGATGGCGGAGCAACCTTTATACCGGAAAACATAAATCAAGATAAAAACTACAGGCTCGACCAGAATTATCCCAATCCATTCACCGAAACTACTTCCATCTCCTGGCAACTGCCAAAAGATGCCCATATCGTTTTAAAAGTTTATGATTTTACAGGCCGCGAAGTAAAAACCCTGGTGGATGGTAACCAGGTAAAAGGTGAGTACAAAGTAAAATTTGATGCAAAAGGGCTGACAACTGGGGTTTATTTTTATCAGCTTCAGTCACACGAAATTATTGAAACTAAGAAAATGATATATCTGAAATAATTTATCCACTTTAAAAACTAATGTCATGCAAATTCCCGCTAATTATTTTAAAAGCCTGATCACCGTATTTCTGTTTTCCATTCCATTCCTCTCATCTTCTCAGCAATCAGGCTGGTATTGGCAAAATCCCTACCCGCAAGGGAATACGCTCGTTGATGTATCCTTTACTGACATAAACACCGGATTTGCTGTCGGGCAGGAAGGCACGATGATTAAAACAACTAACAGTGGCGTAACATGGGAGATTGTTAATCTTGGAATTACATCTACTGTTTATTCTATTGAATTCCCTGATAATGCGGTAGGGTATGCCGGTGGATATGATGGAAAGCTTTTTAAAACGACCAACTCAGGTCAAACATGGAATCAACTCACTATTCCAGCAAATGGTTATATCTACACTTCATTTATTACTGAAAATATCGGATACGTTACGGGACCAAAAGATCTTGTCTTAAAAACTACCGATGGCGGACAGAGTTGGATACAACAAACCCTGAATTTTAATTTTTGGGCGAATGACATCTTCTTTGTTAATGAAAACATCGGCTATGCAGTTGGTATTGACGGTAAAATCATCAAAACTACTGATGGTGGAGCAAGCTGGGTTTTGCAAAATTCAGGTACATCATCCTGGCTTAATTCAGTTCATTTTGCCAATCCGGATACCGGTTATATTGTAGCATCCGAAATGATATTAACTACTACCAACGGTGGCGAAAACTGGACACGGAAAAATAATAGTTCCTGGTATTATTTAAATTGCGTGAAAACCACAAACGATACCTGCGCTTATGCTGTTGGAAAAAATAACCAGGGACATGCCTTAGTGCTTGTTACAACTGATTGCGGAAAGGTTTGGAATGATGTTTCGATGAATAAAAATGCCGAACTATACGGAATTTGTGCGCTTAATCATAACACATTATTTGCTGTTGGCGAACAGGGAAAGATCTATAAAACGTTGAATGGTGGTATAGACTGGACAGACCTTTATCAAAATCTTACCACCGCCGACTTAAACGATATAACTTTTTTTAATCCTGATTACGGGATTATAGTCGGTTCATCAGGAGTAATTTTAAGAACTAACAACCAAGGTGACGACTGGCTTCGGACTATTATTCCTGGTAATCCAACAATTTATTCTGTTCACTTTTTAAATGCTGATACCGGATATATTGCCGGCAATGGACCTTTTATCGGATTCACAGCCGATAGCGGAAACACATGGTCAACTCAAAAAGCCGGTATTCCGAATCAACTCTTTTCAATATATTTTATTGATAAAAACATAGGATTTGCCGGTGGTAGTTTTGGCGCACTTATAAAAACAACGAACGGTGGAGCGAATTGGAACTCAATAACCAGTCCGGGCAGCAGTGATATTTTAGATATATATTTCTCCAATAACTTAACTGGTTATTTAAGATATGGTTACCGAATCTATAAAACTATGGATGGCAGTGTGAACTGGCAAAATATTACTCCGGGTTTCCTTGTTACGGATGTTTGTTTCATATCCGGAGACACACTTTTTGTTAGTTCTGATAAGAAAGTACTAAAATCAACTAACGGTGGAAAAGATTGGACTGAATTATCCAATATTGGCTTTTCTGGAAACATATTTTTTAGTAATGAAAAATCAGGATACGTAATTGGCGGTTCTAAGGTTGCTCACACAACCGATGGTGGTACAACCTGGTCAACTCAGCAGTTTTTAACCGGTTCTGTAAACGAACTTTATTTTAGCAATGAGAGTTATGGCTATGCAATTGGTAGTGAAGGCAAAATTATAAGGATAAATGATGGTTCAGTTACTTCGATCAGGGAAGAAAAAGTTAATTCCATACCAAATGATCTTATAATTTTTCAAAATTACCCAAACCCGTTTAACACATCCACAACCATCTCCTGGCAACTGACAAAAGACACACATGTAATTTTAAAAATTTACGATTTTACAGGCCGTGAAGTGAAAACCTTAATGGATCGTGTGCAGGAAGAGGGTGAGCATAAAGTAAAATTTGATGCTACAAGCCTGCCGGCAGGTGTTTATTTTTATCAGTTCCAGGCAGATGATGTCACTGAAACAAAGAAAATGATTGTGTTGAAATAATAGTAAAGAGATATGCTATGAAAAAAAATATACAGGTTTTTATTATTTGCAGTGCTTCTTTCCTTTCGTTTTACTCCTCATTCGCGCAGGTGGAGCAGCAATGGATCAAAAGATTTTCGGCCGCACCGGCTTTGGCTGATAAAGCAAAGTTTATTGCGGTTGATGATTCAGCCAATGTAATTGTTGCTGGAGTTTCAAATACTAATGTGAGCAAGCGCGGCGAAATGTGCGTAACTAAATACAATGCCCTCGGCGATTCGCTCTGGACTTCCGTTTTTGAAGAACCCGGTAGTTCTAACTCTGACGACCTTAATGGATTAGCAATTGATAATGAGCAGAATATTATTGTCACCGGCTACACGCATAAACCCCCTGATCGGGATGACGATCTTTTTATAACAACCATTAAATACAATCATCTTTCCGGGGAACAAATGTTTTTCGAACGATACCTGAATCCTGATCCAAACGCATCCGACAGGGCTAACGGGATAGCTACATTTAATAACAGCGTTTTTATTACCGGCGAAACCTGGGGTGGCGCTTTTAACAGCGGTGGTACCGGGTATGATATGGTTGTGTTATCCTACATGCCTAATGGCAGCAACAGTATGGTTTATCATTGGCAGGATAGCTCGGCGTCGGTGGGCACATCCATAGGGGTCAATCCAAATGGTCAGGTTTATGCACTCGGCTATGGCTCGAAAAATGGTAAAACTTTTTTACGCCTGGTAACGGTTGGAGGCAATTTCTTGGATTATATTCTTCCGGATACCGACTGGGGTATGGCGTCGTCACCAAAAATGGTTATTGATTCTGATGGAAACCAGGTACTAATAACCCAGTTCATGGGTAATGCTTCTAACCTGGGAAACAAATTATTACTACTCAAATTTACTGGGGGCAATCAACCTGCATGGACACAGATTATCAACCCTGATTATTCAAGCAATTCTGTTTTCTATGATTTGGCGGTTGATACTTCCAACAATATTGTCATTGCCGGCGGATTTCGGCTGTTAAACGGATCCTATAAAAATTTTATTAGGAAATTTACACCCGGCGGCGATTCTGTCTGGACTGTTTTTCCTCCGGCTGTCACGTATAAACTTGCCTGCTCAATAGCTACAGACAAACAAAATTCAGTTTATTCTTCGGGTAATTTAAATGGCATCATCGCAATTAAGTATGATCAGAATGGAGAAGAACGCTGGCGTGCAGGCCAGGGTACCCAATTCTGGCAAAGTGATATTGAAGTTGATAATTTATTCAATGTTTATGTAACCGGCGAAAGATGGATGGATTGGCCGGGCGACTTTTGTACAGTTAAGTATTCACAAGCGATTTCAACCGGAACAACTGATCTCAAACCTGGGTGTGGCTTTCAGCTTTTGCAAAACTACCCCAATCCATTCACCGAAACCACTTCCATCACTTGGCAGCTGCTCCAAAAAGCTTATGTAATTTTAAAAGTTTACGATTTTACAGGCCATGAAGTGATAACCCTTGTGGATTGCGAAATGGCAAAGGGAGAACATCTCGTTACTTTTGATGCAACTGGTTTGCCGCCCGGAGTTTATTTGTATCATCTTAAGGTAGATGGGGAAGTTGAAACCAGGAAAATGATTGTAATCCGTTGATCAATAAGAAAAAATTTGAAATAATATATTGTTATATTTTTCTAAAAAAGGAGGAAATATGTTTAGTAAAAAATCTAAATTTTACAAGCTTTGCCTTATATTAAGCTTTCTTATTTTAACTTCTATTCAGGTAGCTTCACAGATAAACCTTGAATGGATCAGGCGATACAATCCGCCAATTCAGGGTGGAAACTGGGGTAATGCAAATTTTATTCATATTGATGTTGACGAAGATGGAAGTGCCTATGTATGCGGTCCGAGCCAGAATTATACGTATGGCTCCGACATCATTACGATTAAATACAACTCCAAAGGTGAAATTGTATGGCGAAGCTGTTATAATAGCAGTACACCCACAACCTACCTGAATGATAGCCCGAGTGAAATGGTTGTTGATCATAAAAAAAATGTTATAATAGCCGGGCAATTTTCAGTATTAAGTGGTCCTTCATATAGCGAAGCATTGCTGATTAAATATTCACCGGATGGCGATACCCTTTGGACAAAAAAATTTAAAGATGGTTTAAATCGAACTAATACATTCAAGGATTTAATCATTGATAGCCTAAACAATATATACGTAACCGGGCGGAGTGACATATCAACTGCCGACTATGAATGCGTAACTATTAAATTTGATGAAGATGGCAATCAACTGTGGATATCAAAACATGATTATTATAATACGCTGGATATTGTGGATGAAATTTGTTTTGATCCCACCGAAGAATACTTTTATATGACATCCCGTTCAGGTAGTTTGGGCGCTACTTTAAAGCTGATTAAATATGATTGCAGTACCGGTGACACATTATGGTTAAGAACCATTCCGGCAATTCAATTTGGTAATTTAGTTACCGATCATTCCGGAAATATTTATGTTTCTGCATCTGTTTCGCAGGTGCATCCGAACAGGGGAGATATGGCTCTTACGAAATATACACCCGCCGGCGAATTACTTTGGTTTACCACTTTCGGATGTCCCGGCTGGGGGTCAGATTCGCCAAGGGCTATAAAAGTTGATGATGATGATAACGTATATGTTACGGGCATGAGCAATTTGGTTGCAACTCTTTATACCCAGGGTAATCCGGTATGGACTACTATAAAATATGATCCTTCCGGGGAAGTGCTGTGGGTAAGATATTATGACCGGCCCGGTCATATCTGGTATATTTCAGATTTACCTTGCGGGATAGAATTTGATAAATCAGGAAATGTACTGGTTGCTGGACAGGCACTCGAAAGTTCACTGCTTGGGTATGACTATATTTTATTAAAGTACGATGGCGAAACCGGCAAAACACTGGATACTTATTTTTATTACAATATCAGCGGAGGTAACATTGGTATAAATGATTTTGCCAATGCAATGGCAATGGATAAGTCGGGAAATATATTTATAACCGGAACAATAGTTACTGATTCAACTTCAAGCTTTGATTTCGCAACTTTAAAGCTTGCACCACTGGCTAATACCACTTCGCTGACATTTGAAAAAGATAGTCTCGGTAAAGCAATAACCGATCTTGAATCTACTTCCGACACAATCCAGGTGAATACAGGTAAGCAAATATCTTCTGAATTTGTAGTTTCCGATATCAGTATCAGTATTGATTCGGTATATCATACAAACGATTCAGATCTGGAGTTTTACCTCATTCACAAAGGGGTTACCGATACGCTGATATACCATTCAGGCGGTAATGGTGATCATTTTGTAAGGACAACTCTTGACGATTCATCTCCATTGCTATTAGTGCAGGACAAAGCTCCTTCCTTGGGAACCTACAAGCCTTATTCACCTCTTTCCGTATTTAAAGGTTCAGATCCGGATGGTGAGTGGATATTAAAGATTTACGACAATGCTACCGGAAATACCGGGGTATTGTATGCCTGGAAATTGCAATTGCGGGTGAGTAAATCTATTATAAATACTATAGGCGAAAGTAATCTCCATAAGTTTGAAATAAATCAGAATTACCCCAATCCATTTACCACAACCACTACCATCAGCTGGCATTCTGCAAAAAGCAGCCGGCAAACTCTGAAAGTGTATGATGTGTTTGGTAATGAGGTAGCTACACTGGTTGACGAGATAAGAACAGCCGGAAGGCATAGCGTTGATTTCAATGCGGAAAGTTTGCCGGCAGGAGTCTATTTTTATCAACTTCAGGCAAATGGAAGGATTGAAACAAAGAAAATGATCATTTACAGATAATTTCTAAAAATCATGAAAAATCTGACTTTTCACTTTCTGTTTTCACTGTTCACACTTCACTTTTCACTGTTCACTTTTCACTCTGCATTTGCCCAGCAATACGGCTGGACAGCAATGACCTCACCATTAGCCTATGGTGTTTTACATCGCATTTATGTTTCAGGCGATGAAGCATGGTTGTTAGGCAATGATAAAATATTTTACAGCAGTAACTGTCCTGCTGAACCGTTTTCAGAGCAATTTACCGGAGTGGCGTGTAATGACCTTGCAGCAGTAAAACAAGGTGGAAAAATAAACTTGTGGGCTGTTGGTTATATTTCTCTAGGTGCCAGAACAACTGATACAGCCGGGCATGCCTGGACCAAAATGTCTCTGGGAGGATCAAGTACCTATACATGTGTTTCTTTCCCTACAAAATCTATTGGTTTTGCAAGCGGAATAGATGCAAGACTTAGTAAAACCGTAAATGGCGGGGTTGAATGGAAAGATGCAGGAGTTGAATTAGGGTTTGGTGTGGTTAGTTCATTATTTTTTGTTGATTCAGTCACAGGGTATGTTGGTACTGAAGATCCACGTCTTGCTAAAACTACCGATGGCGGTTCAACATGGGTTGATGTAGGTAATATTACAAATTATATATCTGATATTTATTTTTACGACAGTAATCATGGCTGGGTTGTAGGAGTTTCCGATATACTTTGCTATAAAAATGGTATATGGACGCGGCAAAAGAATCCTACAGGTAAGGCATTATATTCGGTATTTTTCCTGAATGAAAACGAAGGATGGATAAGTGGTGATTATGGTGTTATTCTTCATTCAACTGATGGAGGAGCAAACTGGACAATACAACTAAACAGCGCCACCGACTGTTTAGCGGATATATTCTTTACGTCTCCTACAAATGGATATGCAGTTGGTTATTTAAATACAATATTACATTATACGCTTCTCACAGGCCTGGAAGAAGGCTCTCTTCAACCAGCAGATTTTAAATTAGAGCAGAATTGCCCAAATCCATTTAAAACAACTACAACCATCAGCTGGCATTCTGCAAAAGGCAGCCGGCAAACGCTGAAAATATTTGATGTGTTTGGTAATGAGGTAGCTACATTGGTTGACGAATTAAAGCCAGCCGGAAAATATAGCGTTGATTTCAATGCGAAAGGCTTGCCAGCTGGGGTTTATTTTTATCAGCTTCGGGCAAACGGCAAGATTGAAACTAAGAAAATGATCGTCTCACAATAATTTCTAACGGTATGAAACAAGCAACTTATCTCTTAGTAATTTCATTGGTGTGTCTGTTACGAACCACCCTGGCACAGTCCACATTCGAAAAAATATTCCGGGTTGAGAACCAGGGAACAGAGGTTAATTCTGTTTTTCCTTTGGCGGACGGGTATATGCTTTTATCACAGCATGGCAAGGGCATCATTAATCTCACAAAGCTGGATGCAAATGGTAATTATGTTGATGGTAAAGGTAAAGATGTTTTCAACAGCAATTCCGGGTTTATTATGTCAGCATCCATCACATCGGCAGGCAATTTCCTTATTACCGGTGTAGCTTATGTTGATAAAGATAATCAGACAAGTACGCAGACCGGTTTCTTTCTGAAAGTGTCACCCGACCTTTCTTCGGTGCTGGCGTACAAAATGGTTCCTGTTGCAGGAAATGGCGATACCTGGGCAAGCGGGGCGATTGAAACCAGCGATGGTTCTATTCTTATTCTGGCAAAATCAACCATTACCTCTGTTGGCGGCACTGACCATTATTTTGAAATAATCAAAATGAACAGCGCTGCAAGTAAGGTTACCTGGCAAAAATCAATTCTTGCAGGGAATGACAATACTGTTTTTGATATTGCTGAAACTTCGGCCGGTTACGAAATTTATGGTGCCATAAAACACAAGGCAACCAATTGGAACCTCTATCTGGGGACAATAAGTAAGGATGGAATGACTATGAAACGGCAGATCATTATTGGTGGTGGCGACTGGGATGGAGCATATGACCAGCAGGATGGGGCAAAAAGGAAAGTGGTCAACCACGCTTCGCATATTGTAAAAGTTGATGCAAATACCTTGGCTGTGGCTGCCTACACACGTTCGTACGGTAGCAATGCATTAAATACTGATGAAAAAGACGGCAAATCCATCCTTTTGGTAAACTACCCGGTTACCCGCGATTCGCTCAACTGGACAGCAATCCTGGACGGTTCGGCTAATGAAAAGCTTTTCGGGCCTTTTGGTGCAGGTAATTTTATTTCACTCGCTAATGGCGACCTGTTACTTAGCGGTTATACCAATTCAACCGGTTCCGAAACACCTTATCCGGGTGGATTTATGTACAGGTTTGCCGCTAATAGCGATGGTACAATTACCCCCCGGTGGCAGCATGTGTTTACTCCTCCAAATAATCTCGTTCCTTTAGGCCTGGCTGAAACTGCTGATAGAAAGCTTCTTCTTACAGGCAACAGCGCGACTTCTACCAAAGAAGGGATAATTATGCAGACTACTGCCGATGGTTTAAATCCGGCATGCTGTATCTCTGCCAATTACGGGAAACTTAGCCTGAAAAGTATTAAACCTTCAGTGCGTTCCACTACCAACGCCTCCTTGCTGGGTGCAACGCTGAACCTGCCATATGCCGAAACGCTTTCGAGAACAACTACCATTACAACAATCTGTAGCGGACAATCAACCGATGAGGCCATTATTCCAACCATTGGGGCTGAGCCTCAAAGCCAGACAATTGCCAGCGGTCAGACTGCAACTTTATCGGTATCAACAACGGGAACCCCGCCCATCCATCACCAATGGTACCAGGGCGAAAGTGGCGACACAACAATCCCGGTCGGTACCGATTCCAGCTCTTTCTTAACCTCTCCGCTTACAAGTACCACCAGCTACTGGGTGAAAATTTCAAATTCTAAAGGCGAATTGAACTCAGTTACGGCAACTATTACCGTGGAAAACATAAAGTGGCTGCAGTCCAAATGGACGGATGACAAACAACTGCCCACTAATTTAACTGTGGCACTAAATGGAAACATCCTTGTTACTTCTCAGGATGTAATAACCCAGTTTGGCCCCGATGACTGGCCTTGCAGCTCAACACCCGGATACCTCACTGCTCTTGATCCAGTGAGCGGCTCCATCAAATGGAGTATTAACGTGGGTCATTCAGCACCTCCAGCGGTTGCAAAAAACGGCACTGTTTACACCAATATTGAAAACCGTTTTTATGGCATTAATCAGGCTACCGGGGCTATGACTCTTATTTATACTGCCGATCGTAATTTTACCAGTTCGCCTGCGGTAGCTGCCGATGGTATGGTGTATATTGGTGCAGGCCAAAAAGTATTGGCCATCGATCCCGTATCTAAAACATTAATCTGGGAAGTGCCTGTCGATAAATTCGTAATACAACATCCTACCATAGGTTCCGATGGAATTGTGTATGTAATTCCCTGGCGGTTATCAAGCATGTTGTATGCATTTTATCCCCAGAAAACTATCGACCAGCTAAAGTGGGTTCGACAAATTGATGGCTTTTTCAGTACGGCTCCGGTAATTGGTGCTAATGGAATTATTTATGCCGGTGCCGGGAGCAGGCTTATTGCTTTTCAGCCGGCATCGGGTACCAGCAAGTGGGAGTTTACAACACCCATTGCACCATCCGGTTATCCTGCCATCAAAGCAATTACCTCCGAACCGGTTATAAGCAATAATGGAACAATCTATTTTTCAGCACTTACATTCGGCAGTGCCGGAGGCGCAATTTATGCAATCCATCCCGATGGGTATCCGAAGTGGTTCTTTTCTTCCGGAATGACAGTTTATACTTCTCCGGTGCTGGCAAAGGACAAAACCATTTACTACCCTGCTGATAAACTCCATGTGCTCGATCTTTCGGGTAAGGAATTGTGGTCGAAAGAAGATGCAGGTTTTAGTAGCCCGGTTCTCTCCAATGATGGAACCATATTTGGAGTCTCCTATAACAACAATGGTGTATTTGCTCTTGCCGGCACCAGCGGTGGCCTGGCTATTGGCCACTGGCCAGCCTTTGGACACGACCCGCAACACACCTGCCAGCACGATGATAGTTTTGTTGGTATCCCGCCAACCATAACCGTTCAGCCGGAAAGCCAGCTTATCAAATCCGGCCAAACAGCCACTTTTACTGTTGCGGCTACCGGCGACCCGGTTATAAACTATCAATGGTTCGAAGGAGCTAACGGCGACCGTTCGAAACCGGTTGGCAGCAACTCGCCCTCATACACCAGTCCTCCTCTTACCCGTATGACCAATTATTGGGTGGAAGTTGAAAATACTTCGGGCAAAGATATAAGCATCAATGCAATGGCATCAACCGGTAATGTAAGCGAGGTGAAATGGTTTTATGATACCAATCGCACCAATGACCATAAACTCGATGGCGAGATTATGGGTGGCGTTGGCCTGGCAAAGGACGGAACACTTTATTTTGGAATTCAGGATGCACGTTTGTACGCCATGAAACCGGATGGAACGGTGAAATGGATCACGAAAGTGCAGGCATACCAGGATCAGGAAGATCCCACCAACATGATTTCTTATGCAACCCCTGTGATAGGTCCTGATGGAACAATTTATATTAATACACTCGGATATTATATCGGTGGGTCATCCAATCAATATGATTTTGGCTTCCTTTGGGCCATTAATCCCGATGGGAGCGAAAAATGGCGGTATTCAACCGGCGACAATATGGCCGGAAGCGGTGCAATGATACCCTGGCTTCGGGGAAGCGCGGCTATCGGGCACGAAGGCACTGTTTATGTAGTAAGTGACGATGGTGTGTTACATGCTGTTAACCCGGATGGTTCTTTGAAATGGAAATTCCTGGCGTACGAAAACAAAGGATGGCTGCGAGGTTTGGATGGTAAGCCTCCGATAGTTGGCCTTGATGGTACAATTTACTTTGCTGCTGAAGGAGAGTTTAAGCTTTTTGATATGAGTAAAAGGGAGGCCCGGTTATTTGCCATTAATCCCGATGGTAGCCTGAAATGGGATGTTAAATTGGTGGAGGGTAAACTTTTTGCCAGCGAATATCCGCCTTGCATCGGCCCCGATGGTAAAATATATGTGGATAACGGAGAGGGAACAGCAACCATGCTTTATGCAATAAATCCTAACGGAACCAAGGCCTGGGAGTTTCCGTTGGGTAGGCTGGCGGCTTCATCGCCCGTTGTGGGGGCCGACAGTACCGTGTATATCGGAGGTTGGTCTTATATAAGTTCGCAATACAGGATTAAACTTTTCGCAATACATCCCGATGGAACTGAAAAATGGCGATTTCCTAAATCTGTGGATCCTGAAAAATATGGCAGCCAACTCGCCAATCCGGTTATTGGTGCCGACAACAATATTTATTTTGGGTTTCATACGAGTAGTTATGCAGGAGGCGATGGGCGTCTGTATGCCCTGCGGCCCGATGGTACACCCCTGTGGAGTAATCCGCCAAACCTTGGGGCTATCGGCAATTCACCCGCCGTTATTGCTCCCGATGGCACGCTTTACGTAGGCACCGGCGAAGGATATACCAACATGTATCGTGGCAAATTGTACGCAGTTAACACCACCGCTTTCGGTGTGGCGAATACAGCCTGGCCTATGCGGGGTCACGATCCGCAACGGTTAAGCAGGTTTACCGGTTTCCCTCCCTGCGAAATACCTGTATTAAACAGCCAGCCCAGGGACAGCACAATCCTGGAAGGAAATGCATTAAAACTCACAGTCTCTGCCAAAGGTACCGGGCTTACTTATCAATGGTATCGAGGCTTTGACAGATCGAATCCGGCAGGGCAGGACGAAAGCTTTATGACACCTGATCTTTACGGAACCACCAGCTATTGGGTTGAAGTGAGCAATACATGCGGCATTGTCAACAGCCGCACTGCTACGATTACCACAACAGTTACCGGTGTCATCGAATCAGCCTCCGGAGGTTTTAATGTAAATGTCTATCCAAATCCGGCAATGAATAAGGTTGCTGTTGAAAGTGAAAGGTTTAAAATCCAGGATGGAACACTTTTTATATTTGATTTCTACGGAAGAAAAATGTTCGAAAAATACATCCCGGCAGGAACAGAAAGAATGGAAATTGATGTAAGTAGCTTGAGAAGTGGTATGTATCTCTGCCGGATTGTTTCTAAGGAATTTAATATGGTGAAGAAACTAATAAAGTTATGATAATTAACCACATAGGCATAACTTGTCCCGCCTTGGCGGGATAGGTCACAATAGGAAAATACATAGAATTCTTTGTGAAATCTATGTGTTCTAATGTGCCTATGTGGTAAAAATCCTTCTGTCATGAAAATGAAATCCTTTTTAAGCCTTTTGCTCATACTGAGCCTATGCCCTCATCTCAATGCCCAAATCATTTATGTTGATGCCGATAACTCTACTGGTGTTGAGAACGGAAGTGCTGCGAATCCTTACAACACGATCGAAGAAGGATTGGCTATAATTCAGAGCCAGGATACTCTCCTTATAGCCAACGGGACATACTCAAAGCATTCCTTTCTGATCTCAAAATGTATTGCCATAACAGGTGAAAGCCAGGAATCCACCATAGTTGAGGGTGATTTTGTCTTGTCATCAAGTCTTGATACACTGCCTGTCAGCATCAGCCAGCTCTATTGTAAAAATGTCAGGTGCAGCGACAGCGGTTCAACCAGTACTCCCCTGATTATAAGAGATTGCAAATTACAGAGCTTTCAGGATACAACCAACTCTGTCGCTTCTACAGGCAGTATCCTGTTCGAAAATAATACTGTCATCAAAAGTATTTTCATTGCAAACGCATCCTGTCGTGGCTCGAGGGAAATTGCGGATTGTGAAACCGGGGGCGATGTTACAGTCAGTTCTGTAAGTTCTAAAGGAAATATCAGGATAACTGACAATCAAGTCAATGGAAACATATGGATTAAAACGGTTTCGAGGGCGGATACCATTTTCATCGACTCAAATTCCATATCCGACAGCCTGGTCATTCTGTCAGTATCTGCACGGCCAAATAGCATAACAGATAATGTGATTGGTAAAGGATTGAGGATTACCGCTGTTTCAAGCAGTGGTAATTTTATTCTGGATAATCAGGTAACCCGTGGTTCGATAAAAGGTTCATTCGTGGCTGCCAGTCCGGTTCTGATAGATGGTAACGAATTGCTTAATGGCGGTATCTCCTTCAGCAGTCGTTCTGCCAACGTAGCAATAACCAATAATGTTGTCAATTCGGATGGTTCGGTCAGCGGGATCAAATTGACAACTGTATCAGGGGGCATTATTAGCCGGAATAAAATAAGGCTCCCGTATCTGCCGCCAACAGGTCAGTCAACAGGGGTGGATACAAATGCGGTGAGTGCTATTTCAGTTAATTCCGCAGCCTTTAAAGGAATTTGGGAAAATGACCTTCAGGGAGGTTCTTATGGCATCTATCTTAAAAGTATTTCCTCGAGTGGAATTGCAAATAATAAAATAACAAGTTCACACACAGGGATTGGCCTGGCAACAATTTCATGCCGGGTCGATAGTAACACGGTTACCAATTGCATAGGCGATGGAATGATCCTGGACATATTCCCTGAAATTGGCGATACCAATTCAATACAGTTGAAATTTAATACTGTTATGAACAACGGCGGCCATGGCATTCTCGTAATACATAACGCATTATTGGGATTCAGTGGTGATTCTGCTACAGGAAACAACACTATAAAAAACAATGATGGGTATGATCTTTACCTGGAAACTCCGGCTTCGTTAACTGATACAATTTTTGCCCTGAATAATATATGGACACACTCCACCGAGGCGGAAATAAGTGAGTTTGATATTTATGATGGTAAAGATAATGATAGCCTTGCGAGAGTTCATTTTACTCCATTCAGTGCTTCAGGGATAAATGATGCTTCTGGTATAGAGCCTAAGTTTCTCTTACGGAATGTCCCAAATCCCTTTCATGAGTCTGCTGTCATAAGTTGGCAATTGCCGGCCGGAAGTTATGTGGAGTTGAAGATTTATGATTTTCTTGGAAAAGATACACAAACACTGGCAAAAGGATACATGTTGCCTGGGAATTACCAGGTTTCTTTTAATGCATTCGGAATGCCTGCAGGAATTTATTTCTGCAAGTTGAAGGCCTGCGGAACAGTTGTTACAAAAAAAGTTATCATTTATAAATAACGTCTTAATAACTTCAACATGAAAAAGGGAAAATATTTCACCCTGGTATCATTGATTGTCTTCAGTTTTGCGTGCAAGGCGCAATTCATTTATGTGGATGCCGGCAACACAACAGGTATTGAAGACGGAACACAGGCACACCCTTTCAATACCATAAAAGAAGGCATAAATGCTGCTATACCGGGAAATACGGTTATGATCAAACAAGGCACTTACGTACCCGATGAATCCTGGTCGGGTAATAACCATACTCTTTACCTGAAAGCTGGCGTTAAACTTATCGGCGAAAGTCGCGACAATACGATTATCTCGGGCATTATCGTTGATCAGCAGGCAAGTAACCTGTCAATCGGACTCGAAAAACTGAAATTTGATGAATTTCATTTTATCAGACCTACCCATGCCGGGCCTTTCACTGACTTGAATACGATCCGTCATTGTTCCTCAACGTTGATCAGCCTGGGTTTTGGAGCAGGAATACCTGTAAATGACACTACTCCCGGCTCTAACAATGGATTTCAGGTTGAAGAAAACGATCTTGGGACAGACGGAATCATTGAATTCAAGCAGGGAGCAGGTGCTTCTGACCTGAAAGTGCTAGGTAATAAATGTGGTTATGTATATATCAAATCCGGAGGTGGCTACAAATACACAATCGATAGCAATGATGTCCAGTATGGTATATTCGACAAATCAGCTTCAAATAAAACAGCCATTTCCAATAACCGGGTTTACAATGGCACTATCAGTGATCTGAGCGGCGGCAATCAATATGGAGTTGAGGACGAATTCATCGAAAATAATACCATAACAGCGAATGAAAACTCTCCTGCTTTTATCGATGAAGATTACAAAGCAGGGATTACAGTAAAATCGCGCTCTGCAACCATCCGGAACAATGTGATCACATGCACAGGCCATGTTTCCGGGATACGTTCAAGCGCCGGTGCTCCGCTGCATATCATCAATAACACAATTACTATCGATGAAGTGCTGGCTCCCGATCCTGATCCTTATGAAGGAACATCCGGAATTTTCAATTATTCCGGTTGGGGGTATGTGACCGGGAATAAAATACACGGCGGGAATATGGGGTATTACAGCAAAGCCGGTACTGCTCTTTTTGCTGATAATGTGATAGAGAAGGCCTATACTGGATTTTATAGCATGGGCGCTGAAGTGGTCCATCACAATACCATTGCAAATTGCAAAGGGGACGGGATGATCCTGGATGGATTGCGGGGTCCTCTATATTCCAATACGATAAAGAATAATGCAGGCTCAGGAATCCGGATTTTACGCATGCCAATTGACCTTGGTGGAGGAAAGGATAAAAGCCCGGGATTGAATGAGATAACCGGAAATGGAAATTTTGACCTGTTTATTGAAAAAACCAGTATCCAGTTCCCTGTTCTTTATGCGTGGTATAATGTTTGGGATCATACCGATACTCTTGAAATTATGCAATACGATATCCGTGATGGAAATGATTCCACAGGGCTGGTAAGGGTTTCTTTTACTCCTGCCGGATATTTGGGTATTGATAAAGCGTTATCCAATAACGTCCTGAAGATTTCTCCAAATCCACTTTCTCAATCTGCATCCATTACCTGGGTATTAAAAAAAAGAAGTTTTATTTCGCTGAAAATTCTTGATTTTACTGGGAAGGTGATCAAAATACTGGTTGATGAGCAATTTGATTCCGGCGAACATCAGGTGGTTTTTGATGCATCAAACCTGCCTGCCGGGATTTATTTTTGCCAACTTCAGACAAATGGCACCATAGATACTAAGAAGATATTGGTTTGCAGGTAAATGAAATCAGTAGATTCATTCCCGGTGTTCGCTATTCACGGGGTCACTCGAAGTCACCCCGTGAATAATTCGGGATATGGTCGTGATGCGACACCAAACCACGCCCCGGCTTATCAATCTATTCCTGGTTATTTGTATACTTTGTAATAATCGAATTTCTCAGCCCAATATACATCTCAGTTACTTTATTCATTAAGCCATTGGAATAAGCAGTCAGGTATTCCTGCGAATCTTTTGGGCTTTTCTTGTATAGCTTTTGTGCCTCCAGTTCAATTTGGGCTTGTTTTGTAAACATTTCATTCTCAAATGGATTCCTGGCGTCTTGCACATCTTTACTGATTTCCTGGAATTTCAGGTTGGCAAGGTTATCCACAAAATCAATTGCCCAGCGTGCCGATTTCTCATCGTATTTATTCGGATCGTAAATGTTGTAGGTTTCGGCTACCAAAAGGTTCCCGGCGTAAATAGGAACATACGGGCTGAAATACGGATTGTCCAGATAAACCCAGTAAACTCCGCCTATTTCATTCGGCAACCAGCCGCGAAGCTGACAAATCATCCCGTAATGGCCGCGATGGCGGGCAACCGGTCGACGGTAAGTCTGTTTGAGAAGCTTGCGCATATCGCTTCCCGGAAACGGAGTTGCTAACGGACTTTTTACATAGTTTCCTTTTCCATCGGGTACCAGCCATTCGGGATAGGATGTCATATCATAAATCGTTCCTTCGAAAGTAGAACGCTGAAAAGCAATCAGGTCCTGCACTGATATTTTCTTCTCAGGCATGGCCGAAAAAGGATAAAGCGAGAGCGGCTCAACAACCTGGTAGTAAGGCTGCATTCCTTTAAACGGGTTGGCGGGATCGAGAAAACGGCTCGGCCATTTTTTGAGATTTGGTGTAAAAGTCTGGTAAAACAACCAGAATCTGCTGGTTGCATATTCTTCAGGTAAAGGAGTGTAGGCCTCCTGCCAGATAAAAGGTTTTCCCGAAGCAGGACTGTACCAGCCGCGGTCAATAGCTTCCTGCATATAATTTGCCGAAACCATAAAATTCTTTTTGTCGGCAACGATGATTTCCTTGATAATGCTCCAGTTTGGTATCATGGCTGCCTGGTCGTCGCCCATGCGCTGTGCAGCCCATATTGCGCCGGGTTTACCGCTTTCAGGAGTCCAGCCAGGTCCTACTCCGAAAACTTCAAAAACCCAGGCTTCTTCCGTATCTGCAATTACGAGTGTTTCGGAACCATCACCCGACGAAGGCAAAAAGCCATATTTTATCATCAGTTCGCCTATAAAACGGGTCGCTTCACTGGCTTTTTTATAACGCTGCAGCGCAAAAATCATCGCTTGTTCAATGGTCATGATCTGCTTGCCGGTTTCCAGGGTAACAATCAACTCATCTCTTTGTGCCGTCGTACTCTCGGCAATGCCTAACTGATATTCATTTATATGCGAGTAAGCCGACTGGAAATAAGCATATGTTTTTTCAACCTGCGGGATATAGCCGATTATTTTTCCATCATCATCCAGGGCCCTGTCAGCATCCTGGATTCCCCAATATACAGGCGCTTTTTCGCCGGGCTTAAAAGTTTTTGCCTGAACACGGAATATCCTTGAATCAGGTCCGGTATCGGTATGCGAAATCAGTACCGAGCCATCGGCGGTTGCTTTTTTGCCCGCCACAATTACTGTGCATGCGATACTATCTGAAAATTGGTATGACATTAGCATTAATAAAAGCAGAAAGCGTTTTGTGATTTTCATAAGTGAAATGAATTTGAACCTGTTTACTAAATTTGTCCAAAGATAGATAAACATTGCAACCTGAAAAGTTAAGCGCAATTAAAGTCAAATAAAAATCCCTATTTTTGCCATTCTTATTTTTATCTCTTGGCAGCACTTCTTAAAAAAAATAATCAGGTTAAAGACGAGGACCCCGAAAAGGAAATGACTTTCTGGGATCATCTTACCGAATTGCGCAAAAGGCTGGTTCGCATGGTTCTTGCATGGATTGTTATGACCGTTGTGGCTTTTGCCAACAGTCGTTTCATTTTTGATGAAATTCTGCTTGCTCCAAAGGATACCACCTTTGTTACCTATAAATGGCTTTGCAAACTTGGTGAATTAATCCACGTTGACAGTCTTTGCCTGCCTCCGATGTCGCTGACAATAATTAATCTGAACCTTTCCGGCCAGTTTATGACTGATATGACTGTATCAATGTTTGCTGGTCTGATCCTTGCTTTTCCTATTATCATTTTTCAGTTGTGGCAGTTTGTTATGCCTGCTTTATATATTACAGAGCGCAAGTACGCACGTCAGGCTGTTTTTGTAATGTCACTTCTGTTTATTATTGGAATCTTATTCAGTTACTATTTCATGGTTCCCTGGACCCTCAATTTTCTTGGTACTTACCAGGTAAGTTCGTCGGTTGCGAATCAGATTTCACTTTCTTCCTACATCAGCACTGTTACCACAACTATTCTTTCTGTCGGAATTGTTTTTGAATTACCGGTTGTTGTATATGTGCTTTCGAAAATAGGAATTGTAACCCCTGATTTTTTAAAAAAGAACCGTAAATATGCATTTGTTATTATTCTTATTTTAGCTGCTATTATTACGCCACCTGATGTTTTCAGCCAGCTTATGGTTACCATTCCATTATACAGTCTGTACGAAATTGGTATTCTGGTTTCCAAACGGGTTTCCCCGAAACCTGATCCCGAGGATGCTGATGATGAGGATGAAGAATAGGTCATCACGATTTATAAAATGTAAATTTCATTGACATTACACCTGTAGTTTTCACAACTTCCAGACTACATCAAGGACCTCGTACATCCGACATCCGACATCTTTCTTCATTTTCCCTGATTTTTTCAAAAAACATTCATTCTTTGTAACCTCACCGCAAACCTTGCGTCACATGCTTAAACAAAAACAATTTTAAAGCCTAAAGTCATGGAAAAGAATAAACGTTTGTATCGTTCAGCTAAGAGCAAAGTTTTTGGTGGTGTAGCAGGTGGAATAGCCGAGTACTTCGACATCGATCCGATAATAATCCGGTTGTTATTTGTAATCATAGCTTTTGCCGGCGGAGGTGGAGCCATTGTTTACCTGATCTTATGGATTGCACTGCCTCTTGAGCCTATTACTCCTTTTACTATGAATATGGGTTCAGGTGAACCTTTTAATGCCGGAAATCCTGGTGAACAGTCAACTACTGATTTCAGCACTGGGACCTCAAGTACTTCCAATCCTTTCGAAATACCCGTAAAACCCGAAAACCGCAACGGGCTTATCGGTGGGATAGTACTCATTTCGTTGGGTGTGATTTTCCTGGCTAACAGGTTTATTCCCAACATTAATTTCCACGATTTGTGGCCACTTGCCCTGGTAATATTAGGAGGCGTGCTTATCGCTACCAGTTTGGCAGAACATAAAAGCAGTAAAAAAGAATAATGCATCTTCCGCATTCAGTTTCATAAGATTATTCTAACAAATAAAAACCGAACACTATGAGCTACCGTAAAATATTCTGGGGAATTCTGCTGGTTATAATTGGCATCCTTTTTATTCTCAAAAATACCGGCGTATTATTTTTCAGCTGGCACACTATTTGGCACTTATGGCCTGTAATACTTATCCTTTGGGGTATATCACTTATCCCGGTAAAGGACTGGATCAAACTGGTGCTTTCACTTCTTACTGTGGTTATCACATTCTTTGCCATGCAGCAATATGGTCCGAAAGATAACCATAACTGGAACTGGGAATGGAACGACAATAATAATCGTGATAACGATGATGAAGATTCCACTACCGTTTATAATAATGTGATGTCCGAAGACTTTGATACACTTACCAAATTCGCCGAGCTTAAACTTAATATCGGGGTTGGTAAATTTACAATCAACGACACTACCAACATGCTTATCGAAGTTAAACATGACAACGATAATGCAAATTACTCAATGACGGCTAAAGCTGAGGATAGTCTTACAATAATTGATCTTTCGCTCGAAAAAGGCGAATTCAATGATGGCAAAGTAAGTAACAATGTGAATCTGAAACTGAATACTAACCCGATCTGGGACCTGGATATGAATGTTGGCGCTGCCGAAGTTAAATTTGATCTTTCCGGTTTCAAAACACGTAACCTGAAAATTCAGGGCGGAGCTTCGGATATTGATCTGAAAATCGGAGCAGCAGTTCCGCTTACTGATGTAAAATTAGAAGCCGGTGCGGCATCTATCATGATACGGGTGCCTGAAAGTGCCGGTTGTGAAATTATTTCAAACACTTTTATGGCCAGCAAGAATTTTAAAGGTTTTACAAAAGTCGGGAAGCAAAAATACCAGACACCCAATTTTGCTTCAAGTACCAACAAGATTATGATTGATCTCCAGGCAGGAGTTGCCAGGGTTGATGTGGTAAGATATTAATCAGGATATTAAAATATTGAAAGGTTTGCAGGTTTTTGGGGTTTGACCGTTCTCAGAGGCTTTGCAAACCTTTCTTTTTTTTGAACAACTGATTTCAAAAAAGACCAAAGGACCAAGGACCAAGGACCAAATCCCAAATCTGAGATTGCTCGTCAACGATAAGCCCCTCCGGGGTTTGGGGTCTCTTGTCTTCTCAAATCACAAATCCCATATTTTACTTTTTAAAAGTCCCAAATTCCAAGGACTAAATCCCAAGTCCCAAATCCCAAGTCTGAGATTGCTCGTCAACGATAAGCCCCTCCGGGGTTTGGGGGCTTTTGTCTTCTCAAATCACAAATCCCATATTTTACTTTTTAAAAGTCCCAAATTCCAAGGACCAAATCACAAGTCCCAAATCCCAAGTCTGAGATTGCTCGTCAACGATAAGCCCCTCCGGGGTTTGGGGTCTCTTGTCTTCTCAAATCACAAATCCCATATTTTACTTTTTAAAAGTCCCAAATTCCAAGGACCAAATC